>JBATXP010000161.1:0-1865 GCA_049673465.1 Litorimonas sp.
CGATCCAACGCCAGTCCCGCGATCATGACCAGCGCAGCCGCCACGACCAGATTCTTGAAGAACAGGCTCAACTCCAGTCGCGCCACCGGTCCGTCCAGGTCCCAGAAGCGGTGGAAGACCGCATTGGTCAAGAGGGTGAAGAGAGCCAGGGCGAGCGCCGCCGCGACGAGCCAGCGGCCCCCGCGCCCGACCGCCACGACCGCGCCCCCGCCGATCTCCAGCGCGATCACGAGCGGCAGGAGGAGGGCAGGGGCCGGCAGTCCGGCTCCTGTCATGGCATCCAGTGTCTCGCCATAGGTCGCGACCTTGTTGACTCCGGCAAGACCGAAGAAGAGGCCGGTCAGGATCCGGCCGGTCGCAACCAGACGGCTCACTCCGCCGCCACGCGCTCGCGGGCCTGTTCCAGGGTCCTGTCGATGGACCCGGTCAGGAACGGCCCGATCTCGCGGTCGACGAAACGCTGGACGAGGGGACGTTTCCAGCCTGCATCGGGCTTGACCTTATAGGTCCAGTTCATGCGGGTTTCCCGGTCCTGCGTCGGCAAGAACTCCATCACACCATGCACGTGTTCCACATTGTTGCCGACGGCACCCGTGAAGCCCCAGATCTGGTATTCGAACCGGTCGGGACGGCTGACGAGCACGCGTTCCAGCACGAAATGGCCGTCATCCTGCTCCACGCGTCGGGTCGCGCCGACCTCGGGCCAGTTTCCGTCGAAATAGACCGTGTCGACCGGCATGGCGATGGCCTCCGTCGGCTCGAAGTTGGCGACGATACGGTTGTCCTCGTCGAGAAAGCCGCGCAGCTCGGCGAGCTCCATCGGAAAGTCGCGCGTGATCGTGAAGGACGCATATCCGCTCTCCGACAGGGTCGGGTAGGTGGAGAAGTCCGACGGCGGCACGGATGGCGGTGCGACCGTGCTGGAACAAGCGGCCAGCCATCCGGCCGCGAGGAAGACGAGAAGATGTTTGCGCACGGCAAGGAGCTCCTTTAGTGTTTAACTACGAAACTCGTAACAAAAAGTACGAAAGTCGCAACAAAAAGATATGAATAGGGATCATACGGGCAGGCTATTGGGCGCGGTGGACGCGGTGCTGAACCGCTTTCTGGTGGAAAGCGCGGACGGGGAGCCGCGTCCGCTGCGCTACAATCCGGTCGACTACCAGACGCTGAAATATCTCGAAGCCCATCCCGGCATCCGCGCCACCGATATCGCCGCTGCCCTGCTCATTCCCGCCACCACGCTTCAATCCGCGCTCGACCGGCTGGTCCGCATGGGTTTTCTCGACAAGGACGCACACCCCACGGACGGCCGCGCCAAGGTCTACCGCCTGTCCGAAGCCGGCGTCCGGCTCCGCCACGTCATCCACGCCCAGGACCGCGCCAATATGAGCGCAATGCTCGGCGTGCTGCACGAGACGGAGCGCGAAGGCTTCGTGCAGGCCATGGAGCGGATCGAAGCCGCGCTTCGACGCGTGGGTTGAGTCGGCGGAATGGGTAGGCGGCAGAATGTTGGTCTCCTTTCGGGCAGGGGGTCAGGTGCGACCGGACCGCACCGTCCGGCAAGAGTGGCGTTTTGTGCCGGTGATGGCACGAAGCGCGGGCCCTGCCCCGCGATGGGGAAGGGAGAAACAAAACCATTTACGCGGAGGCAGAGCCCGCGCGTCCGGTGTGCGCACCTGGTCGTGAGCGCGTTGGCTCCGACGGCCTGCAATAGGCGCACGCCGGGAGACGGATAAGCGGCTTGCCAGCTTTCGGCTGACGGCCGCCGGCCGCTCTCGGCCGGAGGGCACACGGCGGGCCGGATGCCATCCCGGCCCGTTGCTCCGCTTGTCTCTCTCCAGCCTCACCTTCGGTCGCTTCGC
>JBATXP010000162.1:0-19374 GCA_049673465.1 Litorimonas sp.
GTCTGGAAGGCGAAATCCTCTATCGATCCGGGAAGAGGCTGGTTGGGGTCGAGCATGACGGTCGGGCCGGGCGCGGGCGTGATGGTGCGCGGCGCAGGGTCCGGCGCGGGCACGAACTCGACCGGAGCCTCGACGGCCACGGGCGTTTCCTCGACCGGCTCGGGCGTGGTGGAGCACGCCGTGACCAGTAAGGCCATGAGCGAGAGGGCAGCGAGAGAGCGGGTCGTTTTGGTCATGTTCCGTCCATTATTGTCCTGCGATGACCTTGAATAGCCAAACGCGGGTCGCGTCAAAGGAGACTTCGTGAAACTTTGAAAAGGCTCGCGGCCAAAATGTGGCGGAGACGGGCTTATTTCGCGCTCACTCCAAGATAGATGACCAAGCCGGGTCGGTCGCCTGGCCCGGCGTGTCCACGCGCTGAAGGTTACGGCCCGTCAGATCGACCGACCAGAGTTCCGCCTCGCCATTGCGACCGCGCGTCTCCTTGGAAAAGATGATGACGCGGCCATTGGGCGACCAGCTCGGCATATCGACCAGATAGCCATCGGTCAGGATGCGTTCCTTCTTGCCTTCCATGTTCATGACACCGATGGCGAACTTGCCGCGGTTCTGGCGCACGAAGGCGATCAGGTCGCCCCGCGGGCTCCAGACGGGCTGGTTGTAGCGTCCGTCGCCAAAGCTGATCCGCTTCACATTTGCCCCATTGGCATCCATCACGTAGAGTTGCGGCGTGCCGCCCCGGTCGCTCTGGAAGACGACCTTGCCGCCGTCGGGCGAATAGCTCGCCGATACGTCGATCCCGGCATCCGTCGTCAATCGTTCCGTGGAGCGAGTCCTCAGATCCATGCTGTATATGTCGATATTGCCGCGCTGCTCCATGGACAGGATCAGGCTTTCCCCGTCCGGAGAAAAGCGCGGCGCGAAGGTCATACCGGGAAAACTGCCCAGCAACTCGCGGCGTCCCGTCTCGATGTCGAGCATGTAGACCTGCGGCGGCAGGGTCTCGTAGCTCATGAAGGTCACGGTCTGGCTGGTCGGATTGAATTGCGGGCTCACCACAAGGTCGGAGCCGCCCAGCAGATATTGCGGGTCGTGCCCGTCCTGATCCATGATGGCGAGGCGCTTTTCGCGCGCCGTCTTGGGACCGCGCTGGTCCACGAAGACGATGCGCGAGTCGAAATAGCCGTCATCGCCCGTCAGCGCCTTGTAGATCGCATCCGACGCCTTGTGCGCCGTTCGACGCCAATTGTCCGGCGCGGTGGAAAAGCGAATGCCCTGCAATTGCCGCCCTGCGAACACGTCCCACAGGCGGAACTCCACCCGCACGCGGTCCGCGCTTTCGCGCACGATCCGTCCCGAAACGAGCGCATCGGCGCGGATCACGCGCCAGTCGGCGAAGGTCGGCTCGTAGTCGATGTCGGTCTGCGTCTCCAGAAAGCTCTCGGGATCGAGCGAGCGGAACAGGGCGGAGCCTTCGAGGTTGGCGCGAATGACCCCGGCGATCTGCGCGCCCAACTCGGCATCTTCAATCGTGGTCGCGACGAAGTCAGGCACCGCGATCGGCACCGGGTCGATATTGCCCTGGGTGATGTCCACCTCTATCTGGGCGTGGGCCGCAACCGGAACGGACAGTCCCGCCAAGGCGAGAAGGAGAGTCAGAATTCGCGTCATGGGCGCCTTAAGTCACAGATCGGGGCGGAAGTTCAAGATCAGGGACTGCCACTGATCGAACTTGTCCGCCGGAAGGAAGTCGTAGGGAGCGCACTTCTTGACGGCCTGGACGGCGCGCATTTCCGCCACGTCCCAGAACGGGTTGCCGGGCGCGTTGCGACGGGACGCGGCCCGGTCGATCACTTCGGCCTCGCGGACATAGCCGCCCGGAAGCAGTTCGACTCGAAGGCGCACGATCAGATTTTCCAGGTCCGTCGCATCCGCCGGCTTTCGCCAACAGCGGTACATGGCGCTGTTGAGCGCATCGAGCTCCGAGACCGTCATGCGAAGGCCGGACCCGACCCCTTCCCGCGCCCGGTCGGAGAAGACCAGACGCTCCGCGGGGTTCTCCGCCGCGACCTGGCTATCGGCGACCGTGGCCACATCTTTGGACTTGTCGATCAGGCCGGAAATGCGGTCCAGATCCAAGGTCGGCGCGGCCTCGGCGACCTCGACCGGCTCAGCGTCGCTGTCGTCCGGCTCGGCTTGGGCGACTGGAGGGACGGCGTCAGCGGGCACGACCTCGTCCGGTGCAACGTTGACGCGGTCGGACTCCTCGGGCGCATTCCGCTCCGACGTTTCGACCTGCATCGGCTCTTCGGGTTCGGGCTCTGGCCGCTCGCGCTTCAGCGACGCCCGGATGTCGGTGACGTCCGCGACCGTCACGAGCTCCACGGGCACGATCCGTCCGGTCTCCATCGGACGCTGCGCCGTGGAAAAAGCGAGGCTGGCCCCGAACAACACGGCCCCGTGCAGGGCGAGCGATATGGGAAGCCCGGCACGGATCACTGGTTGATCGGGTCCGTTTGCAGGTTCAGGTTGGAGAAACCGGCCGCGTTGACGCGCGCCATGACCTGCATCACCGCGCCGTAATTGGAGTCCTTGTCGGCCCGCATGACGATGCGTTCGTCGTAGCCGGACTCCGACACGGCGACGAGGCGGGTCACGAGCGCGTCGATCGGGACTTCTTCCTCCTGCAGGAAGACCCGGCCCTCGGAATCGACCGTGATGGTCAGCAATTCATTGGTGGAGGGCAGCGCCTTGGCGTCGGTCTTTGGAAGATCAATGGGAACGCCGACGGAGAGCAGCGGCGCGGCGACCATGAAGACGATCAGCAGCACCAGCATCACGTCGACCAGCGGCGTGACGTTGATTTCCGAGCTGACGCGGGAGCGACGGTGGCGCCGGCGACCGCCATTCCGGCCGACGCCGCGCTGTGCGGACATGCCCATCCTAGCTGCCCTTGGTGAGCTTGCGGCCGAGAATGGCGGACAGTTCGTCGGCATAGCCTTCGAGGCGACCGCCATATTTGTCGATATCGGTCAGATACATGTCGTAGAAGATCTTGGCCGGGATGGCCGCGATCAGGCCCAGCGCGGTGGCGAACAAGGCTTCGGCGATACCGGGGGCGACCACGGCGAGGTTGGTGTTCTCCGACGCGGCGATGGCGCGGAAGGAGTTCATGATCCCCCAGACGGTTCCGAACAGACCGATGAACACGGAGATGGACGCCACCGTGCCCAGCACGGGCAGACCCTTCTCCATCTTGGAGAGTTCGCGGTTGATGACGAGATTCATCACCGAATCGATGCGCTCGTGCGTGGCATTTTCGCTACCGACCCGCTGCACGGTCTGGCCGGACTCGTTATATTCGCGCATGGCGGCGGCGAAGACGCGGGCCATCGGGTCGCGCGTATCGTTGCCCAGCGCCACGGACAGGTCCTCCAGCGTGCGGCCGGACCAGAACGTGTCCTCGAAATCGGTCGCCCGGCGTTTGAGCATCCGGATCAGGATGAACTTGTCGATGGCGACGACCCAGCTCCAGATCGAGGCGAGCACGAGAATCAGCATGACCCCCTTGATGACCCAGTCGGACATCAGGAAGAGAGACAGGAAGGAAAAATCCCCCGTGCTGACCGGTTCGAGCTGCATGACGGGCAACTGGACCTGAATCTGGGCCAGAATATGAAGCAGGGTCACGGCGATCCGTTTCCTTTACGATGATGTGATCCGGGCCGCTCTTATGGCACCCGCCCGCCGCGCCAACTTAAACGCCCGTAAGACATCCGCAATTGACAGCGCGCGCGCTACAGCGTTCATCACGTTTTAAGAAAGAAAGTCTTAACCCTATCCTCGACCCGCCGACCGAACGCAGCTGCGTGAAAAGTCTGCGCCCACGTCACAATTTCGACGCTTGACCGTGTCAGCGTCCCGACGAGAGCCATTTTGGCCCAGATCGAATTTCGGAGAACCCCATGCGCATAGCCATCCTTGCCGTCGCCACCCTCGGCACACTGTCGGCCTGCAACACGGTTCCCGACCCCGTGCCGGAGCCCGTCGTCATTAATGTCGAGCCGATCGATACCTGCATGCCGGTGAGCGCGCTGACCCGCGTCGTCATTCCCGAAGTGACGCAGACCTACACGGCCATCACGGAAATCGACAATCCGCCCTACGAGCCGATCCAGCAGACTCAGCAGATGACACGCATCATCGAACCCGAGCGCATTACCTTCGTCGATAGCCAAGGCGTGGAAGTGACCGACATCTGCGAAACGGAGATCAATCCGAACGGCATGGTGTCGGACGGCTAACCTTTCTCCAGCTCTCCCGGCACGCTCTGGCGGAGTTGGTATTTCAGCACCTTGCCGGAGCCGCCGCGCGGCAGCGCGTCGGTGACATGCAGATGGCCCGGCAGCTTGTAGCGGGCCAGTCGGCCGTCGAGATGTTTCACGATATCGCTTAGTTCGCAGGACTGGCCGTCTTTGAACACGGCCACGACGCAGCCCGTCTCGCCCCACTTTTCGTGCGGGACACCGATGACGGACAGCTCCGCGAAGTGCGGCATCTCGTAGAGTAGTCCTTCTATTTCAGCCGGATAGACGTTTTCTCCGCCGGAAATGTACATGTCCTTTACCCGGTCCTCGATATAGACATAGCCGTCTTCGTCCATCCGACCGATGTCGCCTGAGCGGAACCAGCCATCCGAGGTGAAGCTGCGGGCGTTGGCCTCGGGGTTGCGCCAGTAGCCCGGCGTAACGGAAGCTCCCTTGAACAGGATCTCCCCCGCCTCGCCGCGCGCGACCTCCTGGTCGTTTTCGTCCACGACCTTGATGCGCGAATGCGAGAGCGGACGGCCCGTGCTGCCGATGCGGTGGGGAATGTCCTCCTTGCGCAGGGTCGTGCCCGATGCGCAGGTTTCCGTCATGCCGTAGCCTTCCTGGATGACGAGGCCCTTTTCCAGCCAGAATCGCGAGAGCGGCTCCGGCACGGTTTCGCCGCCGCACAGCGCGACCTGGATGCGCGAGAAGTCGATGCTGTCGATGTTCGGGTGCATGCGCATGGCGTTGTAGGCCGCAGGCACCATGAACAGCGTGTCGATGTTCAGCGCCTCACTGTCGATCGCCTGCATGGTCGCGTCCACGTCGAACAGGCGCATCATGACGATGCAGCCACCGATCCAGGTGGCGGGCAGCGCCGTCACGCCGAGCCCGCCAATGTGGAAGAGCGGCATGTTGTTGAGGCAGACCCGGTTCGGGCTGCTATCCCCGGCCCTCACCGCGCCTGCATTGGTGAACTCCACCATGCCGTGCGTGATGATGACGCCCTTGGGGTTCCCGGTCGTGCCACTGGAATACATGAGCAGGCACTGGTCCTCGTAGCCCTGCGGATAGAAGTCGTAGACCGGGTCGGCGGCGGCCAATCCGGACTCCCAATCGCTCTCCTTGCCCACGCCCGTCGTGCCGACCCAGTGCTCGACGCTGGGACAATGCGCTTTCGTCGCCTCGGCGACGCCCGCGAACGGATCGTCCACCAGGACCAGCGTGGTCTCGCTGTCGTTCAGGATGAAGGTCAGCTCCGGTGGAGTCAGGCGGAAGTTCAGCGCCAGGCAGATCGCCCCGATGCGCCAGCAGCCGAAGATCAGCTCCATCACGTCGGTCGTGTTGAGACACAGAAACGCAACCCGGTCGCCCGGCTTGATGCCCTTGGCGCGAAGGAAACCAGCAGCCTTGGCGACGCGGTCGTGCATCTCGGCATAGGTGTAGCTCCGCTCGCTCGCCAGATCGACCATGGCGCGCGCACCCGGCTTTGTCGCGGCGTGGTATTCGACCTAGTCGATCACCTGGCTGGCGCTGCTATGCGCGGTCTGAATGTTCACGTCGCTCATCGTCATAGCCCCATTTGTCGGACCGACAGGTCTCGCATGATCTCTTCCGAGCCGCCGCCGATGGCGATGACCTTCACGTCGCGGTAGATCGATTCGACGCGGTTGCCGCGCAGATAGCCTGCACCGCCCAGGATCTGCATGGCCTCGCTGGCGACGAATTCGAGCGCCTTCGTGGCGAAGAACTTCGTCTTGGTGATTTCCGCCACGGGCATGGTCCCGTCCTCGATGGTCTTGCAGAGGATCCAGAGATGGCTGCGAAGCGCGTCGATCCGGGCGCTCATATCGGCGATCTTGTGCCGGATGACCTGGTGCCGGATCAGCGGCTTGCCGAAGGTTTCGCGCTGCTGCGCCCAGGCGATACTGTCCTCCAGCGCCGCTTCCATCATGCCCAGCGAAATCGCGGCGAGGCTGAGCCGTTCGTAGTTGAAATTCTCCATGATCTGCAGGAAGCCGAAGTTCTCCTGACCCATCAAATTCTCGCCCGGCACGCGCAGATCGTCGAAATAGAGCGCGGCCTGATTGGACGCCCACCATCCCATCTTCTTGCCGAGCGGCGTGCGGGAGAAGCCCTTGCGATCGGCCTCCACGAAGAAGAGCGAAACGCCGGTCAGCCCCTCCCCGCCCGTGCGCGCGCCGACCACGAAATAGTCGCTCTCCATGCCGCCCGTGATGAAGGTCTTGGAGCCGTTCAGCACCCAGTCGTCGCCCTCGCGCCGGGCCGTGGTCTTGAGGTTCGCCACGTCGGACCCGCCGCCCGGCTCCGTGATGGCAAGCGAGGAGCCGACCTGGCCCGCGATGATCTTCGGCAGGATGTCGGTCTTGATCCGGTCGTTGGCAAGGCGCTGGATCGGGTCGAGCGAAATGCCCCGCCCGCCGATCGCCGCGCCGATCCCGCCCACGCCGCAGCGCGCGATCTCGACCGCCGCGTCCATTCGCATGAACGGATCGTCGAACCCGTGCCCGCCATAGGCTTCGTCGATGCCGAAGCCCCACAGGCCCAACTCGCCGAACTTCTCATGCACCCACCACGGCACATGCCCCGCCTCGTCCCACTCGAAGGCGTGCGGGACGATCTCGCGGGTCATGAAGTCACGGATCGTCTCGCGAAAGGCGCGGCGTTCGTCCGTGTCGAACGGGTTGGGAAGGGTCGGTAGGGTCACGGGGATGGGGTAGCGGCGCGGGATGTGGGCGGCAATGCGAGGGTGGTGGGTATCAGGGAGGTGTTGCAGGCGAGTTGATCAAGTCCTCCCCTGCAAGGTGCAACTGCATAGCGGACGTAAGCGGAGATGTTTGGATGCTGCGACACACACGCTGCACCCTTACACCCGCTCAGGCCGACTTGATCGGCCTGCCCATCTTCCATGGCTCACGGACCGCAAATGGGCGGCGGTGGTCAAAACTCCTGTGAATTTCATCCGAAACAGCGAAGGTCGTATGGGGACAAACGGAAATGCCTGCTGTGGGGCAGGCCCTGCTTCCGGTTAGGCTTGCGCCGAGGGGTTCCCTTTCCGTCCTTTGGGCCGTCCGTCTTGATTTGCCTCTGAGCATGTCCGCGCGTTGCGCCGATCCGCTCACGGAGTTCGCGGCGCTTCGCTATTTTCGATTGGCAATCGAAAATTCTGGCTGCGCCAAACCGCTTTCGCGCCCGCTAACGGGGACGCAAACCTGTGGAGCTAGCATGTAAAAAGGGCCGTCCCCTCCGGACGGCCCTCTCCCCCCTGCGAGCCGGACCTTTCCGGGTCTATTGCCCGGCTTGTGGTCCGCCTCCCCCCGTGTGTTGGATTTTCCGCTAGAAATTCTTGCGGAGGCTCACGCCGTAGGTGCGCGGCTGGTTGGGATAGCCATAGGCCGTTCCAGGCTGGAGAGGTCCGGGGAAACCGCTCGTGAAGGTCTCGTGGTTGAAGAGGTTGCGACCCCAGAACCGGACATCGAGACCATTGTCGAACGAGACGCCCAACGCGCCGTTAAACGTGCTGGTGTCGCGCAACAGGCCGGGAATGTTGTCGATAATCTCGATCTCGTCCTCGTACTGATAGTCGCCGCGGATGAACGCATCGATGGATGAGGACAGGGCAAATTCGTATTCGGCGGAGAAGGATAGGGAGACTTCATTGATCCCGGCCGGTTTCTGGCCAGACAGGTCCACGAAAGCGATAGGATTTCCGTCCGCATCCGTCGCGCCAGCCGGCGCCGGGGCTCCGGTGTAGGAGTCATAGACGGGATCCTGGACGATACCGGCAAAGCCCAGACGCAGACCGTCGAACGGCGTGAAGGTCGAATCCCATTCGATACCTTGGGTCGATTGCTGACCTGCATTCGCAAGGACGAAGCCCGTTCCGATGAACAGGGTCGACTGGAAGCCCTTGATGGTCTGATCGAAGGCGGCGATGTTGATCGCCCCCCAGGGGAAACGGGTCTTGAGACCGATTTCGTAGACCGTGGCTTCCTCGGGCCCGGCAAAGCGGGTGCCGAAGTTCCGCGAAGACGCCGCATCGGCCCCCACGATATAATTCGTCGGAAGCAGACCGGCAGCCTGGAGCGCGGGGCCATCGGCGAATAAAGGCCGGGAATTGCGCGTCAGGTTGAACGAGGACGATTTGAAGCCCGTCGCGGTCGATGCGTAGACATTGATGTTGTCGTTGACCTCATAGGCCGCTTTCACCGTGTAGGTGAAATCGTCGTCGCTGGTCTTGCCGTCTTCGACGCTGTTCGGAAACACCAGGAACTGCGGGAAGGGCTGCAAGCCGTTGGCGCGCAGCTCGTTCGCGATCCCGACCTGGACGCCGCTGGTGAAGGCGGCCTGCAACGCATCGGGCAGACCCGTGAACGACGCGGCCGTCAGCGGCGTGCCGAAAGTCCCGGCGAATTGTTGGGCGATGGGATCGTTCGGATTGCCGAAGGCGGCCTGGATGGCTCCGCCCGCGAGCGCGGTGACGCCCGGGTTCGTGTCCAGGTCGATATTGCTGAAGGCGTCGTTATTGTCGTCGAAGATGGCGACCGACTTGTCGTCCTGTGTGTAGTTGCCGCCGACGGACAGGGTCAGGCGATCGGTGACTTCGTAATCCAGTGTGCCGAAGATCGAGTAGGCTTCATTGTCCTGCTCGATGAACTCTTCGACGCGAAGCTGGTCCCCAAAGAAGGTTCCGGGCGCGATACCCGGAGTGAAGAGCTCGATCACGAGCAGCGGCGGAGGCGTCATGTTGGCCGGGTTCAGCGAAGCGCCACCCGTCGTCAGAGCGTCGGCATAGGCCCGCGCATCGGGTCCGAAATCGACTCCGCCCTGCTGCTGAATATCTTCGTTGAAGTAGAAGCCACCGACCATCCAGCTCAGCGGTCCCTGACCGGTGGAGGTCAGGCGCAGTTCCTGGGTGAAGGTCTCGATGTCGATGGACTCGAAGACGTCTTCCAGCAGTTCGAAGGTGGCGAAGTCGCTGTCGCTGGTGAACTCGCGATTGTTCTCGCGGAAGGCCGTGATCGAGGTCAGCGTCGCGCCGATGCCGTCAATGTCGTAATCGACCGTCAGCGAGATGCCTTCATCGTCGATGTCATTGTCGGTCGGGGAGTTCAGGGCCGTGACATAGCCGAACGGATCGCCTTGGCCGGACAGGGTGGCGCCGAGAGCATTGACGATGTTCACGGACGGACCCTGCGTGATCGCGGCGGCGACGCCGCAGCAATTTTCGTCGATCGTGCTGCGATCCAGGATCAGGCGCGCCGACAGGTTGTCGGTCGGAGTCCAGAGCGCTTGTGCCCGAAGGTTGAACCGGTTCAGATCGTTCAGGTTGCCGCCGGACGATCCGGGGGCGGGCGTGAAGTAGCCGTCGCGATATTGGTATCCGCCGCCAAGACTGATGGCGACATTCTCGGAGACCGCCCCGGTGATGTAGCCCTTGACATAGGCGAGGTCGTAATTGCCGATCCCGCCTTCGACGTAACCTTGCGTATCGAAGCTGGGCTCGGCCGTGACAACGCTCACCACGCCGGCGGAGGCGTTCTTGCCGAAGAGCGTCGATTGCGGTCCGGAGAGGACTTCGACGCGCTCGAGATTGGGCAGGTCCACGATCTGTGCGGCGGCGCGCGAGCGGTAGACCCCGTCGATGAACAGGCCGACCGACGGCTCGATGCCGATATTGTTGCCGCCATTGCCGAAGCCGCGAATGGTCAGCGTGGTGTTGCCGGAGTTCTGGAGCTGGGAGACGCGGAAGGTCGGGACAACGGATTGCAGGTCCTTGATGTCGAGGATCTGAGCGCGTTCGATGACTTCGGCGGGCGTGACGGTCACGGCGACGGGCGTGTCCTGCAGCGTGGTCGCGCGCTTGGTGGCGGTGACGATGACTTCGTCCTGGACCGAGGTTTGCGCGAAGGCCGGCGTAGCGAGTAGCGCCAGGGCGGCTGTCGAGGTCGCGAGGACCGAACGTGTCTTAATCATGGGTATCCCGAATATGGTTAACCGTCGCTATCGTGCGACTTTGAATGGCGTCTATTCGGCACTTTGCGGAGTCGCAAGGCCTGTTTCGGCGGCAAGTGAATTCCGCTTTGAGTTGTTGTTTTCAGGTCACAGCCCAACATCCGTGCACTGACAGATCGATCAATATTCAGATTTGGGCGGCAACACATCACGGATGAAGCGCAAAAACGCAGCCCCGCGCCCTTCACTTGCCGTCGTGCTGCGTATTAGAGGCAGCGCGACAAAACCAGGTTTACAGTCTTACAGGAGTTCCGGCATGGCCGAGGCATTCATCTACGACGCGGTGCGCACGCCGCGCGGCAAGGGCAAGAAGGACGGCTCGCTCCACGAGATCACGCCGCTCTCCCTCGCCTCCCAGGTGATGAAAGCCATTCCGGAGCGTCTGAACATCGACAAGAGCGAAGTCGAGGACGTGGCGTTCGGCTGCGTCTCCCCGGTCGGCGAACAGGGCGCCGTCATCACGCGCACGGCGATCCTGGATGCGGGCTATCCCGACCAGACGTCGGGTATCCAGGTCAACCGCTTCTGCGGGTCCGGCCTGGAGGCGTCCAACATCGCGGCCGCCAAGGTCATGTCCGGCGAGTGCGAAATCGCCATGGGCGGCGGCGTGGAGTCGATGAGCCGCGTGCCGATGGGCAGCGATGGCGGCGCGATGGTCACGGACCCACAAGCCTCGTTCGAGGCCTATTTCGTGCCGCAGGGCATCTCCGCCGATCTGATCGCGACGAAATACGGCTTTTCCCGCGACGACGTGGACGCCTACGCCGTGGAGTCCCACAAGCGCGCGACCAAGGCGTGGGATGAAGGCCGGTTCGACAAGTCCATCCTGCCCGTCAAGGACGTGATGGGCGTGGACATCCTATCCCGCGACGAGACCATCCGTCCCAAGACGGACATGCAGGCGCTGGGCGCGCTCAACCCGTCCTTCGCCATGCTGGGCCAGAATTTCGGCTTCAACGAGGTCGCGCAACTCCGCTATCCTGAAGTCGAGACCATCAACCACGTCCACCATGCGGGCAATAGCTCCGGCATCGTGGACGGAGCCTCCGCCCTCCTCTTCGGTTCCAAGGCGGCCGGCGAACGGCTCGACATCAAGCCGCGCGCGCGCATCAAGTCGATGGCCTCCATCGGCTCCGACCCGACCATCATGCTGACCGGCCCGGAATTTGCCGCGCAAAAGGCTCTGAAGACGGCGGGCATGGAAGCGACCGATATCGACCTCTACGAACTTAACGAGGCCTTCGCCGCCGTGGTCTTGCGCTTCATGCAGGCGCTGGACGTCGATCATAGCATCATGAACGTCAATGGCGGCGCGATCGCCATGGGCCACCCGCTCGGTGCAACGGGGGCGATGATCCTCGGCACGATGGTGGACGAACTGGAGCGGGCCGACAAGGAAACCGCTCTCGTCACGCTGTGCATCGGCGGCGGCATGGGCATCGCGACCATCATCGAGCGCGTCTAAGACATACGGACCAGGACAGACATCATGAGTGACTACACGACCTTCTCCGTCGATCTCGACAGCGATAGCATCGCCCTGCTGACCATCGACGTGCCCAACCAGGGCATGAACGTGATCGACGAAAACCTGATGCGGGACCTTCCAGCCTTCATCGACGAGTTCACCTCGAACGACCAGTATAAGGGCCTGGTCATCGCGTCGGGCCGCGACAATGCCTTCATGGCGGGCGCGGACCTGCGCATGCTGGAACAGCAGGATGGCGAGCTGACCAAGGACGCGTTCGAAGCGGGCATGACGCTGAACCGTGCTTTCCGCAAACTGGAGACGGGCGGCCACACCGACCGCGAGATCCAGCGCGAAGGCAAGAAAGCCAAGCCGGTCGCCGTCGCCCTCGAAGGCCTCGCCCTCGGCGGCGGCCTGGAACTGGCGCTCGCCGGTCACTACCGCGTCGCGGCCGATAGTCCGAAGGTGAAGCTCGGCCTGCCCGAAGTGCTGGTCGGTCTCTTACCCGGCGGCGGTGGCACGCAGCGCATTCCCCGCCTGGCGGGTCTGCAGAACGCGGCGCAGATGATCACCTCCGGCGCATCGATGGACGTGCAGAAAGCCAAGGCGCAAGGCATCATCGACGAGATTGTGGAGCCTGGAAAGACGATCGAGGCTGCCAAGGCCTGGGTCGCCCAGCACACGGAGAAAGGCACGCTTCAGCCCTGGGACGTCAAGGGCTTCAAGGTGCCGGGAGGCGCGGGCGCGATGAACCCCAAGGCCGTGCAGTTCTTCTCCGCCGCCAACGCCATGGCGCTCGCCAAGTCCAAGGACAACTACCCCGCCATCAAGGCGATCATGTCCTGCCTCTATGAAGGCACGCAGCTGCCCATGACCAAGGCGGTCGAAGTGGAGACGAAATACTTCCTCTCCCTCTTCGCCGACCCGGTCGCGCAGAACATGATCCGCACCCTGTTCGTCAACAAGCAGGCGGCCGAGAAAGGGGCAGGCCGTCCGAAGGATGTCAAGCCCATCGAGATCAAGAAGGTCGGCGTGCTGGGCGCGGGCCTGATGGGCGCGGGCATCGCCCACGTGACCGCCAAGGCCGGGCTAGACGTCGTCTCCCTCGACCGCTCGGACGAGGAAGCGCAGAAGGCCGTCGACTATACCAAGAAGATCCTCGACAAACGGGTCAAGCGTGGACGCATGACGCAGGAGAAGGCCGATGCCTTCCTCGCCCGCATCACGCCGACCTCCAATTATGACGACCTGAAGGATGTCGACCTCATCATCGAGGCCGTGTTCGAGCGCCCGGACGTGAAAGCCGACGTCATCAAGAAGACCGAAGCCGTGATCCGCGAAGACGTCATTTTCGCGTCCAACACCTCCACCCTTCCGATCGGCGGTCTGGCGGAGAACTCGAAGCGTCCCGAGAACTTCATCGGCCTGCACTTCTTCAGCCCCGTGGAGCGGATGCCTCTGCTCGAGATCATTCCGCACGAGGGCACGGGCGACCGCGCGCTCGCGGCCGCCTTCGACTATAACCGCAAGATCAAGAAAACCCCCATCGTCGTGAAGGACGTGCGCGGCTTCTTCACCAACCAGGTCTTCCCGCCCTACATCGCCGAAGCGATCCTGATGCTGATGGAAGGCACCAGCGCCGCCCTGATCGAGAACAGCGCCCTCAATATGGGCCTGCCCATCGGGCCGTTCGGCGTGCAGGACGAAACCACGCTGAAGCTCGGCTACGACGTGATCCAGTCCACCAAGAAGGAGCTGGGCGACGCCTACAAGCCGTCCGGGACGGAAGAGTTCTACGAGCTGATGGTCAACAAGCTGGGCCGTTCGGGCCGCCGCTTCGGCAAGGGCCTCTACAACTATGATGAGTCCGGCAAGCGCCTCGATCTGTGGAAGGGCGTCACCGAGCACTACCCGCTCGCCGACGAACAGCCGAGCCAGGCCGAAGTGCAGCAACGCCTGATGTACGCCCAGCTCATCCCGACCGCCCGCACCTATGACCAGGGCGTGGTCGCCGATCCGCAAAGCGCGGACCTGGGCGCGATCTTCGGCTGGGGCTTCCCCGCCTGGACCGGCGGCCCGATGAGCTACATCGACACGATCGGCATCGACACCTTCGTCGCCACCGCCGACATGCTGGCGCAACGCCACGGCGAGCGGTTCAACGTGCCGCAATCCTTCCGCGACATGGCCGAGAAGGGCGAGACGCTCTATGGCGGCGCGCCCAAGGCATACTCCAAGAGCGCGCTGGAACGGATGCTGGAAGCCGACGTCGTCAAGATCGCCAACGGCATGGGCATCGCGGCGAGCGTGGACGACCTCAAGGCGGACACGATCGCGAAAATCCTGGACGCGCAGAATGGGAAGATGGCGGCCTAAAAGGTCGTTGTTTCAAAGACGGAAAAGCCCGCCACTTGGCGGGCTTTTTTTGTGCACCAACGCAACGCGCGGTGTGAACCTTATAGCGCAACCATCTTCTCCACTATTGGCTGCGGATTTGGATTGTTGGTCGCAAGACAAGAGGTGCGCGGTACCCTGCGCCACTCTCTTCCGCTCATTCCCGCGAACGCGGGAATCCAGTGGCTCTCCAACATCCCGGCTGGCCGGGACTCCCTACCCACCTCGAGGCTCTCGCAAGGACTGGATCCCCGCGTGCGCGGGGATGAGCGGGGGGAAAGAGAGTTGAGCGGGTGCAATAGGACCGTAGAGAGTATGCATGACCGACCTTGGTTTCTGCACCTACATCGTGGCGAGCGCCCGATATGGTACACTGTATACCGGTCACACGGATGACCTGCTGTTGAGAGCCACGCAGCATCGCCTTGGTTTGATCGACGGGTTCTCCAAGAGATACGCCTGTAAACATCTCGTCTGGTTCGAAGAGCACCCGAGCCGTAACGCAGCCTTTCGGCGCGAACGTCGGATCAAGAAGTGGCGACGCGAGTGGAAGATCGAAGCGATCGAAGACCTCAATCCGACTTGGCTCGACATTGGACAATGCCCGGTTTGGCCCTTGCCGGATCCAGGGCAATTTCCCGATCTGCACGACAAGTGCCTGAGCTTTTCGATTCCGAGATAACAACCCTTCCGCTCATCCCCGCGCACGCGGGGATCCAGTGGCTCCCTCACCCTTCGGGCAAAGCCGAAAAGCGCACCTACGTCGAGGGCATGGCAAGGACTGGATCGCCCGCGTGCGCGGGGATGAGCGGAAGGGTTGACGCCAAAACGAAAAAGGCCGCCCAGAGGACGGCCTTGTTACTTGGCTGTCGCGATGGCGACTAGTCCTTGGCCGCCAGGACCTGACGGCCGCGATATTTGCCGGATTTCAGGTCGATGTGGTGCGGACGGCGCAGTTCGCCGCTGTCCTGATCTTCGACGTAGGACGGGTTCTTGAGCTTGTCGTGCGCGCGGCGCATGCCACGGCGCGAATTGCTGATCTTACTCTTAGGGACCGCCATGGTCGCCTCCATGAAATCATAACGTAAAGCGCGGCCCCAGATGAGGCCGCGTGCATCGGCGCGCCCCATAGCGAGTCGGCCCGTTCCGCGCAAGCGTTGCGATCAGGCTTTATCACGAGGGAACGTCGGCCTCACTCGGGCATGCCGCCGATCTCGTCTATGGTTTCCAGAGAGCAATCCCACGCGGCCCGGTCGTTGGTGCATATGTGTGCGTCAGGTCTGAGGTGAACGCGTCCGTCCAGACTGCCTGCCGGAACGACGAGCAAGGCTCCATCCATCTGGAGTGTGGGCATCGCGGAACCGCAAACCGAACAGAAGCCTTTCACGTGACGTGTGCGCGGCACGGTATAGGTTCTGACCAGATCACGCCCCGACAGCCAGACAAGCTCGGCGGTCGTAGAGAACAGATTGGCGGCATGGGCTGACCCCGTATCCTTCCGACACCGGCTGCAATGACACAAGAAGAAATTCTGGAATCCGCCTTTCACCTCGAACTCGACCCCACCGCATAGGCATGAGCCAGCAACGGACTCCTTCAGGGCTCTATCCTCCATCAGCCGCCGTCCCACTCCACCGACCCGCGCAATGCCTTGATCTCGCTGCGCCGTTTCTGCGCCTTCACGGCACGGCGGACGCTGCTGCGCGACGGGCGGGTCCGCTTACGGGGCTTGCGGCGGTGTAGCGCCTTGCGGAGCAGGTCGGCCAGACGGTCCAGCGCTTCGTCCCGGTTGCGATGGAAGGAGCGGTGGGTGGAGACGGAGATCACGATGGCGCGCTGGCTTTCGCTGATGCGCGAGTCGCGGTGCGCCAGCACCCGATCGCGAAGCCCGTCCGGCCAGCCGAACGCATCCACGAAGGCGTGGAGCTGCGCCGTCGAATTGGTCTTGTTGACCGACTGCCCGCCCGGACCCGACCCCTTGACCGCGTCCACGCTGACGGCCCGCTCGGGAACGAACAGATCGTTTTTGATATGCAGGTCCGCGCTCATGGACTTGTCCCTAGCATTGTCGTGCCAGCCGCCCTATAGCGGACCCAATTTATCGATAAACGACATGGAATAATCGCATATGAAACGCCGCGCCCTGCTTTTCGTTTCCGCCCTCGCCTTGATCGCCTGCGACCCGGCCGCCACGGTCGATCCGGCCGTGTGGGACACGCCGGTGACCACGGCGGAGGTCGCCGCCTCCGACGCCCTGCCCGAATTGGCGTTCGAGAAGTTCACCCTCGACAATGGGCTCGACGTCATCCTGCATGTCGATCGGTCCGACCCGATCGTGGCGATCAACCTCGCCGCCCATGTCGGCTCCGCGCGCGAAGTGCCCGGCAAGACGGGCTTCGCCCACCTGTTCGAACACCTGCTCTTCCTTGATTCGGAGAACCTCGGCTATGGTGGGCTGGATCTGATGAACACGCGCATCGGCGGAGAGGGCACGAACGGCTTTACCTCGCCCGACATGACGCAATATTTCCAGGCCGTCCCGTCGGACGCGTTGGAGAAGGTCATCTGGGCGGAGGCCGACAAGATCGGCTGGTTCATCAACACGGTCAATCAGAACGTCATCGACCGCGAAAAGCAGGTCGTGAAGAACGAGAAGCGACAACGCGTCGACAACCAGCCCTACGGCCACAACTGGTACGTGATCGGCAAGGCCCTCTATCCGGAAGGCCACCCCTACAATCATCAGGTGATCGGATCGCTGGAGGACCTGGAGAACGCGACCCTGCAGGATACGAAGGACTTCTTCGAACGCTGGTACGGACCCAACAATGTGACGGTCACCATCACGGGCGATTTCGACGTCAACGAGGCGCGGCGTCTGGTGACGAAATATTTCGGCGAAATCCCGCGCGGTGCCGACATACCGGATGCCGAGCCGCAGCCATCCGGACTGAACGCCGACAAGAACTTCGTGCACGAGGACAATTTCGCCAAGGTTCCCCGCCTGACGATGGTCTGGCCGACGGTCGAGGAATACCATCCCGATAGCTATGCCCTGAACGTGCTCACGACCTACCTCACCGACGGCAAGCGCGCGCCCTTCAACGAGGTCCTGATAGACGAGGAGCAACTGACGACGTCCGTCGGAGCGTTCCAGGACACGAGCGAGCTCGCCGGCGAACTCTACCTCATCGTCTCGTCCAAGGCGGGCGAGGATATCGACGCCCTCATGCCCGCCATCGAAGCCGCTTTCGCCCGTTTCGAGGAGACCGGCATTCCGGAAGACGCGCTGGAGCGCATCAAGACCGAAGCCGAAGTCGGCGTGTATGACGAGATCCAGAGCGCGCTCGGCAAATCGATCGCGCTGGCGGAATATAATCTGTTCCGCGACGATCCGGGTTATCTGGATGACGACATCGCCGCCTTGCGTGCCGTCACGGCCGAGGATGTGATGGATGTCTACAATCGCTATATCAAGGACCGCCCGCGCGTGACCACATCCTTCGTGCCCAAAGGCTCTCCGGAACTGGCACTCGAAGGTGCGGAGACGGCGGAAGTGGTCGAGGAAGTCGTGGTGCAGGGCGCGGAAGCCGACGTACCCTACGACCCCGACGCGCGCATCTTCGAGCCTACCCCGTCCAGCTTCGACCGCACGGTGGAACCGGACTTCGGCGAACCCTACGAGCTGCCCGTGCCGGCCATCTGGACGGCGGATGCGGATAACGGCCTTCGCGTGGTCGGGATGCCGTCGGACGAGGTTCCGTTGATCGAGTTCACGATCGACTTCGACGCCGGCAAGAACCGCGCGACCGCCGACAAGCCGGGCGTGGCCTCTATGATGGGCGACATGCTGCTGAAGGGCGCGGGCGATTACGACACGGCCGGCTTCGAGGAGGCGCTGGGCAATCTCGGTTCCACGCTCAGAGTGTCGACCGGCGACCGCTTCACCTCGATTCGCGGCAAGACGCTGGCGCGCAATCTGGAAAAGACGGTCGCGCTGATCGACGATATGGTCAACGCGCCCGCCTTCGACGAAAGCGAGTTCGAGACCCTGCGCGAAAGCTACGCCCAGGGCGCGGTCGCGCAGCAGGCGAACCCCAACTTCCTCGCCAGCCTGGCCGAAGCCAAGCTGACCTATCCGGCGGACAGCGCCCTGTCGGTGGCAGGCGCGGGATCGGAAGATCAGATCCGGGCCGTCACCCTGGAGGATATGAAGAGTTTCCACGCCAACTATATGGACGTCTCCACGGCGACGCTGAACATCGTCGGCGACTATGACGAGGCGGAGGTCCTCTCCCTGTTCGGCTCGATCGGCGATCCGGTGGATGGCGACCTGGAGCCCGTGGCGCGTCCCGCCATGGCCCCGGTCGAGGAGACGGTGATCTACTTCCACGACGTGCCGGAGGCCAAGCAGTCCGTCATCCGCATGTCCCGCCCGGCCTTGACCTCGACCGACCCGGATTTTGCGCGGCTGGATGCGCTGAACTTCCCGCTGGGCGGCATCTACACCTCCAAGCTGATGACGGAGCTGCGGGTCAATAAGGGCTACACGTACGGGATCGGGTCGGGCGCGTCCGGCGACAAGGATATGGGGTCGTTCCTCGTCCGCACCTCCGTCCGCACCAACGCCACCAGGGAGAGCCTGGAGCTGATCCGCGACATCGTCGCCGAACACGGCCGCGACATGAGCGAGGCGGAACTGGCGGAAATGAAGGAGTCGCTGATGCGCGGACAGGCGTTGAAGAACGAGACCCTGAACGACAAGCTGCGCCTTGTGCGGGACATCAGCCGCAACGACCTGCCCGCCGACATTCGCGCGCGGGAAATGGACCGGGTGCAGAGCCTGACGCTGGAGGAGGTCCGAACGCTCTCGGACACGCATTTCCGCCCCGACGCCATGCGTATCGTGGTGGTCGGCGACGCGGCCACGCAGAAGTCGCGGCTGGAAGACCTCGGTTACGAGGTCGTCTCGCTCAACTAGGTAACGCCTGCTTTACAGGAACAAGCCCGCCACTCTGGCGGGCTTTTTTTCTACTCTGCCAGGGCGGTCTTGATGGCGTCCAGGGCCTTCTCGGCATTCTCCGGCTGGCTGCCGCCGGCCTGCGCCATGCCGGGCTTGCCGCCGCCGCGTCCGCCGACTTCGGTCGCGCCTGCATTGACCAGTGT
>JBATXP010000163.1:0-35261 GCA_049673465.1 Litorimonas sp.
AAGAAGACCTTGTCCGCCCAGGGCAGGGCGTCGCAGTAGCGCTTGGACAGCTCGATCTGCCCCGGAACCTTGAACATGTTGGACAGGTGCCAGACCTTGCCCATCTGGGCGTGGACGGCCTCCGTCACATCCGCGGGCGCGTGGCCCAGCGCGTTCACCGCGATCCCGGCGATGAAGTCCAGATAACGCTCGCCGCCATCCGTCCAGAGCCAAGCGCCCTCGCCGCGCTCGAAGGTGATGTCGGGCGGATTGTAGCAGTCGAAGAGGTGGTTGGTCTTGGCCATGATCTACTTTGTCACTTGGATTGGCTTTGATTGCCTGATCCGCAGAAGCGACGGGCGGTAAGCCGCACTCCCATCAATGTCTGACGACGCGAAGATGGCGGTCACTCGACCAGATAGCATCTTCCGTTTGTTCGTTCCTGTAGCGGACCTCGAATGCTCCGAGATCGGTCGTTGCATGGAGCCAACTCCCTGCGGCTTCCCTTGATTGACTGCGATCAGACGGATCCATGAGTTCGGACTCGCGGACGGTCAGAATGTTCTCGATTCTTGCCACGACCTGTGGGCCGGCATCGAACACATCGATGAAGCCGTCATAGACGAAACCTTCCTTGAGCAGCATGCGCATGGCCGGCGCGCTCTCCTGGTGGGGACGGCCAACAATGTCCATCACGCTCTCTCCGAGCAAAGGCAGATAGATCGGGTAGCGCGGCATGAGATCCGCGATGAATTCGTTGCCGTGCACGGCGCTGATGCGGTCGGCTTCGGCGAACTCCAGGCCGAAAAAACGGCGGCCGACAGCGTCCCAGAACGGGCTGCCCCCTTCTCCACCCTGACTTCCGCGCATTTCGGCAATCACCGTGTCGGAGAAGAGTTCGGGAAACTGCGCCATCAGAAGGTAACGGCTCCGGGCCAGCATGCGCCCGGCCCCGGTCCCGCGCCAATCTGGATGCAGGATGAGAGATCCGACTTCCGTGCAACCGGTAAACTCGTTCGTCAGGTGCAGCGTGTCGGACTCCGCGACAATGTCGAACTCCTTGGACCGCCGGTGCTCGCGCAGTCGACGGAAAGAGTAGAATCCGAATTCCATGCCGATCTTGGGATACACGGCCGCGCAGCCGATCAGGCCACCCACCTGCGAGTCTTCCATCACCATGAAATATTCGGCATCTTCTCCGCGGGCCTTTCCAGCGAAACTCTGGACCGACCGATCAATCTTCTGGGCGAGGGCCGCACGGTCACGCGGGATAGTCGTCATTCCGTCACCGGCCATGTCCGCAAACGACGCAAAGGCGTCGAGATCGGTCTCGGCGATCGGGCGAACACGCGTAAAGGTGAGTGCTCTTTGATCGTTCATGATTAGAATCTCGGTGTCCAGTCGCTATGGTAGAGTGGGTCGAGCGCTGATACGATCGTTCCGTCACTCGAGACAGAGACGACGGCGTAACGGCTCTGTGGAGATCGCCGCTCACCCCGCGACAGGGTGTAAATGGACAGCAGAGCCGCACAGGTCTCGCCCACTGAGAACGCCCGAACCACGAAGCCACGAACACGCAAGGCCTCGATCGCCAGGTCGGCTAGACAGTTCATGCTCGCCTCGAGCAGGGCATCCTGCAGACGACTATCGAGCTCCGGATGGTCCTCGGATCTAAAAGCGATCCACTCTCGGCGGGACTGGTGCAGATCCACATCGAAGGCGACGTCGATCGATGGGAGCTGCGAGGCACTCCCATCGGTTCGCCCGATCCGCCAAATCCGCCCGATACGGCCACCATGAAGGTCCGCGACAAGAGCGCTGCGATCCGACAGCAAGACCGCCGATCCGTTCGAGGCCAATGCGACATCCGCATCCCCGAATTCGATGGGCTCACGCCTGAAGTCCGAAAGGATGTCTTCCTCGCCGATCAGATCCAGAGCGCCCCAGCGATAGCGGGCGGACCCCAATAAACCGTCATTTTCCGGCCTCCGACCTTCCGCGATGCAGCGCAGGTTTGCGATTGCGGTCATTGTCCGAGCCCTCCCTGAACCTGCCGGAGGACGGACACTTCATCAAATACGGTGACGTCTTCCACGACCGCTCCCGCCCGGAGGCGATAATGGGAAACGGCTAGGATGTAGACATCTCGTCCCGATGCTTCGCGCCAGACCCCATCTCCCTTGTGGGATCCGGTCAAGGACCACCGCAATGCGACTGCCACGTCGCCGCCGGGAAGAGGCCGCGCCGCGACATGTTCGCATCGGAAACTGCGGTCGTGCAGGGCCTGACAGATCTGCAGGATGCATCCGATCCAGAATCCGCGTCCGAAACCACGCCGCCCCGAGGGCCACCGGACTTCGACGCCGGGCGATAGAATTTCTGCGGCGTCGCCGTAGAGGTTTTCCATGAATGCGAGCCGAAGCATCTGCACCAGCGGGGCAGCCGGATGGTCCGGTGGAATCTCGACATCGTCGCTGTCGGCCGTGCGGGCCATCGCCTGTCGCCGCCAGGCGTGGCGGTCCTGATCGCCTTCCGCGTCGGCGGCGGCTTGTTGCGCCGCAAGGGTCCACGGGTCCGCGCCGACCTGCCACAAAGCGGTGGTGTTGTCGCGCACGAGCCATTCCTCGACGATCTTGTTGGCGACCACCTTGCAGTCCGCAATGGTCGTGACACCGGTCGCCCGCATCGTTGCGGGGCCGACCAGCGCTTCGTCGCCCATGTGGGTGCCGCGACTCGTGATGCGGTGCGAGCTGTAGAACACGCCTGGGGCATCCTCGCTCCAAATCACGTCTTCCCCATAGACCGCTCTGTCGGAATAGGTCGCAAGGGACCCGATCGTGTTCTGAGTCACGACCTCCGCGCCAACGGATGGCCCGACCATTGTGTGCATGACGCAGTCGTCGCTGTAATGCGTCCGGCACATGCCGATATTCTTCTCTTCCCAGATCCGGTGGGTGCACCGGATGATATAGTCGACGATGTCCCGGTAAACGTCCTCGAACCCGTCCAGAGCCTGCCGTCTCGGTCCCTTCCGCAGAAGCTCGCCAATGGGTCTCCCGACAGGGGAAAGAACCTCAGGATCCTGATCCCATCTTGTCATCAAATGTCTTCCTCCCGGACGCCCATGGATCAGTCCGCCGTCCAACCTCCGTCGACCACGAGACTCGTGCCCGTGACGAGTGCAGAGGCCTCCGAGGCGAGATAGATGACGGCCCCCATAATGTCCTCGACCTGTCCGAGGCGACCCAGCTTGATCTTGGCCAGCACGCTCTCCCGGAAGGCAATGTCTTCGAAATATGGGCGGGTCAGGGGTGTTTCGATAAAGGTCGGAGCGATGGTGTTGCTGCGGATACCATAGGGCGCCAAGTCGAGGGCAAGCGCCTTGCTGAAACCCTCAACCGCCCACTTGGAAGCGCAGTAGAGGGTACGCTCGGGGCCGCCCACATGTCCCATCTGGCTGCCAATGTGAATGATCGAGCCGGACCGACCGGCGTCTCGCAGGCGCGCGGCGCATTGCTGGGATGCGAGAACGAGGCTGCGGACATTGAGACGGAACACTGCGTCATAGTCTTCGGGCGTCACGTCGAAGATCGATTTCGGGCGGTTGGTCCCGGCATTGTTGACCAGAACGTCGAACGGGGCCTGCGACCGGAAGAAGCCGGTTACGGCATCCGTGTCCGTCAGGTCCAACTCATGCGCCTCGGCCTTTCCGCCTTGAGCCCGGATATCCTCGGCGACGGACGCGATCTCGGACCGGGTGCGTGCCACGAGGCAGACCTTAGCCCCGGCATCGGCCAGGGCCGCCGCACAGGCGCGCCCGAGTCCCCTGCCCGCGCCCGTGACGATGGCCCGCCGGCCCGTCAGGCGGAAGCTAGGCGTCTTGGGAAGCGGCTCAGCCATCGTCGGGACGGCTATTCCGCCGCCGTGGCGGCTGTCGGCGTGGCCTGACCCGCATAGGGCACGTTCTGACCGGAGTAGCGTCGAACGCGCACATTGGCCTGCTCGCCGTGGCCGGCGAAGCCTTCCATGGCGCAGAGGCGGGAGCAGTACTCGCCGATGAGCGCGCTCGCCTCGTCTGTCGTCACCCGCTGGTATGTGCAGGTCTTCAGGAACTTGCCGACCCAAAGCCCGCCCGTGTAGCGCGCCGCCTTGCGTGTCGGCAGTGTGTGATTGGTCCCGATGACCTTGTCGCCATAGGCGACGTTGGTCCGCGCGCCGAGGAAGAGCGCGCCGTAATTGGTCATGTTGTCGAGGAAGTAGTCCGGGTCGCGCGTCATGACCTGGACGTGTTCGCTGGCAATGTCGTCGGCGACCTCGACCATCTCCTCGTAGCTGTCCACCACGATGACCTCGCCATAGGTTTCCCACGCCACGCGGGCATGGTCGGCGGTAGGCAGTATCTCCAATAGCCGGTCGATTTCCGCCATTGTCTTGCGCGCGAATGCCTCCGAATTTGTCAGAAGCACGCCCGGGCTATCGGGACCATGCTCCACTTGTCCCAGAATGTCGGTCGCGGCCAGTTCGGGGTCGCACCCCTCCTCGTCGGCGATGATGAGCGTTTCCGTCGGCCCGGCGAACAGGTCGATTCCGACACGACCGAAGAGTTGGCGCTTGGCCTCTGCGACGAAAGCGTTGCCGGGACCCACGAGAATATCGACCGGGTCGATCGTTTCCGTGCCGATTGCCATGGCGCCGACGGCCTGAATACCGCCGAGCGCGTAGATTTCGTCGGCGCCAGCCAGGGCCTGGGCGGCCACGATGGCGCGGGCGGGTTCTCCGTTGAACGGCGGCGCGCAAGTGGCAACGCGCGAAACGCCAGCCACCTTGGCCGTAATGACGCTCATGTGGGCCGACGCCAGCAGCGGGTACTTCCCTCCCGGAACGTAGCACCCGGCCGAGTTGAGCGGCAGGTTCTTGTGGCCCAGCACCACCCCAGGAAGCGTCTCGACCTCGACATCCTTCATGCTCTCGCGCTGTATTTCTGCAAAGTTGCGGACCTGCGTCTGCGCGAATTCGATGTCCTTGCGCTCCTGCGCGCTAAGGCTGTCGACGCATTTCGCGATCTCGTCGTCCGTGAGACGGTAGCTGTCGCGCTCCCATCGGTCGAACTTGATCGACATCTCCCGCACGGCGGCATCACCGCGCGCCTCGATGTCTTGGAGTGACGCTTCCACGATATCTCTGACCTTCCGGTCCGCTTCGGTCTTCGCGGATGCCGGCGCGCCGCGCTTGAGCCACTTTGCCATGATCGATGTTCTCCCCGGAAACATTCGTGCCATGCGGCACACTCGCGATATTGACTGCGCAATCAAAAAACACAATAGTCTTTTGGCGTTTATGGTCGCGTTCATCGCGATCGGGGAGACTGGACCATGGAAACTCGTACCATTCTGGATGATCGCCTGGTCCGGTATGCGGATCTGAAGCCTTGCTACAATGCATTCATCGATACGCGCACGCCGGGCTCGGAGGCCAAGGAGAACTTCACCATCATTGGACCCGGTGTTTCCGAGAACCCGGACCAGCATGTCCACATCACGGAACCGCACGGGTTCAACATCGGTGGCGCGCGTCAGCCTCCAGGATGCGTGAACTCCCAGCATAGCCATGACACAGCGGAAGTCTTTCTTGTACACTCGGGGACGTGGCGCTTCGACATGGGAGAACATGGCGACGACGCCCGGGTCACCTTGTCCGAAGGGGACATCATCTCCATCCCGACCGGCATCTTCCGTGGCTTCACCAATGTTGGCGACGACATTGGGTATCTGTTCGCTGTCCTGGGAGAGGATGATCCGGGCCGTGTTACCTGGGCTCCGAATGTTTTCGACATGGCGAAAGATTATGGCCTCGTACTTCTCGAAACCGGTCGGCTTGTCGATACGAAGAAGGGAGAATCCGTGCCCGAAGGCGCCCGCGTGATGCCCGCCCCCGGCCCCAAAGAGCTCGAAGCGATGAATACCGTGTCGCAGGAGGAAGCGGAGCACCTGGTCTGGCGCGCGGATCGCGACGCCTCTGGGACGACGGACACGATAATCGGTCCCGGCGGAGCCTTCGACTGGCCACACGGCTTCACGGTCGTACGCCACGGTCCGCGCCACAGGTCGCAGACATACACCCAGATCAGACCCAATGCCCGGGTCTTGTTCATCCAGGACGGCGTCGCCAAACTGACCCTCAATGGAGACATGGTCCCGTTGTCTGCGGGCGATACGTTCAGCGTTCCGGCATCATGCGAACACAGGATCGATGCGGATGACGGTGCGGTCTACCTGATTGTCGACAGAATGGTGACGTAGCGGACCAAACCCACCAGACATTCGCACACGACCGGGCGGATCGTCGCCTGCCATCTTTGCACAGACCGTCACCTTTGTTTCGAGCCCGAACTCGGCCCGCGCGCCTGCGGTCCTCGGCAAAGCACTCTCTTGACATCCGACATTGAGAAGCAGCGCCTCGCCGCACGTCAGCATAGATGGTGCGGCAAGAACAAGTATCTCGATGCGAAGTTACCACCCTTGTTTCCCAGACGAAAAAAGCCGGCAGCCTTTCGGGTGCCGGCCAAGGGGAAGAGAATGAGTGGCGCTAATAGCGCCAGCCGAGGCGGATGCCATAGGTCCGGGGATCGTTGAACGTTCCCTGGATCTCGCCATTGGCGCGGGTCGTGATCCGGCCGAGCGTGGCTTCGTTTTCTATGTTGTGAACGAAGGCCTGGGCGCTCAGACGACCATCCGGGGCCTGCCAGACGATGCGGGCATCCGTCTTGGTGAAGCTTTCCTGCTCGATGTTCGGCGCGGACGGGGACAGGAGGTAGTCGCCGCTCCACTGCATGTTGAACTGCGGGGTCAGCGTTCCGCCTGTGCCGAGATCGAACTCGTACGCCATGCCGAACTGGCCCGACCAGTCGGGGGTGTTCTGCACCCGCAGGTCCGTCGGCACGTAGGCGAAGTTGAACCGGTCGATTCCAGTCGCCACGAAGAGTTCGGGGTTGGTGAAGGCGTTCGGGAAGTAACCTCCGCCAATACCATAATTCTGCGGCGCGGTGGGAGGGAAGGCGCCGGCTCCGCAGGACGGGGCCGTGATGTAGAAGCAGCTGAAGTTGGCCGGGGCGAACCGCGGAAACTCCTCATAGCGCGCCTTCAGGTAGACCACGGCCGCGTTGATCGTCAGACCGCCGAACGGCTTGGCGATCATGTCCGCTTCAAACCCGGGCGTTTCCTGCGAGCCCACATTGAAGATCGTGGTCACGTTGCGCGGCTGGCCGTCGATCGTCACGACCTGCGTACCCTGCTCCTGCAGATCCTCGTACTTGTTGAAGAACGCCGCGACATTGAGCTGGAGCTGTCCATCGAAAAACTGGTTCTTCGAACCCACTTCGAACGCGGTGACCGTCTCCGAATCGAAGGTGGTCACGGTTCCCGGTGCGTTGGCCACGGTCTGCCCGGCCCCGAACCCGCCGGAGTGCTCGCCCGTGCTCAGACTCGCATAGAGCAGGTTGTCGGGCGTTAGATCGTAGTCGGCCGCGACACGGTAGGTGAAATACTCGAACTCCCGCTCACCGCAGACAGTGAGGAAGTAGTTCGGGACGGTTGCCACGGCCTGATCGCTCTGGTTGGTGGAAATGTCCTGTTCGGTGACGCCGCCGCACGTTTCGTTGAATTCGAGACTGAAGAACGGGTTGACGGCGTAGTAGTCGTTGGGGTTCTCAAAGCCTTGCGCCGACGCGAACTGACCGGCAAACACGGTGGCCGGATCGCCGAAGGCGGTTTGCTCGGTCGTCTTGTAGCTCTTATCGTCGATCGTATAGCGCCCGCCGAGCGTTAGGGTCAGCCTGTCGGTCAGGTCGTACGAACCCTGGCCATAGATCGCGTAGGACTTGGTATCCGCCGCATTGACGTTGCGCGAGTCGAAGAGGTTGCCGCGCGTGAAGTCGACGGCACAGGATTCAGGCGGGGTCGTAAAACTGAACTGGCATCCGTTGGACGCCCCGAAGCCACCAATGCCGCCGTAGTAGGTCGGCAGGCCGAGCGATGCGGCATTCTCCGTCGTATAGTTGCGGTTGAGGTAGTAGAACGAGTTTCCGTCCTGGCCGCTTTCTTCGAGATAGTAGACCCCTAGCGTATATTCGAGACGGCTATCCGGGTCGGACGATTGCAGCTGAAATTCCTGTGTGAACACTTCGGACTGCGTTCCGGCCGTGAAGTAGCGCAGCGGGATCGGCACGCCGTCCCCGTCGCCGCCGGCGACCGTGTCGAAATCCGTAAACGATGTGATGGACCGCAGGCGAATGGCGTCGTTGAGATCGTAATTGATCACGCCGCTGACCTGAATCTGCTCGAGATCCTCGAACGGCACCGCATCGTAGACGGACGCGTAGGCTCCGGGAACCGGGATACCGACATCCGCACCGGCTACGTCCGGAATGTTATCCCGGAAAGCGTTGGTGAAGGGGAAGAGCGTCCCGGTGCCGACATTCAGGCCATTGAAACCGCCCAGACCGGGAGGGGTACCGGTGAAGTCGTACTGAACCCCGTTGAAGGTCAACGACCCTCCGGGCGGCGTGATCAGGCTGGGATCGACGGCGACACCGATGACCTTGCCGTTTACGGCATTGAAGCCCGCCCCGCCACGTTCGAAGTAGCTCCCGCGCAGGAGCACTTCGAGCCGGTCGTCCATGGAAGACGGCGCCCAACGCAGCGTGCCGCGGACGTAGTTTTCGTCCTTGTCCTGCAGGTCGGCGTCAGACGACACCACGCTCTGCAGAAATCCGTCCCGGCGCTCGAACGCGCCCGCAAGCCGCAAAGCGAGATCGTCGCTGATCGGCAGGTTGAGAAAGCCTTCACCGCGGAACCGGTTATAGTCGCCGATGGTCACATCGACCCCAGCCTCGAAGATGTCAGACGGCGTGGCCGTCGTCAGTGCGATATTGCCGCCATAGCTGTTGCGACCGAACAGCGTACCCTGCGGACCCTTCTGCACTTCGACCCGCTCGAGATCGACGAGGGCGGCCGTGGCCTGCTGCGGACGCGCCTGGTAGATTTCGTCGATATAGAAGCCGATGCGTGGATCGGAGTTGAGACCGACCGCTTCCGTGTAGACGCCGCGGATGGCGGGACGCTGGGCGGCACCTGACCGTGCGAGCCGCAGACCCGGAACCACCTGCTCGAGTCGGCTGATATCGCTAATGTCCTTTTCGAGGATGTCTTCGCGGCTGATCGCGGTGATCGAGATCGGAACGTCCTGGAGGTTCTCCGCCCGACGCTGAGCGGTCACGATGATTTCGTCGATGGCGGACGCCGTCTGAACGGTTTCGTCGGACTGCGCGGCTGCAGACAGCGGCAGAGCGAGCGCCGCTGCGGCGACGCTGGCCAGCAAAGACGTAGAGCGTGTGGACATGGTTTTCATTCGTTCCTCCCTTTGTCACAAAGCTGTATTGCAAGCGCAGTCACAACGCAAGCTCAACGTTTTCAATGTAGATAGATGGGTTTACAGCCTTGAAGTAAAAGAAATCGTGACGGCGAATGCATTCTACGGAAGTCGCGAGCGCTGGGGATTCGCGGCGAAGGGCAGGTCCTCGAAGACGTCGAGTCCCATCTGGGCCAGCATGTGCGGAATATCCATCATGACCCAATTGTCGACGATCCGGTTCGCATCATCGAGCCTGTACCAGTCGGAGACCCGCATATCGATCCTACACCCCGTTGGCGGCAGTCCCAGCCAGTGACCTCCTCTATGGTGCGCCCGCATGTTGGGCCAGCCCCCGGTCATCGCCAGTCTCCCCTCCCCAATTTCGCAGAAATGACCTTGCCGGCCCACGTCTGTGCCTGCGGCGCGCGGAAGCCCGTGCCGATCCGGGAAAGCCTTGAGGAAGAGCGCGCCGTGGCTGTCGCGGAAGCCCTCCATGCCGCGACTGGATCCAATGCCGGCAGGACCGAACCAGTTCATGCGCTCCGCCCAGTGCGGGCTGTGATGTGCGGCTGCGCTCGCCCGGTCCACGACGGCCGGACCGTCGGGCAGGCCGTGCTGCATCTCTCGAACGATGTCGAGCGTGCGGATGCCGCTTCCCTCGCCTCGTCCCGTCCCCGTTTCAGCCGGTGGCATGAACCACGGACCGTCAGAGCCGGGCATAGCCCTGAAGGGATAGACGCCAGCTTGACGCATCAGATCGATGAGATCGACCATGACGAAGAAGGCGACGATTTTCTCGCTTTCGAACACGGCATTAATGCCGATCCGGAGGCTGGCCATCTTGCGGGTGGGCGGAATGTAGGCCAGCGGGTCGAGAAACGTGCCGATCACGTGACCGAGGACGCTCGCGTGCATGCGATCCTCGTAGCGACCTTCCAGTACGAGGCCGGGCCGGATCTCGTAGTCGGGAAAGGCGGATTTGAGCGGGGCCCAGAATGCCGTCTCGATTTCCTCTAAACCGACGCCCGAGCCGAATGGGTCGTAAAATTCGGCGATAGCCTGTGGGGCCATATATTGCGAGAGCGCGTCCCGGTCCGCCCCTTCCCGGGCCGAAGACAGCCCGTCGAGCAGGCCGAGCAGCGCGGCCTTTGCCTTCAAAACGCATCTCCCATCGTTTCCCTAGCTTTATGCATGCGCATGCACTAGCGTTAAACGCGGCCCTTGCCAACGCGGCAGGGCCAACAAGGGAGGGGACAAGATGACGTCAATACTCGGGAAGCCCGCGCTCCGACCGAAGGACAAGGCGCTTTACGGGCTCGGAAGCACGGCCGAAGCCATTGTCTACACGAGCACGGTCAGCTTCCTCCTGCTGTTCTACAATCAGGTCCAGGGCATCAATGCCGGCCATGTCGGAACGGCGCTGGCCATCGGCATGATGTTCAACGCCGTGTTCGATCCGATCGTCGGATCCTGGTCCGACCGGGTGAAGTCCCGCTTCGGACGACGGCATCCGTTCCTGTTCAGCTCCATCCTTCCCGGCGCCTTGTGCTTCTATGCCCTGTTCAGCCCGCCTGAGGCCCTGGGCGACTTCCAGACGCTCGTCTGGCTCGTGACCTTTAACGTGCTGCTGCTCCAATGCATGTCGCTCTACCACACCCCGCACATGTCGCTCGGCGCCGAGCTGTCCGATGACTATCTCGGCCGCTCGAGCATCATGGCCTACAACACCTTCTTTTTATGGGTCGGCGACACGCTGGCCTGGGTGCTATCGTTCCGGCTGTTCTTCCGGGCGACCGAGGAGTTCACGAACGGGCAGCTGGATGCGTCGAACTACCCGGCATTTGCCGCCTTCTTTTCCGCACTCATCCTGATCTTCTGCTTCGTGTCGGCCTGGTCGACCAAGAAGTACATTCCCTATCTGCCCCAGGCAAAACCGGACACGCCCAAATTCGGTCCCGTCGAGTTCTTCCGCGACTTCATCCGCGCCTGCTCGAACCGCAACTACGTCATGCTGCTGATCGGCATGTTCTTCCTGTCGCTGATGACGGGCGTGCGGTGGGGTCTCTGGATCTACACGGTGAACTATTTCTGGGAGCTCTCTAGCGAGGAGATCAGCCTCTTCGCGATCGGCAGCTTCTTCGGCTACATGTTCGGCGTCTTCGCCGTGACACGCCTCCACGAGCGGTTCGACAAGCGCTGGACGGGCATGTTCGCGGTCCTGCTCTATTGCATCGGCCCCGCCCTTCCCCTGGCCCTCGGCTATCTGGGCGTTCTCGACGCGGAGACGCCCAACCTCATCTGGATCCTGATCGCCTTCTCGGTGCTGCAGCACGCGCCCTACAGCATCATGACCACTACCGTCTATTCGGCCCTCGCCGACATCGCGGACGAGAACGAGGTGAAGTATGGGCTGCGGCAGGAAGGTATCCTCTATGCCGCACGGACGCTATTCGCTCGGGTCGACCAAGCCATCGGGACGGCTCTGGCAGGCTGGGTTCTGACGGTCATCGCCTTTCCCGAAAAGGCCGTTCCCGGCGAGGTTGCCGAACCGGTCCTCATGGCGCTGGCGGCCGCCTTCGTCTTGTCCACAATCCCCGGTCTTATCGCGGCCATCTTCTACGGAATGCTGCGTGTCACGAAGGAAACCTATGACGCGACCCGGGCCAAGCTCGACGCTCAGGAAGACGAGGTTCTCATCGATGTACCGGACCTCGCCTAAGCTTGCGTCCTGACCGATTGGGCAAGCGCAGTCGCGCCCCCGAGCATGAAGGACTGGTCGGAGCCGAGGAAGAAGAAAGTCGCCCCCTTCCCGCGCCAGAGGCCCACATCTTCGACCCGGGACAAAAACATGCCGAGCGGCATGTCATGCCGCGACGCCTGCGCGCAGATCCGGTCGACAGCCTCCACGACCGCAGCATCATCCATGGACGATGCGCCGAGCGACACGGCGAGATCGGCGCGGCCGACGAACACGCCGCCAAGCCCTTCCGTGGTCATGATACCCTCAAGATCGTCCAGCGCATCGCGGTCCTCGATCTGCGCAATCACGAGCGGCGTCTCGCTTGCGGCGCGGTGCTCCGCCATGCTCCGCGTCGTATACCCGGCCGCCCGCGTGCTGCCTGCATAGCCCCGGCCGTTCGGGACGTAACGGCTTGACCGAACGCAGGCAGCCGCGTCCATCGCAGTCTTCACGTGTGGCACGAGAACACCTGTCGCACCACCGTCGAGCGCCTGGAGGATCGCGGCGGGATCGTTGCAGGCCGGCCGGACCAGCACGGGCGTGTCGCAGGCTCGCGCGGCGAGCAGGCAGAGGTCCAGCGCCGCGCGGTCGAACGGGGCATGCTCCGCGTCCAGGACCAGAACGTCCAGTGGCGAGCGGGCCAGGACTTCGACGACATGGGGATGCGGTGTCTTCACCCATGTTCCGACGATCGTATCGCCGTCGGCGAGCCGGTCTACAAATGACTTGGCGACGTCGCTCATGGCGTGACGTCCTCTTTGGGTGTGAAGCCATTCCGGAGGAGCCAATCGCCAATGTGCGACCGAACGGCGGCCGGTTGCTCGATCGGGAGCATGTGACCCGCCTCCGCCACGATCTGAAGTGTCGAATCCTCTGACGCGTCCGCGATCCGGTAGTGCAAGTCGGGCGGACAAACCCGGTCTTCGGACCCACACAGGATCAAAACAGGCTTGTCGAACGTGTCCAGCGTCGGCCAGAGGTCATCCCGTTGTCGCAGGGCTTCACTCTGAGAGACGAAGGCTTCCGGGCCGACGGATGTCGCCATTTCGAGAACGTGTTTAGCTAGTTCATGCCGACCCGCATTCGCCTCGGCGAAGTAATTCGGCATCAGCTCGTCTGTCACGACGCGCTCAAGACCGCCTCGTATCACGGCCTTCTGTTGCCGGAGCCTGACAGGCAACCGATCCGGCCGGTCGGCGCCCGGATTGGTCGCAATCAGAACGAGCCCCGTGATACGTTTCGGGGCCTGGCGGAGGCACTCGAGCGCGACGATGCCCCCCATGGAGAAGCCAACGGGCAATAGCGGCCCCTCATATGCGCTGAGGCACCACGCTGCCATGTCGCTAATGGACGTTCCCGGAGGGACGGGTTTGACGGTACGGAGGCCAGTGTCGCTGGGAAGGCAGTCCGCCCAGAGCGAGGCATCGCACATATTGCCGGGCAGACAGAGGAGCGTAGAGTCTGTCATCCGGCCTGCGACTGACGATAGGCTTGAAGCAGCACGCCGACCTCATCGAACACCGTCCACTCCTCCGCGATGCGGCCATCGGATCCGAAGCGCATGTGCGACGCGCCCATCATGAAGACCGGTTTCCCGGGCGGGCAGTCTCCCAACGCGCCGCCCGGCGCGGTCGTGCCTTCAAGCACCCACCGGACCGCAAGAATGACGCCGTCGGTCTCCTCGCTATGGCAAACATTCTCGACGCGCATGATGCTGTCCGGCATCGCGGTCTGGATATGAATGAGAAGCGATCCGATGTTTCGCAGGCCCTGCGCAACCCTGCCGCCGCCGGAATGAACGACGGCGTTCTCCGCATAGTATCGGTCCAGCCAGTCGAACCGTTTCAGGTTCCAGAGGTTGTGAAACATGTGGCGGGACCAGCCGTCCGGCGTGTCGGTCGGGATTTCGAGGACCTGCCGCGGAGCTTGGCCGTTCAAGCGCGTTTCCGGTGACAGGACAATCGTTTCCGCCGCGTCGGTCTCCGCAAGACGCCGCGCAACGTCCTGGATGTTGAAGCCCAGCTGACGGGCCTGAGCACCCGCGTCCCGGACCAGCCACTCCGTGTGGATCCGGTTGTCGCGGATAAGGCAATCGGCGACGAACCGGATGGAGGATTTGCGGCCTGTTGCGGGCCCGAACGACGTCCGGCCGAGATGAGTCGAGCGGCTATGGCCGAGGTGGGAGGTGTAGAAATCGGTCTGATCATCTCCGCTCCAGGCGACATTGAGATGATGGATTTCACCATTCGGAAATGCGTTGAGTGTGCTCACTGTCCCCGCAATGACCTCCTCGACCGATCGGACGATGCCGTAGGAGGAGTAGACCGTGCAACTCGGGTCATAGGTATCGTAGATGGACCCAACGGCACGGTTCATCCAGATTTCATCCGTTATCCGCACGATGTAGTCGACGATGTCGGTAAAGCGATCCTCGAACCCGGACATGGGCTGGGTCCTCTTCCCGGGCTCGCCGACAAGGTCGTTGGCATCGATACGCCGGATTTGCGTGACCGGGTCTCGGTCCGGAAGCACGAATGGGACTGACATAATTATCCTTCGTTGACCCGGTTACTGAAACGGCAACCGCTCAGGCGGGAGACCGGACCCATCTCGCCAAACCCGTTCACGTTGGTAGGAGGGACCTCCCCACCAGCAATTAGAGCGGCTTGCCAGTAACTGCATGCGCATGCAAGAGGGCGGAATGTTCATCGATGCGCATCACCATCTTTGGGACTTGGCATCGGTCGACTATCCCTGGCTCCGGCAAAAGGGTGTTTCGCGCTTTTTCGGCGACCCCTCTCCCATTCAGAAGGACTACCTGACTTCCGACTTCAGGGAGGATATCGGAGGGCAGTTCTGCGTTGGCAGTGTCCATGTCCAAGTCGGTGTGGCACCCTGTGATGAGGTCGCTGAAACCGAGTGGCTAGATCACCAGAGCAGACAGACCGGACTGCCAAGTGCAATCGTAGCTGCCGCCGATTTGCGGGATTCCGGGCTCTCGGACCGCATCGATGCGCATCTGGACGCTAGTGAACGGGTGCGGGGCATCCGACAGATCGTGAGCCGACATCCGAGCGAAGACGGTCCCAAGGACGGGGCGGCTCTGCTCAAGGATCCCGCATTCCAGTCCGGATTGCAGGTTTTGAGCGATCGGGGGCTAAGTTTCGATCTGCAGCTCACGCCCCCTCTCCTGCCTCTTGCCGCCGACATCCTCAGCGACTTTCCCGACCTAAGCATCGTCCTCTGCCATGCTGGTTCGCCGTGGGATCAGTCCGAACACGGCCTCCGAGACTGGTCGAAAGGCCTGGAACGCCTCGCAAACCGGTTTCGGACAACGTGCAAGATTTCGGGCCTCGGCATGTTCGATCCGAATTGGGATCCGGATTCCATTGCACCGATCGTAGAGACGGTCCTCTCGACGTTCGGCCCGTGCCGCACGATGTGGGGCTCGAACTTTCCGGTCGACAAACTCTACCACGACTACATCAGCATGCTGAATACGGTTCGGTCTCTCGTGCCGCGAACCGCGCGTGAAGCCGTTTTCGTTAACACAGCGGCCAATGTCTACCAATTAGGCGATGTCGCCCAGTCGCGCCGACCGGCCCTCCAATAGGGCGCCGGCAAAGGTCCGCACTTCGGGGGGCAGATTGGGCGTTTCGATACGCTCGATAACCATGCCGACGGCGGCCTCCGTCATACGGCGGACGGGCTGACGCACGGTTGTAAGCCGGTAGCTGTCCCAGTGCGCGGGCGCCACGCCGTCGAACCCCACGATCGAGATTTCTTCCGGAATGGACAGTCCCTGCTTGCGCGCGCCGTCTATCGCGCCGATCGCCATCAAGTCGTTGGCACAGATCACGGCGTCGAGATTTTCCCCGCTTGCCGCGAACAGGGCCGAAAACCCTGTCTGCCCGCTTTCATAGTCGAAACCGCCGCGGTGCACGTGTGCGTCCAGACCATGCGCTTTCAACTGCCCGAGCGCACTTTCGACCCGGATCTGCCCGACATAGGAATCGTCAGGACCGGCGATGATGCCAAACCGCGTATGGCTGGCCGCGACGAGGCGGTCGACCAGCTCGCGTTCGCCCGCATGGCTGTCGCAACTCACGCTCGCCACGGGCTTGGCACCGCCGATGCGGTTGTAGAGGACGACCGGAACCTTCCGCTGCTCGAAATCGGAGAGCTGCGCGGCCGATAGGCGCGCGGCGACGATCGCGCCGTCGACACGGTATCGCCAGACCTGCTCCAGCACGGCATCGACTTCGCTTTCGCCCTCGAGGGCGAACAGAAGGACCCGGTAGCCCGCGTCCGACAGACGTCGCGTGATCTCGGATAGCACTTCCGGATAGTAGAGATTGGTGAGGTTGGAGATCAGCACGGCGACGAGGCCGGTCCGGTTCGTCATCAGTCCGGACGCCATGGCATTGGGTTGATATCCCAGGGTCCGCGCCGCCTTCAGGACCTTGGCCTTGGTCTTGGCGGAGATGCTCGAGCCTTCCCGGAAGCAGCGGGAAACGGCGGATTGCGACACGCCGGCCAGTTCCGCCACGTCGTAGGAGGTCGGTCGGTGATTGGGCCGTCTCGGCAGAGCTGATGGTGTTTTCGGCATGCCGTCCAGTTCGAATGATCGGGTTTCGCTGGACTATGGGGGAAACCGGCCGACGGGTCAAAGCGGCGAGATGAAATCCGACATGACGCCCTACCCTTGCCAAATGATTATCCGCCTCCCGATTGAATCCGTTCCATCCGGTCGAGTACGTCCAGGCCCTGCATGTTCAGGAAATGCAGAATATCGATGAAGACCCAGTTTTCCGCGATCTTGCCATCCTCGACCCTATACATGTCGACGACTCGCATGTCCGCCGGACCCGAACCCGCCGTCATGCCGAGATAGGACCCGGAGTTCTGGACGGTCAGGTTCGGCCAGCCGAAGAAGCCCCCATAGTTCCCTTCCGCCAGTCGGCAGATATGCCCATTGAACCGGTAGCCCGCCGACAGAGCACGGTCGAAGGGCATGCTGTGCTGGCGGATATAGCGCTCGATCGTGTAGGCCGCCCCGATACCGGCCGGCCCCCACCAGATCATATCCTCGTGCCAGACCTCGGCCATGTTGTCGGCCTCGTCACGATTGGAGGCCTTAGGCCCCGGATTGAAGATCATGTTGGTGATCGCCTTCTGGGTCGTGGCGCTTAGCGCCGCGTCCTGCGGTCCGTAGCACAACCCGTCATGCGTCCGAGGTCCCGGTTGGATCAGCATGGTTCCCGTCTGAGGCGGGAACGGGTTCTGACCCGCCTGCATCATCAGGTGGGGAATATCGCAGAATAGCGCCGTTTCCACGATCTTGCCATCAACGACCTTGTTGAACTCGCAATAGCGCAGCAGCACGATCCGGAGCGTGTGACGAATACCCAACCAAGGCCTATCGAATAGTCCCATGAGGTGGCCCATCTCCACGACCCAGACTGCGCCGTCCTCATCCAGTTCGTTGGCATTTGCGATGAAGATATCCGGACGTCGCTGGAGCGGCTTGATAGCATTCTTTAATGGGGTCCAGAACTTGCGAGCGACGGCTTCAGCGCCCTGCAACTCATGGAAAGGATGCATGCCGCGCCAATGCCAATCGTCAGAAACAAAGGTCGCCAATACCTTCTCAGAATCACTCGGCGCAGCTTGATCCAGTTCGAAGTGCAACCGTCGAACAAGGTCTTTCGCGCGCTGAACTTGATCAATATTCGACATCGAAGTTTTCCTATAAGGCAGTGCGTTTCAATGGATCATGAAATTGATTTCGCAGTCAAAATTGGTAGGACCACATCTTTTCGCATCAATCAACCTAAGTTTCTAGAACTAGGTTCTGAGCTCAATGTGTTTGGCCCATAGTCTTGCGGCTGTGAGGGCGATGGTCGCGAGGTCGTTTCTGGCGAGCGTGTCATAGCGGGTCTCGAATCGTCTCATGTGTTTGATTTTGTTGAAGAATTTCTCAACAACATTGCGCCGGCGGTAGGTCTCTGGATCGACGGATCGCTGAATGCGCCGCCTGCGCGTGCTTGGGATGTGGGCGGTCGCGCCGGCCTGTTCGATCTGGGCGATCAACCGGTCGGAGTCATAGCCTCTGTCGGCGACAACATTGCGGACATCATGCAAGGAGACGAGCAGGGTGTGAGCGGTGGGCTTGTCATTGGCCTAGCCGGGCGTCAGGACGAGGCGCAGAGGCAGGCCGCGCGCATTGACCACGGCGTGCCGCTTCGTGCTCAGTCCCCCACGAGAGAGACCGATGGCGTTATCCGGACCCCTTTTCTGCCCCGCTCGCACGCTGGTGAGCGCGGATGATGGAGCTGTCGACATGCACCATTGCATCGGGCTCCTGCTCGCTCAGTGCCTCGAACACGTTGATCCATACGCCTTTCTTCGCCCATCGATTGAAGCGGTTGTAGACAGTCGTGTAGGGACCGTAGCGCTCAGGGAGATCACGCCACGGCGCGCCGTGCGCAGAATGTAGAAGATGCCGTCGACGACGCGCCGGTCGTCCACTCGGCGCGCCCCACCACATGGGACCAGAAGATGAGGCGAGATGATCGCCCACTCCGCCTCAGACAGATCAAAACGAGCCATGAGCAGTCCTCCGGGAAAATAACCGGAAGAGTTACACAACAACGCAAAACTCAATCAATGAGTACGGAACATAGTTACGACGGTGTCGCTATAACGCAAATTTCGAAATGGGTTCTGCCGATCCTCCTGGCCCTCATAGGTCCAGTATTATCGAATAGCTTCTGTGGATTTCCCAAATCGCGATTGGCACTGTTCGCCTTCATGCTTTTTGAACCATCGGAGGGATGCAGACGCTCGCCCCACCATTCGTAAAAGGCGCGGCCATGACTTCGGTCGATCGCGTTCATTGGCAGATTCCCGCAAAGCGCCACGAAGTTCTCAATAGCGCGTTCCTTTGGCAGTCGCCAGTTGGCGGCTTGGGCAGGTGATTTTGTGCGTAGATCGTTAACGGCGAGCTTGTCGAAATAGAGCGCTAGCGCATCTCGAACAGTCACGATCGGCTCCGGGGCAGCTCCTAGCACCGCGTCTGCAATGGCTTCCATAGCATGCGGTCCGGTCGCGACTTTTACCCATTCAACGAGCTCCACGACACTTGCATTTGCGGCGAGTGTTTCGACCGGCTGGAACAGAATGCCCATGGCGCGCGCGACGCTGTGCTGACCTATACCGACAGACTCTTGCGAGCTTGGGCGTTGGATTGTTACCCATTTCGGCAAGCATGGATTCCCACTGTTGCTCGTCGGCATCGGCCATGGCGTTGCGACGCTCGTGCGCTACGCTCAGGGAGTGCGCGTTGAGCGAGGCTTTGCTATAGGTGCGATCATCTACATAGGCGAAACGCTTGGTATGCGGCGAAAGCAGTACCAGCGTTCACCACGCTGGACGAGGCATTGGTTTCGGGTCGTTCTCATGGCAGAACATTACCCAGAAGTGGCGGGAAACGGCAGGGTTACAGGAAGCCGCAGGAAGAAATACTTCTTCCAATGACTTAGCATTAACAAACTTGCGTGTAATGGCGCGTCCGGGGAAGAGTCAATATCTGTGTTATTCTTATTGTTTTTCAATAGCTTGTTGCGAAATCAGGAAAATCCTGTTGCACAATCTGTCTCACAGGCCGTTACACAACAGAGCCTCTCGTTGATGCTCCATTCACTAAGAATTTGCCTATCTCATAGTGGGTCGGTGCCAGTTTCAATGATCTCGATCGCGCGGGTATAAGCATATAGACGATTGCGCTTCGCCTCATTCGACTGAGAGATGATACCAAGATCGTCAAGTCGTGAAAGGGCTGTCCGGATACTCGGCGAAGTTAGCCCCGTCGCCTCCATCAAGGATTTCACGCTTGCAACCATTTTGGTCTTCATCACCTGGAAGACACGCAATGTGGAGTCAGCTGGCGACCCAGTTGCTCGGATTCGAGCCAAGTCCTCGTTGAACAAGCCGATAAGGTTTTGCGCCGTCAGCGCGCCTTGCAGTGAGGTCTCTTCCACGCCTTCGAGGAAGAAGATGACCCAGTCCATCCACCCGTTTTCAAACCGTACGCCTGATAGTAGCTCGTAATATCGCTCTCGTTTCGATTTGAGATACAGACTGATATACAATATCGGTTCGTCCAAGACACCGCTTTCGATAAGCATAAGGACAATCAATAGACGGCCCAGTCGTCCATTGCCGTCCAAGAATGGATGAATAGTCTCAAACTGAGCGTGCGCTATTGCCGCTTTTATCAGCGGACTTTGTGAAAGGGCATCCGAGTGAATAAAGCGCTCTAGGTCTGACATGAGGGGCACGACCTCGTTGGGAGGCGGCGGCACGAAAACGGCGGTTGAAGGTCGCGTTCCACCTATCCAGTTCTGTGAAGTGCGAAACTCACCGGGCTGCTTGGTCGCTCCACGGACGCCTTGTAGCAGCACTCTATGCAACTCTCGGAACAATCGTGATGAGAGTGGCAGGCTGTCCATCCGCGCGATACCTTCATTTAGCGCTGCGACGTAGTTTGAGACCTCCTCAACATCCTCTATCGGCACCTTGGCATCGCCACCTGTCTCGAAGGTTAGCAGGTCTGAAAACGACGACTGAGTACCCTCGATTTGAGAAGATAGAAGGGCCTCCTTGCGGACATAGTGATATAGAAAAATATCAGGGTTAGGCAGGACAATCCTGATACCGTCTAGTCTTCCCAATGCTCGGTTGGCGCGTGTTAGAGCGCCAGTAAGGGTTGGGTCTGCGAGGTCCAACGTTGGCTGAAGAGCGTTTGGCACAAATGCGCGCACAGTCTCGCCAAAGGCAGCGGTTTCGACGTATCACCCTGAAAGTACTTCGCTCATAGTCTTGCTTGCTAAAGAGATCGCGCACGATCTTTCGCAAGGTCGGCGTTAGGAAAGACTTCTTTCTTAACAAACCCCATAAGAAAGAAAAGTCGAGATTTCTTTCTTATGATGGACTCAGCAGATAAACGCTTCGGCAGACTCATGGAAGCCTGAGGACTGAAAGAGCTCAAACTTCTCATCCTTAACGTAGAGCGGTTTGAACACTTGATCGTCTTGCACAGCGTTTACATCTTCGCACCACTGCATCAGACGCTTAAACTTCCTCTCTACCTCAATATCTTCTAGGCCTTTTGTCTCGACCACAAAAACGACTCCAGCGTCATCTTTTACTAAGAAGTCAGGATAGTAATTTCCAAGGCTTCCATCGGCTTTCTGATACTCGACCTTGAATCCAACGCTTGCGTGGTTGCGTGCGAACGAAACAACACGAGAGCTAATATTCAGATACTGGGCAAAAATTCAATTCGAGCCCGCTATCGCAAACCGTCCAATCGAACAGACTCTTTGCTAACTTATCGATATTTTCAAAATTGCGCGTTGCGAAAGGCCGTGTTTTGCTGATGTGCAGGTAGTCGTCGATCTGGGGCCACCCTTGTCCATCACCGTTCTACGGTTCACGACAGATTTGAAGGTGTTCCGGATGGTCTCCATAACCTTAGGCTCAGAGAGATTACGGTGGGTATTGGCGTCCTCCATGTCGACTGTCTGGCCGAACAAGCTGTGCTTCATGAAATCGCGGAGGGCTGGGTAAAGCGCATCAAATCCAGACACCAGCTTAAGCTCTTTCTTCAAGGAATCCGCAAAAAAACGAACAATCGATCGATGGTCACCAATGAACACGTTGGAACGTTCGGTGACGTGGTTCTCCTCGCCGGTCGTGACGGACATAAACCTAAACTCTCTTTTCTCGGCTTCAGGAAAATTCTTATAGGGAACAGGATCGAAATCGTCCTCGGATATAGAGAAGCCTTCGAGTGCGCCGTACTCGCGATAAAGCCGGGGCCCGAGCACGGGGATACGGATATCCATCGCCGCAATGTCCTTGCTCGGATTGTCGTGATCAATGGATACAATTCTAGTCCTAAAGGTTCCGCCCCCAGGCCCCATACTGGTTGGCTCCAGGACGACGCCCTCCGCACTGATGCCTTTCACAAAATCCATAAATGCCTCTGTGCCGATGACACTGACTTCTTCTCGTCCACCTCCTGGATACATTTTCCGTAACCCTCGGCCTAAGGTCTGTTCGGGAAGGATGTTGCTGCTGGACGAATGGGCGCGGAGTCCAACGATCGTTGTCACGTTGCGGACGTCCCACCCCTCTTTAAGCATCAGAACAGAAACCACCGCTTTGTAGGGGCTTTCCCAGCTATCAATGAGGTTCGCTTGGGCACGAAGGTGCTGCAGCTCATCCTGCTTACTTTTCGCGTCAGAAATCTGTCCCGTCTTGTTCGTGTGGATCGTTAGGACACTCCCGTGCAAGTCAGGGTACTGTCCTTCCAGATATTCCGCCACATCGTCACAATTCTTGGTATCATCCGTCATCACGAACAGAATCGCCTTTTTCCTAAGGCTTCATGATGTGAGTAGGCCGCTTGCCATTCCGCGACACCGAGATCGAGATAATCGCCGTACCGCTCTGTGAACTTGCTGCTTGCTTTCTCGTCCAGTTTCCGTCGACTCTTTTCATCAGGGACGAGAGGGTGTTTCACGACATTCTGTGAAATAGCTTCGACCAAAGGGTAATCGCTGACCGTTTGGACGAAAATACCGCCGCTGTCCGTTGGTGTCGCCGTCACATCCAGTTGCATCGAGAGAACATCACCCTTCTGCACAAGGTGGTTATGTATGTCCTGGATGCTCTGGAACCAGGACAGGCTGGAGTCGTGGATGTGATGAGCCTCGTCATTGAGAACCATGAGTTCGTCGATGTCCCGCACGATGAGGTCCAGATCGACCTGATTATCCGTCGTCTTGCCCGTCACCTTGGAGCCTAGAAAATAGTCCATAGTGTCATTATCTTCGGGCGACGGCGCGGTCTCGGACCCATCGTAAACGCGGTGGATGTTGGTCAGAAAGATGTTTCCCGTTGGCTCCGTCACGCGGACATCATCCTGAATATGGAAGCGGAGTTGGAAGTCATCCCTCCAGTTGCGACCTTCCCATCCGTTTCGCGGCAGAACCGAATCGTCGAAGAAGATCTTCAGCCCCTCGAAATCCGTCCGGATACGGTCAAGTACGATAATGTTTGGCGCGATCACTAGGAAGTTGCGCGACAGGTCGGAGTCCGTCTCATAAGTCTTGTGGAAGAAGCTCCAGGCCAAGGCGAGGCTGAGGACTTTCGTTTTTCCAGCGCCAGTTGCCATCTTTATGACGTAACGACACCAGTCCTCATCAAACATTTTGCGAAAGACTTCTCTCGTTCTGTCATAGCGCATCAAGTTGTAAGGGGTGCGGGCCTTCGCGACATCAAAAAGCCAGATGACTGTTTCCACGGCCTCGCGTTGCGCAAAATAATATCGAAACGGAGCCAGCGAGCCATCCTCCTGCTCCATCATATGGTCTTGGTCAAACCACCAATTCAACAGAGCGCGGGACGTGTCAGACGCTTGCGCATAGCCCGCATCGCGGAATGCTTTTACCTCACGACGGAGCGTTTCAACGAGAGGCGGAAGACTATGGCCGTCGCTATCGGGGCGCCATCGCTGGTTTGGGTTCAGAATTGCATGAGGGCTGCTTGGAAAATCCTTCGACAAAGCCATCAGACCGTGACCTCAACAACTTTCATCGTGTCATTGCCGAAAATGTCCACAACCTTCACCGCTAAACCTTGCGTTGGCCCGGCTCGACCTCGACTGTGGCGCTCTTCAAGTCGAGAGACCGGTCTTTGCGCATGCGGAAGCTCTGCCATTCGTTCTCGAATACATAGTCGCCCGACCAGACGTCCTCATGGTTGCCGTCAGCGTCGGTATGGCGAATGATCTCCTGCTTACTCTCCCAGTCGAAATCGACAGACCAATAGTCGATCCAGTCCGTCCAGGATTTCGTCAGCTGTTCTTCCTCCAGCTTCCCTTCCTTGTCACGCGAGACCTTGAAGACTTGTCCGTGCTTGACGATAATCTTGCTGCCCTTCTTGCGCAGCTTATCCAGTGCACTTTCGTCAGCGTCCTGCGAATAAGACACTGCGAAATCTGATAATTCTACCGCCAGCTTGCCACCCGAAACATGCGTTTTAAAATCGATATGGGCGACGTCGTGAAATCTTACCTCCCCGGCCTCTACGGCGCGCTTGTCGAAAACTTCACGAAGGATGTGCCGGGGCGAGATGTCGATGCCCTTCTTACGAGCCTCCTCCAAGGCGTTCGGGAATAGTCCCATCTCAAACTCGAATCCAAGCAAATCCACTTTCGTGATTCGGTTCTGGCGGCATTCGTGAATGATGTTATCGACGAACAGGCGTCCGACTGGAAGGTTGACCGGGCCAATGGCGACAAGGCGGCCGCTCTTGTTGGCGCTGAAGTTTTCAAACCCGGTGACGGGTTCTGCCCTGTAGGCGCGGAGGATCAGATCTCGAAACGCCTTTGCACGCTCCTGTAACATGTGCTCGCGCGCCTCGCCGCGCAGACCCGGATTGACGCCAACATAATACTGCCGCTCATACTTACCAAGGTTAAGTATCTCGAATACTCTGTAGTTCTCGCCGCTGGCCTTTAACTCCCGCTGGACTCCGATCATGCGCCTGCGAGTCGTGTGAATGGCAAACTTTCCAAGATCAGAGGCTATCCACTTGCGTCCAAGTTTCTCCGCAACTGCTGCCGTTGTTCCGAAGCCGATGAAGAAGTCAGCGACAAGATCACCTGGCTCACTGGCAGCGTCAATTATTCTGCTCACTAAAGTTTCAGGTTTTTGGGTAGGGTAACGAAGGTTCTTAGTCTTATCTGCTGGCTGCAGCATCGACAGACACCATACATCATCGACGGTCCGTTCGTCCGTCGTTATGTAGATCACGCGTCCGTTTTCGTCTTTTGCATTAACAAGCTTCTTCGTTTCTTTATTCCAAACTCTTTTTAATTGCTTGACTGGTTCAGCTCGCTTTTCTTTTTGAGCTTTGAAGCAATGCCCATCGCCTTTCCGATACCAAAATATAGTGTCGTGATTTGATGCAAACCTACCGACATTTCCTTGCATCTTGTTGTAGTAGTACCAGACAATCTCGTTTATGAAGTTTCGTTGACCGAAAACCTCATCTAACACGAGGCGGATCAAACCGCTCGTTTTCCAACCGCAGTGAACGAAGATGCGGCCATCTTCCGCCATGAGATCGCGCATCAAGTTGAGGCGCTCATATATCATCGCTAGAAAGCTATTCGCCCCTCGCCCCCATGTGTCGCGATAAGCAATTTCTTCCAGAACATTGGGCTTCTTCGATAGAGTTTCATCTCCAACTTCAACGTCCATCGTGAAGTCTACCCCTACGTCGAATGGCGGGTCGATGTAGATTAGCTTAATACCCCCTTGAGCTTCGATCTCCTCGCGCAAAGCTCCACTTCGCAAACTTGATAGACCTAGGGTGTTTAGTCCCGGGAAGTGATGGAATCGGTTTATGGATCGATCCATCACGGAGGAACGCCCTATGGGACAGGTATTACACGATTGCGCCACGACCACGCACGCGGTCAGAAAAGCGATACAGCGATCGCAGTCTTCGGTCTCGGAACTCGCGCAAGCCTACGGGATAAACCAGAAAACCGTCCGTAAGTGGCGCGCTCGCAAGAGCGTGGAGGACGCGCCCATGGGACCGAAGTCGGTGCGCTCGACGCGCTTGTCTCCAGAAGAAGGTGAACCCGCCCGCCATCGGTCCGAGGGCAGGTGAACGCATGTGTGGCCTTCCGACGACATACGCTGCTACCGCTCGACGACTGCCTTTATGCGCTCCAGGACACCATCCCACACCTGACGCGCTCCAGCCTGCACCGTCTGCTCAAACGCCATGGCATCTCTCGCCTGCCGGACCTGAAGGGTGAGACCGAACCGAAAAGAAAGTTCAAGGCATACCCGATCGGCTACGTCCACATCGACCCCGGATCGGGTCCAGGGCAGGCATCGCCGAAGTTCGCACGGATGACGGCAAGCTGCACATGTTCGTGGCGATCGACCGGACATCGAAGTTCGTGTTCGTCAGGCTGCAGAAGCAGGCCAACAGGCAGACGGCGTCGGCCTTTCTGCGCGCTCTAGTCGAAGCCTGCCCGTACAGGATCCATACCGTGCTGACGGATAATGGGATCCAGTTCACCGACCCGCCAAGGTACCGGGACGGCCCGACAGCCCGCTATCGGTTGCACATGTTCGACATCGTCTGCCGCGAGCACGCCATCGAGCACAGGCTCACAAAAGTGGGCCACCCTTGGACCAATGGGCAGGAGGAGCGGATGAACCGGACCCTCAAGGAAGCCACGGTCAAACGCTACCACTATGCCTCACACGATCAGCTGCGAGACCACCTCCAGACCTTCGTCGATGCCTACAACTTCGCCAAGCGGCTCAAGACCCTCAAAGGCCTCACACCCTTCGAGTTCGTCACCAAAAGCTGGACGAATGAACCCAAACGGTTCAAACACAATCCAACCCATCACTTCCCGGGACTAAACACCTAGGTCGTATACTCACATCTGGGGCCGGTTTTGACGGCCTTGGGGCGGTTCGTGCCATTTGTCAGTAGTGGGCGCGGGCTGAACCGAATGCTGTGGCCTTCGGAAAGACCGCAACAGAACCTGCCCCGGGCATCGACCCGGGGTCCACGAGCCGCCCCAAGGCCGCCCCGCAGGGTCGCGGTGCGCGAGCCTTGGGACGTCCCAGATTGGAGTATACGACCTAGACTTTGCTCCGCTTCACCGGGTCCTCGCCCCGCGCGCAGACGGCATGGCAGGGCATGGGGGCGTGCTTTTCGGGGTCGTTGCCGCCCGGCAGTTCGATCCGGATCGTGCGGCCGCTTGCGCAGAGCGTCGTTTCAATGAACTGCGTTCCGCCGGTCGCCGGCAGGCTCGGCAGCAGGACGGCGAAGGCGATCAGCGCCGTTCCCAGACCGGCGCCCGTCACGGAACCGGGTCCAGCAAATCGAGGAGATTGCTGGGCGAGGCGGGGTGCCGCAGCACGTGAAGGCGGTCCTGCGAAAACCGGTCCGTGTCGCCCAGCGGGGCGTCGCTGCCCGCCATCAGCACGATCCTCGGCCGTTCCCGCTCCCGCATGACGAGGTTGAGCAGGCGGTAGAGAGGCGCGTCTCCGCCATCCAGATCGAGAATGACCGCATCGCAGGCGCGCACGGTGCGCTTGCGCAGGACATGGTGGGAGAAGCTCTCCGCGTCCTCCACCTGCAGGACCGGACGACCGCTGGCTTCCAGCAGCGGACGCATCGAGGCCAGCGCGGGCGAGCGGCCATCGACCAGATAGATGACGGGTTGTGCAGCGGACAGCGACATGGAAAGGCCTTTTGGGTCGATCCTGTGCTAGGGGACTGAACACTCGAAACTGTGACCCCTATCACGTGGCGGGCGGAAAGCCGGTCGATAGGGGCCGCGTGGAACTGAAGGACATGACCGCCAACCTGCCAGAGCATGGCCGCGCTTCCGGCCTGGACGCCGTGATGAATACGCTCGTCGATGCCGCCATCGTCATCGACGGCGACGGGCTGATCCGGCTGATCAATCCGGCGGGCGAGCGCATCTTCGAATATGCGGCGCGGGACCTGGTCGGCCGGAACGTCAACGTTCTGATGCCCGAACCCTATCACGCGGAGCATGACCAGTATATCCGCCGTTACGTCGAGACGGGCGAGGCCCATATCATCGGCATCGGGCGGGAGGTGGAAGGCCGCCGCCGGTCCGGCGAGGTCTTTCCCATGCATCTGGCGGTCGGCCGCATGGGCCGGAACGGAACGACGCTGTTCATCGGCATCATCCGGGACCTGACGGATGAGCGTCGCCGCCAATCCGAGTTCGAGGCATTGCAGGCGCGCCATTTCCACCTGTCGCGCGTCGCCGCCATGAACGAGATGGGAACGGCCATCGCGCACGAGATCAACCAGCCGCTGGCCGCCACCGCCAACTATATCGAGACGGCCCGCATCCTCGCCGCGCGGGATGACGGCACGTCCGAGACGATGGGTCCGGTGCTCGACAAGGCCTTGGAGCAGAACGGCCGCGCGTCGGACATCATCGCCCGGATGCGGCGCTTCATCGAGCGCGGCGACGTGACCACGGAGACGCTCGACCTGGAAGAGGTTGTGGATGCCTCGCTGCAATTGGGTCTCTCCAAGCACCGGGACGCGGGTATCGCCCTGAACAGGCGGATCGATCCCGAGGCGCGTTTCGTGCGCGGCGACCCCGTCCAGATCCAGCAGGTGCTGGTCAATCTGATCCGCAATGGCTGCGAGGCGATGGAGGGCCGAGCCTCCAAGAGGCTGGCGCTGGAGATCGCTCCGGACACGGAACATCCGGACATGGCCCGCATCGACGTATCCGACACGGGCAGCGGTCTGGCCGAAGACACGCTCGCCGATCTCTTCACCGCCTTTTCCTCGACCAAGGCGGGCGGCCTGGGCGTGGGGCTGTCGATCAGCCGGTCCATCGTGCGCGCCCATGGCGGCCGGATCTGGGCGAGCGGAAACGAGGCCGGGGGCGCGACCTTCGCCTTCACCCTGCCTCTTGCCCGACCGCCATCGACGGAGCGCCGATGAGCCGGATGATCCACATCGTCGACGATGATGACCAGGTGCGGGAGTCGCTGGGCCTGCTTCTGGAAACGAGCGGACATGTCGTGACGCGCTTCGTCTCCGGCGACGCCTATGTCGCCGCCCGGCCCGAGCTGGAGGGCGCCGTCGTCATTCTCGACGTGCGCATGCCGGGGCGCGACGGGGTGGAAACGCTGGAGCATATTCGCAAGCGGTCCGCCCGCACCCCGGTCATCATGATCAGCGGACATGGCGACATCCCCCTTGCCGTGAGAGCGATGCGGGCTGGCGCGGACGATTTTGTCGAGAAGCCTTTCGTGGCATCGCGCATTCTCGCCGCCATCGACCGGCTGGGCGAAGTGGCCGACGGCAAGGTCGAAAACGACAGTATTGAAAATAAGAAGATGGAGGACGACGCGGCGATCGACATGTCCGACCCGCTGGAGGCGCTGACGCCGCGCGAACGCGAGGTGGCCCTGGCCGTCGCGGACGGCAAACCCAACAAGATCGTCGCCCACGAGCTCGGCATCTCCATCCGCACGGTGGAGACCCACCGGGCGCGCCTCATGTCCAAGCTCGGCCTGTCCTCCCTGCCGGAACTGGTTCGGCTGGTGATCGCCCGTTCCCCCGCCTGAAACGCCCTGCGTAGAACTACGTACGTAGAACACCGAACTGTCCGAGCGGTCCCCGTCCGGCGCATAAACGGCCCGTCAAAGGGGACCATTTATGCCAAACAGACTCGCGCAGACCGGCGATGCCATCGGGGCCGTCCGCGTCTATCCGGACAAGACGCCGATCTACCATCAGGGCGATTCCGCGACGCGGATCTTCCGCGTCAATAGCGGCGTCGTCATGACCTTCCGCCTGCTCGACAAGGGCCTTCGCCAGATCACGGGCTTCTGCACGGAGGGCGATTTCTTCGGCCTCTCCCCCGATGGGGAGCACACGGACGGCGCCGTCACCGTGACCGCCGCCGGAGTGCAGAGCGTTTCGATCGCCGCGCTGGAAACCGATGCCGAGCTTCGCGCCCAGCTGCTCGACCATAGCTGGCGCAAGATCGAGGACGCCCAGAACCTGATGATGACGCTGACCAAGTCGTCCTCGGAGGCGCGAGTGGCCGCTTTCCTCGTCATGCTTGCGGAGCGCCGGAGCCGCCGCCGGACGGACGCGGCCGACGAGCCCATCGAGGTCCGCCTGCCCATGTCGCGTCTCGACATCGCCGACTATCTCGGCCTGTCGCGCGAAACGGTGAGCCGCCGCCTCAACGAGTTCAAGACCCGGGGCGCCATCGGCCTGCCCGACACCCACTCCGCCCGCATTCAGGACATGGCCTCGCTCAGGACCTTCGCCGGACTGGCGGCCTGACGAGGTCGGCCTGCGCCTTCTGAGCCCCGGAAGGCAAGTCCGCAGATGGATGATTGCCACTCGGACCGGGTCTCTTGCGTCAGCTGGTCCCGCGGCACGCTTCCAATCCCATAGAAAAAGGCCGCCCGCTTCGCAGCGGACGGCCTTCCTGTCAGATGACGCCTTGGCTTAGGCGGCCATGGCGTCCTTGTTGATGCCGCTTTCGGCCAGCTTGGTGAACTGCAGGTCGCCTTCCATGGTCTGCTCCTTGCAGGTTTCCAGTTTCTGGGCGTCTTCCAGCGCGCCGAGGCGCTTGGCGAAGGCTTCGACGGACCCGTAGCCCGTGATCGCATAGTGGGCCATGCGCTGATACTGGCTGATCAGCATGGCGTCGCGCACGCTGTCATCGCCATACTCGGTCTTCAACACATGCTCTTCGGCTTCCTTGGTCAGGCCTTTCATGCCCTTGCAGTGGACGCCGCCGGCCTTTTCGCCGTGGGCCTGCAGGATGGACTCGATATGCTCGTTGCCCGTCTTGGTGCCTTCGATGGAGCGCTTCAGCGCGTCCTTGAGGCCGGAATCCGTCGCCGCGCCGATCAGCTTCTCGACCGTTTCGTTGGCCTGGTTGTTGGCGTCGTGCAGGTCCTTGAGTTCCTTGATGTAGAGTTCCTTGAGATTGTTGATGGCCATGGGGTCTTCTCCTTGAGGTGGGACACGCGGACTGGCGGTCCGAGCGCGGGATGGGTTCGCCTGATCAACGGGGAGTCCCCGGCGCTTGTTCCGAGACTCTTTGGCGACAGGCCCGTCGCGCCTCGGGGCCATACGCCGCACCGGCACGCGGGGCCGTCATCAATCGCGGCCGGAAAAGCGCCCGTAAGCAATTTCATCGAAGAGCCTTTGAAGAGCTCCAACCATGAGAGGACGACCATGACAGAGACCCCCGAGCCCCGACGCGGCAACCGGCTGATGGATCGGCCCGAATATGCCAGCAAGCCAAAGCCCCTGACCCGACCGCCGGGCGCGACCGTGGCCGAGGCGGTCGCGGGCATGTCGGAGCTGAATTACGGGTCCGTGATCGTGGTGGACGACGCGGAGCGCGTGGTCGGCGTGGTGACCGAACGCGACATCATGAACAAGGTGGTCGGCAAGGGTCTGGACGCCAAAACCACGACCCTGTCGGACATCATGACGCCCGATCCCCGCTTGGCGCGTGAAACGGACGACATGCTGAACTGGCTGCGCATCATGTCCAACGAACGCTTCCGCCGCCTCCCGGTCGTGGATGCGGAAGGCCGCATCAAGGCCGTGTTCACGCAAGGCGACTTCGTCTCCTACACCTGGCCGGACCTCATGTATCAGATGAAGTCCATGGCGTCGGCGACGTTCAGCAAGAACCCGTCCACCTTTCTGGTGATCGGATCGGTCGCAGTCTACACGATCGCGCTGATCCTGGTTCTGGGCGCTATAGGGTAGGTCGTCCCTTAGGTTTTGTATCTATCCCAGATAGACGCGACCGACCGGATAGCGCACGCGCGGGACGATCTTGTCGGCGAGAATGAAGCCGAGCGTCAGCGGCCCGATCCGACCGAGGAACATGACGACGATGATGGTCAGCTTGCCGACCGTGTCGAGCTCCCCGGTCGCGCCGCGCGACAAACCGACCGTGCCGAAGGCGGAGAAGACCTCGAAGGAGGCGTCGAGGAAGTCGTAGTCGCCCGACAGCATCAGGGTGAACAGGGCGATGAAGATGGTCATCAGTCCGACGAAGAGCAGCGCCATGACCTTGAGCCCGTCCTCTTGCGCGATCTCGTGGCGCTGGAAGCGCATCACGCCGGAGCGGTGGAAGAAGGCGATGGTGGCCAGCAGCAGCACGAAGGCGGTCGTGACCTTGACCCCGCCCGCCGTCGAGGTCGCCCCGCCGCCGATGAACATCAGGACCATGGTCAGCAGGGTGGTGGCGTCGCGCATGCCGGCCGTGTCCATGGAGTTGAACCCAGCCGTGCGCGGGGTGACCCCTTCGAACCAGGATGCCTGCAGCTTGGCGAGCGGGCCGTCGAGCCCCGCCAGCGTGGCCGGGTTGGTCCATTCCAGCAGGGCGTAGCCGCCCACGCCCGTGAGGATCAGCAGCGGCGTTCCGACCAGCATGAGCTGGCTGTGCAGGCTCAGGCGCGACCAGCGCCGTTCGCGCAAGACCTCCCACAGCACGAGAAAGCCGAGGCCGGACACGATGAACAGGACGGTCGTGGTGAAGATCACGACCGGATTGCCGACATAGCCCATCAGGCTGTCTGAAAAGGTGGAAAAGCCCGCATTGTTGAAGGCCGAAATGGAATGGAACAAGGCGTGCCACAGTCCCATGCCCCAGCCATGATCCGGCACGAACTGGGTGGCGAGGATCACCAGACCCAGCGTCTCCCCCACCGCGAACACAAGCAGCATCCGCTTCACGAAGGGCAGCAGGTTGCCCATGCTGTCGAGGTTGAGCTCTTCGGCGAGGAAGCGCCGCTCCACGATGCCCAGATTGCCGCCGATCACGGACAGGACGAATACGGCGAAGGTGATCAGGCCCAGCCCCCCGAACTGGATCAGCAAGAGGATCACGGCCTGCCCGAACAGGGTGAAATCCGATCCCGTGTCCAGCACGATCAGGCCCGTCACGGTCACGGCCGACGTGGCGGTGAACAGCGCGTCGATGAATTCGACCGGCGCATGTGCCGACCAGGGCAGCAATAGGAGCAGAGTGCCGAGCGCGACGGCGCTCGCATAGACGAGCACCAGCAGCGCCGGGATGGGAAGGCGCATGGGGCCCTATCCCGTCAGGGCGAAGCGGCGCAGATCGTCGCGCTTTCCGACCAGGACCAATCGGTCGTCCACGCCGAGCGGGTGCGCGCCGAGATCCAGCGCGGTGATGATCCGTTCGCCGATATCGATCCCCACGCAGCTGAGGTCGTAGCTCTTGAGGTCGATGTCCGACACGGTGCGGCAGTTGGCGGCAGGCGGGGTGCGCATCGCGGCGACATAGTTGCCATTGCCCAGATTCATGAAGTCCTGCATGGCCGGATTGTGCAGCAGCTGGGCCATCCGAAGGGCGTAGGCCTGTTCGGGCTGCAGGAGGTTCTGCACGCCCATGGCCGTCAGGATCTGGCCGTGTTCCGGCGTCTGCGCCTTCACGAAGAGGTGCTTCACCCCGACCTTCATCGCCTGCATCGTCGTCAGGAGGCTGGCCTGCATGTCGTCGCCGATGGCCACGATCACGGCGTCGCAGCCATCCAGCCCGGCATGGTCGAGCACTTTGAGATCGGTCGCGTCCGCCTGGATCACCGCGTCGAGTTCGCCGTTCAGCGTGTCGACGACCTTGGCATCGAGATCGATGCCGATGACCCGGTCGCCCATGCGGACGAGTTCGCGCGCGATGGCGGAGCCGAACGCCCCCAATCCGATCACGGCGATGTTTCTGCGCTCAGCCATAGGGAACCCTTCTTCTGATCGCGCCCAACGTGTGCCGGGCAGGCCCGTTCCCCGGAAAGGCCTACTTGCCGATCAGGGTTTCCATTATGGCGAGCCGATCGGCTTCCGCGGCGGGTTTGTCCCAGCGGATGCGGTTGATGCGCGGGAAACGCAAGGCGTAACCGGACTTGTGGCGCGGGCTGCGGTGGGCGGAATCGAAGGCGACCTCGAAGACCAGTTCCTTGGTCACTTCCTGCACCGGACCGAAGCGCGCGACCTTGTGGTTTCGGATCCACTTGTCGAGTTCTTTCAACTCCTCGTCCGTGAACCCGAAATAGGCCTTGCCGATGGGAAGCAACTTGTCGTCTTCGTCCCCCTCGCCGTTCTTCCAGAGCCCGAACGTGTAGTCGGAGTAGAAGGAGGACCGCTTGCCCGTCCCGCGCTGGGCGTACATCAGCACCGCGTCGAGCAGGAACGGATCGCGCTTCCATTTGTACCAGGCGTGCTTCGGGCGGCCCGCGACATAGAGCGAGTCCCGGCGCTTGACCATCAGACCCTCTTTCAGCCCCTCGCTCGCCGCCGCTTCCTCGCGCAAGGCCTTGAGATCGCCCACCGTATTCCAGTCCAGCCGCTCGGAGAGCGAATAATGGTCCGGGTTGCGCGCCGCGAGGAACGTCTCCAGCCTGGCCCGGCGTTCGTCCAGCGTCTTGTCCCGGAAACTCACCCCATCTTCCGCGATGATATCGTAGGCGATCAGGTGGGCGGGCAGGCGCTTCATCAGCGAGCCCGACGGCTTCTTCTTGCCCAGCCGTTGCTGCAGGTCGTTGAAGCTGCCAATGTCTCCGTCCGGCCTCACGAGCAGCTCCCCGTCGATCACCGCGTCCCAGTTCACGGTCGCGGCGAGATCCGGGAAGCTGTGAGAGATGTCGTCGCCGGTCCGGGAATAGATGCGCGCCTCGCCGCCCATGCCCGCGACCTGCACACGAATGCCGTCCCACTTCCACTCCGCCGTGTGCGTCTCCGGCTGAAACAGAACGAGGTCCTTGTCCTCGTCAACCGGATGGCTGAGCATGACGGGCGAATAGGTCAGGACCTGGCTGATGTCCGGCATCTCCGCCGCGCCGTCGATCCAGGCGAAGAGCGACTCGTAGGGCGGCGCGATCCCGTGCCACAGCTCCTCGATCACGCCGACATCGACGCCCTTCATGTTGGCCAGCGTCTTCTTGACCGTCCGCGCGCTCATGCCGATGCGCAGGCCCCGCGTGCCAAGCTTGAGCAGCGCCCAGCGCTGGTGCGGCGCCATATTGTCGAGCAGCACGATCAGGTAGTCCCGGATGCCCGCCTTGTCCCGCACCTTGAATTCCTCGATCACCTCGTGGAGGTCCGGCAGGCGATTCAGGCGCACGGGGTCCGGCGATTGCGGCCAGGCCAGCGCCACCGTCTCGCTCATCTCGCCCACATAGTGACGCGAGAGCTGGAAGAGGTACGGGTCCATCCGCTCCTCCATCAGCGACTTGACCAAGTTGCGCTTGAACAGGTCGAAGGACAGCGTGCCGCCGATCGCCGCCAGCGCCCAGCCCCGGTCGGGGTCCGGCGTGGTGCGCAGGAACTGTGCGAGGATGGCTTCCTTGGCGAGATTGGAATTGGTAAAGTAGAGGTCGTCGAGGAGGTCGGCGAAGGTGGCAAAGCTCATGACGGCGCACCCCGCAACGGTTTTCCTCCCCCTTCAGGGGGAGGT
>JBATXP010000164.1:0-6176 GCA_049673465.1 Litorimonas sp.
GTGCTCGTGGCCGTTGCGCATCATCTGCAGCGCGTTTTCGAGGCGGCGGTGGTGGCGGTAGGCGTCGGCCAGCCGCGCGGCCTCCTCGCTCTCGACATGACCCTCCTCGGCCAGTGCGTGCAGCGCGGCGAGCGTGTTGGTCGTGCGCAGGGCATAGTGCTTGCCGCCCCACAGCATCTGCTGGGCGTTAGCGATGAATTCCACCTCGCGAATGCCGCCCGCGCCCAGCTTGACGTTGAAGCCGAGCGGCCGGTCGAGGATCGGCTTGCGCTGCGCGCGCTCGCGCTTGAGGCGGGGATGCTCCAGCTTGATGCGGGTCTTGAGCGCGGCCAGCTCGTCCAGCGTGCGGAAGTCGAGGTTCTGCCGCCACAGGAACGGGTCGAGTCCGTCTAGAAACGCCTCGCCGCAGGCCCGGTCGCCCGCCACGACGCGCGCCTTGAGCAGGGCGAGGCGGTGCCAGGGCAGGGCGCGCATGAAATAGAAGTCGCGTGCCCGCTCCGTGCTCATGGCCAGCCCGGTGACGGACGCTTCGGGCCGCAACCGCCAGTCGACCCGGTAGACGACGCCCGGATCGTTGGGCGGTTGCAGCGTTCGGGTCAGGCGGCGCATGACCCGGTTCAGCACATAGGCCTGCCCCTTGCTCTTGGGCACGGACACGATGCCGGGCGCGTAATAGGCGATCAGGTCGATGTCGGAGCTGAAGTTGAGGTCGTGGCCGCCCAGCTTGCCGAGCCCCAGCACGAACAGCCCGTTGGGTTCGCCGGACAGGCCTTCCGCCGTCCAGGCATCCCGCAGGGCGAGGTCGATGGCGGCGTCGGCGAAGTCGCTCTGCAGTCGGCCGAGCGCGTCGAAGTCGTGGCCCGTCAGGGCGAGGTGCGCCCAGCCGAGCGCAAAGCGCGCCTTGAGGTCCGGGAGTTCAGCGGCATCCGCATCTCGGAGCGCGTCGGTCGCGGCCTGCGCCGTCATGTCGTCCGGTTCGCCGAAGCGTTCGGCGAGACCGGAAAGGTAGGGGGAGGCCGCTAAGCTAGAAGAGCAAGCGGACAACGATGCGGCCCGTATGACGGACGAAACCGTCCCTGATATCGCTGTCCAGATCGAACGCGACCGAGGAGAAGGCCGACCCGGCCGCGAGCGAGAAGCCGACCAGCACGCCGGAAGACGGGAAGTCGGAGCTGAGCGTTTCCGCCAGCAGCGCATCCGTGACGCCCGCATAGCGGTAGCTCGTCAGGACGGGATCGGACAGGAAGTCGTTGCGGTAGCCGACGCGCACGCTCGGCCGGATCCAGGTGCGCGCGCCGTTGAACTCCGCGCCGAAGTTCAACAGTCCGGTGACCGAGCCGGTCTCCGACGTGCGGTCCTCGACCGCCAGCGCGAAGCCGACATCGCCCGATTCCGTGAAGGCGCTTTCCGATAGGCGCAGATAGTCGAGGCTGACCACCGGGCGGGCCCAGAAGCGGTTGCCGAGCGAGATGTCGTAACCCGTGCGCAGCGACGCGGTGAGGTGGGTGCCGTCCCAGTCGCCTTCGCTGCTGGCGGTGACGTCGCCCACGCTCAGGCGGCGGTTCTGCTCGAACTGGTTCCAGCCGCCGCCCAGATAGGCGTCCACGCCCAGCGCGCCGGACTGGTAGCCCGCATAGAGGCCCGCCAGCACGGTGGTCACGTCGAGCGGTTCGTCGATGCCGACCACGTCTTCGATCTCGGTCGAGGCGAAGCCCAGATTGACGCCGACCGCGTGGAACGGGCCGAGCGCCGTGTCGAGACCGCCGGTGAAGCCGAAGCCCTCGCCGCGATATTGCTCCGACAGGCCCGCCAGATCGCGGTCCGCGAAATAGGCGAATTGCTGGATCCACGCCCCGCCGGGCTTGTCCTGGGATCGGCGCGCGGCGTCGAGATGGTTGGCGACCGCGCCCACCGCGCCGTCGCTATTGGCGAGCACGAACTGGCGCGACGCGGCGGCGAATTCCGGCAGGAGCTGATTGTAGGCGGCGTAGAACTCGCCCGACGATGACAGGTTGGCGATCTCGTTGCCGAGGTCGGCATTGTTCTGCAGCGCCTGGAGGGTCGCCTCGAACACGGAGTCCGCCACGCCGATCTGCGTCGGGTCCAGACCCAGAGCGGTCGCTTCGCGCAGATCGACCGTGACGACCAGCGTGTCGCCATCCACAACGTAGCTGGTGTCGAACAGGAAGCTGCCATCTTCAGAGGCGTTGAGAGCGGAGAGGTCGCCGACGGAGAGCGCGGACGAGGTGGCGAGGTCGAACGCGGTGGTCGCCCGGCCGTCCACCGTGTCCTCGTTGATGAGATTGCGGAAGATCGGGGCGATGGCGGAGCCGTTGCTGAAACTGATCGCCCCGCTGGCCTGAAGGCCGGAGGCCTGACCGGTCGCGCCGTCCACGAGCGGGCGGAAGGTGGAACCCGCATCGAAGGTCGCCGAGGTGATCGCGACGGGTTCGCCGGACGTCAGCACGAGCTGGGATTGCACCACCTCGATCTCCAGTCCCTCTTCATTGGTGATGCCGCCCACATAGGTCGCGTTCAGGAGCGACAGCTCGTCATCGCCCGCGCCGAAGTCGATGTCCCCGCCGACGTCGCCCAGCCGCACGGTGAAAGTGTCGTCCCCGGAGCCCAGCAGCACGTCGCCGAAGAGCTGGGGTTCGGGCGCGACGGTGGTCGTGCCGTCGGCGGCCTGGTCCTGCAGGAAGGTGACGCCGGTCGTATTGGCGGACAGGTCCAGCGCGATCAAGGTGAAGTCGGTCTCCTCGAAACCGTTGGGGTCGCTATTGGCCCCCGAAGCCGACAGCGTGCCGCGATTGACGACCTCGGACAGGGTCCCGGAGGCGTCGCGCACCACGGTCGCCGTGCCGTCGCGCCCGATCAGAACGGCGCTGAGGAGGCCGTCATTGACCAGGCTGCTCACGCTCGCCGTCTCTGCGATGTCGATCGCCGTCGCCACGACGCGGCGCGGGGCCGGGATGTCGGCCGTGTCGAAATAGACTTCGTCCGTGGCTTCGGACACTTGCGCGACGATCAGCCCGTTATTCTCGATCCGCTCCGCGATGGCGTTGTCGCCCAGCACGATGACGCGGGCCAGGCCCGTGCCGAGGTCCACCCCGTCGATCGGGCGCTCCACCGCGCCGACGAACGCCGTGGCGCGCAGATTGCCATTGTTGAGCAGCCCGCCCTCGATCGTGGCGTCCGACACGGACAGGGCCGTGCTGTCGAAATCGTCATAGGTGCCGGCAGCCGTCACTTCGCCCAGATTGACGAAGCCGTAGAGCAGGTCCGCGTCGAAATCGGGATCGTCCGAATCGGTGATGGGCGACACCATGCCGATCATCAGCGGCGTGCCGTTTCCGTCGATCAGGATGGCGGGCGCGGACCCCGTCTGGTTGATCTGGCTGAAGCCAACGGCGGTCTCGACCTCATTGCCCTCCGCGTCTTCCGTGACCTCGAAGCGCTGGCCGAGATTGATGCCGCGCGCGACATTGGCTCCGACCCGGATGGCGGACCCCGCCTGTCCGAGATCTTCGGCCGAGAGGTCGGCGCGGTCGGTCGTCGCATCGGCGTTGAAGGGAAGCCGGGAGCCGAAGCGGAACCCGTTATTGGAGATGCTGCCCGAATTGGCGAAGCCGCCGCCAATGTCCGCGCCGATGTCGAAGGCGGCGGAGTTCACGCCCACGACCTGTAGCGTGCCCGAATTGGTCATGTCGCCCGTCACCCCGCCCGCGATGCGAATGGCCGCGCCGTCGTCGCCCGTCAGGGCGATGCCGCCCGCATTGGACAGATTGCCGTCCAGCGCGTTGCCCAGCCCGTCGCCCACCGGCGTGTTGTCGAGGTTGATGCCGTAGCTCTGATTGCCTTCGACCACGATCCGCGCCGCCTGCTCCAGCGTGACGTTGCCCTGGAAGGGCGAGGCCCCGGATACGAGGATGCCGGTGCGTCCCGACCCGGTCGCGAACGGCGTGTCCGCGAAAGCGTCCTCATCCGTGTCCTCCTGGTCGAAATCTTCAATCAGGTTGATGGAGCCGGCCATGTCGAGGCCGCGGTTCGCTCCGCCCTCCAGCAGGATGCCGGTGGCGTCGTCCACGTCCTCGATGGTGATCGACCCGTTGTGGATCAGCGCATTGTCGGAATCCACCGTGATGGCGGGGCCCGCCGTGTCCAGCACGATGCTGCCCGGATTGGTGCCGCCCTGAACCGTGACGTCGGACGGCCCGCCATCGTCTCCGGCGGTGGACGTGTTGACGGGCTCGGTGCGCTCGTCGTCGATCACGACCTGTGCGGCGGCCGGGGAGGCGACAAGCAAGGCCGCCCCGCAGAGCAGGGACAGACGGATGGAGGATATGGAGGTGAGGCGCGCCATGGCGAAGTCTTCCCTGCTTGGCCGACCCGCCGAAGAACGTGGCGGGCGGTTGGACCTGGCAAGCCTTAACCGCGCCTCCGGGCCTCGCCAATGAAAGAATGGTCATTCATGCAGTTGGGGTCAGTCCTTCCGGTTTCGCTACAGTCCGGTGGTGCGGTTCGGCTTGAACCGTGTGTCGCCGCGTGGCAGGCGCTCGCCGATGAGCCTCACCTCCGCAATCCGCTCCATCCCGGTGGCCTACGGTCTGGGTCTGCCCCTGCTTGTGGTCGCCCTGGACCAGGCGACCAAATGGGCGGCGACGCGCCTGTTCGGTCTGCCCATGAACATCTGTGCCATCGATCCGGACATTGCGCGCGCCGGTCACCATTTCGAGGTCAGTCCGATCCTCGACATCTCCATGTTCTGCAACCAGGGCATCAGCTGGGGGCTCCTGCAGGGCGATTCGCCGGTCAAGCGCTGGGCGCTGTTCCTGTTCGCCGCCGTGATGGTGGTCGTGCTCTACAGCGTGCTGGCGTCGACCAAGGACCGGCTGTCGCGCCTGTCGCTGGCCCTGCTGATCGGCGGGGCCGTCGGCAACGCCATCGACCGGGCCCTGTTCGGGGCGGTGACCGACTTCGCCAATGCGTCCGACATCGGCTTCAACTACGTCTTCAACGTGGCGGACGCCGCCATCACGGTGGGTATCACCGGCCTGATCGTCGCCATGCTGCTGGAATGGCGCGCGGACCGGGCTTCGGCCCGATCCTGACAGGTTTCGGGTCGCGCCATCCCCTGCTAAATGACGGTCTGCTCACTTGGCGCGCTCGCACGCCGCCGCTATGGCGGTCCAAACGACACAGCAGGGCCTTTCGCATCCATGTCAGCATTCCCCAAACTCCTCGCCGCCGCGGCCAGCCTTCTCGTGCTGTCCGGTTGCGCCTCCACGTCGCGCACGCTCGGCCTGTCCAAGGATGCTCCCAACGAGTTCAACATCCTGACCAATGCGCCGCTGATCGTGCCGCCGGAATATAATCTGCGCCCGCCCGCGCCGGGCGAAAGCTCCCTGACGGAGAACTATTCCCAGCGCACCGCGCGCGAAGCGCTGCTGGGCGACGTCGATCCGGCCGAACCGACCCGCGGCGAGATCGTTTTCCTGACCCGGGCCGGGCTGGGCCAGGCGGATCCGGAAATCCGCCTCAAGGTGGACGGCCAGAACTCGGTGGAACGCAAGTCCGATGCGCTGTCCAACCGCATCCTGTTCTGGCGCGACGGCCAGGCGCGCGACGCGCAGGGCAACCCGCTTCCGCTCGACGCGGCGTCCGAGCAGCAGCGCCTGGATTCGATCAACCGCACCACGGGCGGCGGGGATGTCCGCGTGACCCGCAAGCCCCCGCGCGCCAAGCTGCCGGGGCTTTGATCCACCCGGCTTGCCCACCGAGGTGGCGCAGTGGGTCCGCTTGCCCTATCTAGGGCGTCCGTGACGTCCCGCCCCCGCATCCAGCGCCTGCCCATCCAGACCGTCAACCGCATCGCGGCGGGCGAGGTGGTGGAGCGCCCGGCCTCCGTCATCAAGGAGCTGGTGGAGAACGCCATCGATGCGGGCGCGTCGCAGATCGACATCCGGTTCGAGGATGGCGGCCGCACCCTGATCGTGGTCAGCGACGACGGCCACGGCATGGACGCCGACGCCATACCGGTCGCGCTGGAACGCCACGCCACCTCCAAGCTCCGACCGTCGGAAGCGGGCGAGTGGGACCTGCTCAACATCGCCTCGCTCGGCTTTCGGGGCGAGGCGCTGCCGTCCATCGCATCGGTCTCCCGCATGACGCTGACC
>JBATXP010000165.1:0-1563 GCA_049673465.1 Litorimonas sp.
AAGAAGACCTTGTCCGCCCAGGGCAGGGCGTCGCAGTAGCGCTTGGACAGCTCGATCTGCCCCGGAACCTTGAACATGTTGGACAGGTGCCAGACCTTGCCCATCTGGGCGTGGACGGCCTCCGTCAAATCCGCGGGCGCGTGGCCCAGCGCGTTCACCGCGATCCCGGCGATGAAGTCCAGATAGCGCTCGCCCGTGTCGGTCCAGAGATAGGCGCCCTCGCCGCGCTCAAACACGATGTCCGGCGGAGAGTAGCAGTCAAATAAGTGGTTGGTCTTGGCCATCTTTCATTTGGCCTTTCGTGTCACGATTTGATCCGCCAGCCTGCGCGCAGCACCAACCAGACGGCCATGAACAGGGCGATATTCAATGCGCCGATAAAGACAACCCCGATCAGGAGGTTTCCGTCCGCCTCTCCGGTGAAACCGTAGCGGAACCCGTCGATCAGGTAGAAGAGCGGATTGCCCTGGATCAGCGTCTGGAAGACGGGCGGCAAAACGTCGATGCGGTAGAAGGTCCCCGATAGAAAGGACAAGGGCAGGATGATGAACTGGTTGACCACGGCCAGCTGGTCGAACTTTTCCGCCCAGATGCCCGACAGCACGCCGATCATGGCCATCATGGCGGAGGCGCTGAGCCCGAAATAGAGCACGGCCCAGAGGTGCTTCGGGATCAGTGGCGTGAAGAAGGACAGGGCGATGGCCGTCACGATGGCGACCAGAACGCCGCGCGTCGCCGCACCTGCCGTCCAGCCCACGGCCAGTTCGGCTGCCGACAGTGGCGGCATGAGCACGTCCGTGATCGAGCCCATCATCTTGCCCGTCATGATGGAGGAGCTGGAATTGGCGGCGGCGTTGTTGAGGATGCCCAGCATCACCAGGCCGGGCGCGAGGAATGCCATGAAGGCGCTTGGATCCGGACGCAGCGCGGCGAAGGCCAGCACGAACACGGTCATGTAGAGCAGGTTGGAGATGATCGGCGCGAGCAGGGTCTGCGGCGCGACGCGCATGAAGCGCTTCACCTCCTTCTTGTAGAGCGTCCAGAGCCCCATCCAGTTGACGGGACCGAGCTGGCGCACGGTCGGGGCGGAAAGGGGGGTCGAGGAGGCAGGATCGGCCGGGGCAGTCATGGCGCGCGCCATAGACCTGCGACCACCCCTCTGTCCAATGGGCAAGGCCGCATGCGTTTCGGGCGCGGCTGCGGAGGATGGGTTCGGGAACGCAACTGTGTTTCAGGGATTCAGAAGGCGTTGCCTGTGGACGAGGCTGCTACAATATCTTGATTCTTGTGGACAGGCGAGACCCGATATTTGGTAGGTCTGGCCCATCTTGCTACAAGATTTGCGCAGGGCACAACAAGATATGGTATGCGGGCCGGACAGCGGCCCGCCTGCCCAACGACTTAAGAAACGAGGCATCCATGAGCAGCTGGACCGAAGACCGCGTCGAAACGCTGAGCAAACTCTGGGCGGACGGCTTGTCCGCGTCCCAGATCGCCAAGCAGCTGGGCGGGGTGACCCGCAATGCCGTGATCGGCAAGGTCCACCGTCTCGGCCTGTCGGGC
>JBATXP010000166.1:0-3571 GCA_049673465.1 Litorimonas sp.
ACCGCCTGCCGCAGCCCATGCCCTTCGTGCCCGGCGGGGAGATCCTGTTCCAGGGCGACCGGTACCAGCTGGTCAACCCGCCCGTGCCCCAGGGAAAGAGAGGCGGACGCGCCAAGGTGAACCGCGCCGCCCGGCGCATCTCCGTTCCGTCGCCCGACGCGGACAGCTTTCCGGGCCGGGTTCGCCGCCTCCTCATCCGCGAGGCCCGCGCCGAGCTGGAGGGCGCCACCCACCACTATGCCGGGCAGCTGGGCAAGCGGGTCGGCAAGGTCAGCGTGCGCGACCAGAGTTCGCGCTGGGGCAGCGCCGTCACCCGGCGCGGCGAAGGCCACATCTCCTATAGCTGGCGGCTGATCTGCGCGCCGCCCGACATACTGGAATATGTCTGCGCCCATGAATGCGCGCATCTGGTCGAGGCCAATCACAGCCCCGCCTTCTGGGAGGTCTGCGAAGGGCTGTTCCCGGAGACCAAGATGGCGAAGCGGTGGCTGGTGAAGCATGGGCAGGAGCTGCACGCGGTCGGTGCGGATCGGTAGAAGGGCGCGCGTCATCGCGCCCCTGCCGCTTCGCCCTCCCTTGCCACCGCTCCCGCCCCGGCGCATACCGGACCCATGGACACATTCGCGCGCTTCGCCATGTATGGCCTCGAGCTTCTCGGCTCGCTCTTCCTGTTCGTCATCGGCCTGCTGGCGCTCGCGGCGCTGGCCCTGTTCGTCTACGACAAGACCCAGACGCGCAACACGATCTGGCGCAATTATCCGGTGGTCGGCCATTTCCGGAACGTGTTCCAGCATCTGGGCGAGTTCTTCCGGCAATATTTCTTCGCCCTCGATCGGGAGGAGATGCCGTTCAACCGGGCGGAGCGCGAATGGGTCGACCATGTCTCCAGGGACGGCAAGGACGTGGTCCCGTTCGGGTCCACCAAGCGATTCGCGGCCGGCATGCCGATCTTCGCCAACGGGCTGTTTCCCAAGCAGGACGACGAGACCAAGATCAGCCCGCCCTTCGTGATCGGGCCGGACACGCGCCGCCCCTACAAGCCGACGTCGTTTTTCAACATCAGCGCCATGAGCTACGGCTCGCTGTCCGCGCCCGCGATCCGGGCTCTGTCCCACGGCGCGCAGATGGCGGGCTGCTACCTCAATACGGGCGAGGGCGGGGTGTCGCCCTACCATCTGGAGGGCGAGTGCGACCTGGTCTACCAGCTCGGCACCGCCAAGTTCGGCGCGCGCAACGACGACGCCACGCTCAACGAGGAGAAGCTGGCCAGGATCTGCGAGAACCCCGACATCGTCATGGTGGAGATCAAGCTCTCCCAGGGGGCCAAGCCCGGCAAGGGCGGCATCCTGCCGGCGGCCAAGGTGACGGCGGAGATCGCGGACATCCGCGGCATTCCGGAAGGCCAGGCCGCCCTGTCGCCCAACCGTCACGTCGATGCGGGCACGCCCGAAGAGCTGCTCGACCTGATCCACCGCGTGCGCGAAGCGTCGGGTCGCCCGACCGGCATCAAGTTCTGCATGGGCCAGGTCGGACCCGTCCAGGACCTGATCGAAGCGATCCTGACACGCGGGGCGGCGAGCGCACCCGACTATATCGCGCTGGATAGCGGCGACGGCGGCACGGGCGCGGCCCCCATGCCCCTGATCGACAGCACAGGCATGCTGATCGAGGACAGCCTGCCGCTGCTCCACGACATGCTGGTGGAGGCGGGACTGCGCGAGCGCGTCAAGATCATCGCGTCCGGCAAGCTTATCACCAGCGCGGACGTGGCGTGGGCCTTCTGCGTCGGTGCGGACATGGTCAATAATGGTCGCGGTTTCATGTTCGCCCTGGGCTGCATCCAGGCGCTGAAATGCGACAAGAACACCTGCCCGACCGGCATCACCACCCACGACAAAGGCCTCCAGAAGGGGCTCGACCCGACCAACAAGGCGGTGCGCGTGATGAACTATGTCAAGACGCTCAACGAGGAGGTGGAGGTCATCGCCCATGCCTGCGGCGTGGACTGCCCGCGCCAGCTGAAGCGCGACCACCTGTTGATCATGCAGGCCTCCGGCCGCACGCGCCCCTTCAGCAAGACATGGGACCCCAAACGCTACCTGTCCGACAGCACGGCCGCCGAGCGCGCAGCCGTCCAAAGGGCTGAGGCCGCAGAGTAGGTCCGAAGCGGCCCGGCCGTCTACCCGGTAGCCCCGGGGCTCTCTTCTCATCCGTCCCCGCATCCTGCTCACTTTGTCCCCGGTCCCACCCCTCTCTTCCTCCCCGTCACCTTTCCACCCCGTCCCCGGCACCTCTCTCCGTGCTTCCAGAACCCTCATTTCTTGTCCCCGGCATTTATTGCCGGGGTCTGGTCTCCTGCTTCTTCACAAGAAGAGAGCGGGTCTGCCGTCTCGTCTCGTGAACCCAGACGACAGCAGACCCCGGCAACAGGTGCCGGGGACGGATTCGATTGCGGTTACAGCAGATGACATTCGCGCCCCTGCCTTGACCAATCCTCTGCCAATAATCTCCCATGCCACCCTGGCATCATCGCAGCCCTCGCCCTCGGCACCCTCTTTCTTCGGTTCCGGCGACCCCGCTCTTCCTCCCCGGCACTCTCCTCTCCTCGTCCCCGGCATTTATTGCCGGGGTCTGCCCGCCTTCTTCTCCACAAGAGGAGAGTGGGTTCGCCGTCTCGTCTCGTGAACCCAGACGACAACAGGCTCCGGCATCGGCTGCCGCCCGCGCGCCTTCCTTGACCCATCCCTTGCCCCTCTCTATCTTTCCGCCATGCCAAAGCCCGGTAAGATCCGCCCCATCCTGACCGTGCCCGATCCGCGCCTGAAGCTCGTCAGCAAGCCGGTCGAGGCCGTCACGGACGAGACGCGCGCCCTGATGGACGACATGCTGGCGACCATGTACGCCGCGCCCGGCATCGGCCTGGCCGCGATCCAGGTCGGCGTGCCGCAGCGCGTCATCGTCATGGACCTGGCCCCGGACGGCGAGGCGCCGCAGCCGAAATATTTCGTCAATCCCGAAATCCTCGACCCGGCCGACACGACCGTCCCCTACCAGGAGGGCTGCCTGTCGGTTCCGGACGTATATGACGATGTGGACCGGCCGGAGACCTGCCGCGTGACCTATCTGGATTACAATGGCGAGCGCGTGACCGAGGACTGCTCCGGCCTCTACGCCGTCTGCATCCAGCACGAGATGGATCATCTGGAAGGCATCGTCTTCCTCGACCACCTGTCTCGCCTGAAACGCGACCGAGCGATCAAGAAGGTCGTGAAGGCGGAGAAGCTGAAGGCGGCGGGCTGAGTCCCGCAGACCCTCTTCATCCCCGCCAAAGGCCGTTCTCGGGACACGCCAACTCCTTGATCGGATTGGAGACTGCCGAAAAGTGCGGGAAAATGATCCGCACCTGACCCGTTTACTCCTATTTTCAATCCCGTTCGCTGCTTCGCACGGGGAGGACATGACCTCGACTTCGCAGCGGACGGGTGGAACGGGTTCCCCTCCCGGCCTCGCCTTCGCACCCCGGCCCCATGCCGAACGGAGATGCGGACGCGACGAGGCGCGGAAGAGGGAC
>JBATXP010000167.1:0-3599 GCA_049673465.1 Litorimonas sp.
GATCTACACGGTGAATTATTTCTGGGAACTGACGAGCGAGGAGATCAGCCTCTTCGCGATCGGCAGCTTCTTTGGCTACATGTTCGGCGTGTTCGCCGTGACGCGCCTCCACGAGCGGTTCGACAAGCGCTGGACGGGCATGTTCGCGGTCCTGCTTTACTGCATCGGCCCTGCCCTTCCCCTGGCCCTTGGCTACTTCGGCATCCTCGACGCGGAGACGCCCAACCTGATCTGGATCCTGATTGCTTTCTCGGTTCTGCAACACGCGCCCTACAGCATCATGACCACGACCGTCTATTCGGCCCTCGCCGACATCGCGGACGAGAACGAGGTGAAGTACGGGCTGCGGCAGGAGGGTATCCTCTATGCCGCGAGGACCTTGTTTGCCCGGGTCGACCAAGCCATCGGAACGGCCCTGGCAGGATGGGTTCTGACGATCATCGCCTTTCCGGAAAAGGCCGTTCCCGGCGAGGTTGCCGAGCCGGTCCTCATGGCGCTGGCGGCCGCCTTTGTCCTGTCCACCATCCCCGGACTGATTGCGGCAATCTTCTACGGCATGCTCCGGGTCACCAAGGAAACCTACGACGCGACCCGGGCCAAGCTCGACGCTCAGGAAGACGAGGTTCTCATCGATGTACCGGACCTCGCCTAGAATTGTGCCCTGACCGATTGGGCGAGCGCCGTCGCGCCCCCGAGCATGAAGGACTGGTCTGAGCCGAGGAAGAAGAAGGTCGCCCCCTTCTCGCGCCAGAGGCTGACATCTTCGACCCGGGACAAGAACATGCCGAGCGGAACGCCATGCCGCGACGCCTGCTCGCAGATCCGGTCGACGGCCTCCACCACCGCAGCATCATCCATGGACGATGCGCCGAACGACACGGCGAGATCAGCGCGACCGACAAACACGCCGCCAAGCCCATTCGTGGACATGATGCCTTCGAGATCGTCCAGGGCGTCGCGGTCCTCGATCTGCGCAATCACGAGCGGCGTCTCACATGCGGCGCGGTGGTCCGCCATGCTCCGTGTCGTATACCCGGCCGCCCGCGTACTGCCCGCATAGCCCCGGCCGTTGGGAATGTAGCGGCAGGACCGAACCGCCCGTTCGGCATCTTCTCCGTTTCGGATGTGCGGCACAACCACGCCTGTCGCTCCGCCATCCAGCGCCTGCAGAATCGCGGCTGGATCGTTAGCTTGGGGCCGGACGAGCACGGGTATCCCGGAGGCTCGCGCCGCGAGTATGCAGAGGTCTAGTGTAGGCCGGTCGAAGGGCGCATGCTCGGCATCCAGCACGACAACGTCGAGCGGGGTGCGGGCCAGCACTTCCACGACATGCGGATGAGGCGTTTTCACCCAGGTCCCTATGATCGGCTCCCCGGTCTTCAAGCGCGCGGCGAACGCTTCGTCGTTTTTCGTCAAGGCTTTGCGCTTCCTGCGATTCCAAGGTCGGCCGCGCGTTGGCCCAGCCACCTCTCCATGTGTTGTCTGACTAAAACAGGCTGCTCGATTGGAAGCATGTGACCGGCGTCAGGCACGATGTGAAAGGTGGCGTCTAGCAGGGCCTCGGCGATATCGCGGTGCAGTACGGGTGGACAGATCGTGTCTTCTTCGCCGCATAGCACCAGAACGGGCTTCCGAAAATCCTGCAGGACTGGCCAAAGCGTGTCGCGCGTCCTCAAGGCTTCGCTCTGGCTGACGAACGCCTCCTCCCCGACCTGTTCGGCCATCCGGGTGACGTGCGCGACCAGATCCGCCCGGGCGGCGTTTTCCGCCGCGAAGTAATGCGGCATCAGTTCGTCCCGGACGACTTCGTTCAGTCGCCCCGTCCGGACCTTTTCCTGCTGTGCCCGTCGCACGGGCGCCCGGTCCGGCCTGTCGGCTCCGGGGTTGGTGCCGATGAGGACGAGTCCCGCGATCCGGTCCGGCGCCTGGCGCACGCAGTCCAGCGCCACGATCCCGCCCATGGAAAATCCGACCGGGATCAGCGGGCCGTCGTTGCGGGATAGGCACCAGGCGGCCATCTCGGAAATGGCGTCTCCGGGCGGAACCGGCATGGCGACCGGGCACGGAGCCGGGTCGGGCGCGCAGTCCCGCCAAAGCGTGGCGTCGCACATGTTTCCGGGAAGGAAGAGCAGGGTTGGATGCGTCATGGCCGGCCGTCCTCCAATGCGTTTCCGTCAGGCCCGGTAGGCCTGGATCAGGACGCCGACCTCGTCGAACACCGTCCATTCCTCGACCAGCTTTCCGGACGTCCCGAAGCGCAAATGCGACGCCCCCATCATGAAGACGGGCTTGCCTGCGGGACATTCGCCCAGCGCGCCACCGGGCGCGGTCGTGCCCTCCAGCACCCAGCGCACGGCGAGGATCACGCCGTCCGTTTCTTCCGAGTGGCACACATGTTCGACCCGCATCACCCCGTCCGGCAGGGCCGTCTGGATGTGGATCAGCAGCGAGCCGATGTTGCGAAGGCCCTGCGCCACGCGCCCTCCGCCCGAATGCACCACCGCGTCGGCCTCGTAGTAGCGGTCCAGCCAGTCGAATCGCTTCAGGTTCCACAGATTGTGGAACAGGTGCCGCGCCCAGCCTTCCGGCGTGTCCGCGGGCCGGTCGAGGACCTGGCGGGGCGCCTGGCCGTTGAGCCGTGTTTCCGGTGACAGCACGACCCGCTCGGCCGCGTCCGTGTCCGCCAGGCGGCGCGCGATGTCCTGGATGTTAAAGCCCAGCTGCCGCGCCTGCGCGCCCGCGTCCCTGACGAGCCATTCCGTGTGGATGCGGTTGTCCCGGATGAGGCAGTCCGCCACGAACCGGATGGAGGATTTGCGTCCCGTTCCGGGGCCGTAGGCCGTCCGGCCGACATGGGTCGAGCGGCTGTGGCCCAGATGCGAGGTGTAGAAGTCGGATTGGTCGTCGCCGCTCCATGCCACGTTCAGGTGGTGGATCTCCCCGTCGGGAAAGGCATTGAGCGTCGTCACGGTCCCCGCGACCACCTCTTCCACCGATCGGACGATGCCGTAGGACGAGTAGACTGTGCAGCTCGGATCGTATGTGTCGTAGATCGAGCCGACGGCCCGGTCCATCCAGATTTCATCGGTGATGCGGACGATGTAGTCGACGATGTCGGTGAAGCGGTCCTCGAAGCCCGATAGGGGCTGGGTCCGCGCGCCGGGCGCGCCGAGCAGGTCGTTGGCGTCGATGCGCCGGATTCTCGTGACGGGGTCGCGCTCCGGCAGGTCGAAAGGCAGGGTCATGCTGTGATGTCTCCAGTGCTCGCCCCTGCCCGGGTCCGGGCTTGGTCGGAACGGACCGGCACGCGAGTGTCGCGAGCCCGTTCCGCCCCTGCGGCTAAATTCAACCCAGTCTTGCCAGCCGATGATTGCGCATGCAAGCGCGGCGTCGGATGTTCATCGACTCGCACCATCATCTCTGGGACCTTCGGGCAGTCAGCTATCCATGGCTGATGGACGACGGGGCGGAGCGTTTCTTCGGCGACCCGTCTCCGATTCGAAAGACGTACGGCGTGCCGGAGTTCCGCGTGGACGTGGGCGGCCGGGAGTGTGTCGGCAGCGTCCACGTCCAGGTCGGGGCCGCGCCCGGGCAGGAGG
>JBATXP010000168.1:0-10829 GCA_049673465.1 Litorimonas sp.
GCTGCGTTGGCGGCGGACCCGGCTCCGGCTTGGGCAACGGCACCGGCCCCGGCGGCCGCGCCCTTGAGGCCGCTTGCACCAGACGCCGCCTTGCCCATGGCGAAGGCCATGCGAGCGCCTCCGCCCAAGGTCGCTGCCGCCTTGGCCGCCCCGACTGCTCCGCTGGCGGCAGCCTTGGTCGCACCAGCCGCACCGGCGGCACCTGCTGCACCCGCTGCTCCGAGTGCCGCGACCGACCCTATGGCTGCTCCAACCCCCAGTTGCGGCGCGCCGCTAACGAGGCCTGTGGCGATGCCCGGACCGAACAGGGACAGGGCGAAGAGGGTGAGGCTTGCGAGGATGACCGCGCCCGCATCGTTGAGCGTCACAGACTCGCGCTCGATGCCGGACGTCACGTCTCCGAAGAGCGTCGAGCCGATGCCGACGATGACGGTCAGCACCATGATCTTAATGCCGGACGAAACCACGTTGCCGAGCACCTTCTCGGCGAGGAAGCTCGTCTTGTTCCAGAGCGCGAACGGCACGAGCACGAACCCGACCAGCGTCGTCAACTTGAACTCGACGATGGTCACGAACAGCTGGATCGCCAGAAAGAAGAAGGCGAAGATCGTGATGAGCCAGGCTAGAAACAGCACGACGATCAGCACGATGTTCTTGAAGAAGGCGACCGGCCCCGTGAGCTCGGCGATGGCGTCGAGCACGGGCTTGCCCGCCTCGAACCCCTCGCTGGCGATGAAGCCCGGTCGGAGTAGGTCGGCGGCCGTGAGCGTCGATCCCGACGCGGTCAGGCCCAGCCCGCTGAAGCTGTCGAAGACGACATTGGTGAGGAAGGCGAAGTTGCCGATGATGTAGGCGAAGACGCCGATGTAGAGCACCTTCTTGAGGAACTTCGGGATCATCGTGCCGTCGGGCGTGAGGGCCCAGAAGACGCCCGCTAACACGAGGTCTATGACGATCAAGGTCGCGACGAGGAAGTCGACCTCGGGGCCGAGCAGGCCAAAGCCAGACTCGATGAATGTGGAGAACGTCGCGAGGAAGTTGTCGATGACGGACAGGTCCGCCGGCGGCGGGGTCGGCGGGTCGGCTTGGAGGATGGGAAGAAATAACGCGTGCATGGCTCAGCGCCCCATGAAGGCGGCATGACGCGCATCCGCCGCCTGCTCGACGTAGAGCACACGCGAGCGCTCGATCGCGTCCGCGCGGTATTGCGCGACCATGACCTGCTGGAGCTGCATGGTCTGCTTGGCGGACAGGGCCGTAAGTTGGTTGCCCGCCTGCATCACGGCGAGATTGCCATCGGACGCTTGCGAGGCGTCGAGCAGACGCTGCAGCTGCCTCTGGTCGCGCTGCACGGCATCCATGACATGCGCTTGCAGCCGGATGCTGTCGCGAAAGGCCATGGCGGCGGCGTCCTGCTGGGCGTCCGCGATCTGCGCCTGCTCTGTCACCGAGAAAGCCGCGAACTCCTCCGGGAAGTGATGCTCGAACGCCGCTTCGATCTGGTCGATGCGGTAGGTCAGGCCGCGCGCCTCATGCGTGAGACGGTTCAGGTCCGCGAGGACCCGGTCCATCTCCGGGCCGACATAGAGGCCTTGCCGGATCAGCTGGCGCGCCTGGTTGCGCAGCATCTCCGCCTGCTGACGGACCTGCGCCAGCGTGCGGGAGGCTGTGAGGACGTTCTGGGCGAAGTTGGAGGGGTCGTAGACGATGCCGCTGCCGAGAAAGGCGTGGGCGGGGGCTGCGCAGGAGAGCAGCACGGCGGCGGTCGCGACGAGGCACTTGCGAAGGGAGAAGAGAACGGCGCGCATCAGGCGGTTCCTGTGTTGTGGGTCGAGTTGGAAGGGGTAGGAGCGGACGCAGACGCGAAGAGGTCGTGCGTCCCGAGCAGGTCGGCGGCCCAGTCGAGTTCGTGCCAGCGCAGCCAGCTTGCGGCGAAGCCCGGCCCGTCGGTCCCGGCCTGCAAGCGTTCGGCATCGAGCAGGCTGCCGACCGAGGACGCGCCGCACACGGCGAGCGCGATGGGACCGAGGGTCAGGTCGAATACTCGGTTCCCGGCGCGGCTCTGGAAGTAGTAATCGCGCTTGGGTGTTGCGGTCGCGATGAGCGAGATCTGCGTATTGTTGAGCCCGAAGCGTCCGTAGGCGTCGTGCTGCTGCGGCTCTGTCGCGCGCGGGTTGGGCAGGAAGATGCGCGACGGGCAACTCTCGATCAGCGCGGGCGTGATGGAACTGTCGGCCACGTCGGCGAGCGACTGGGTCGCGAACACAACCGAGACGTTCTTCTTGCGCAGAACCTTGAGCCACTCGCGGATGCGTTCCGCGAAGACGGGATCGTCGAGGAACACCCAGGCCTCGTCGAGGACCAGCAGGGTCGGCCGTCCGTCGAAGCGCGCCTCTAGCCGGTGGAAGAGGTAAGTCAGCACGGGCAAGGCCAACGCCCGCGTGTGCATCAGCTCTTCCATCTCGAAGCACTGCCAGTCAGTGGACAGGTCGTTCTGGCTGTCGCCATCCAGCACTGCGCCGTGCGCGCCGTCTAGCGTGTAGGGCGTAAAAGCCTGGCGCAGCTCTGCGCTTTGCAGGAGCGTGGTGAAGCCCGTCAGCGTGCGTTCTTCGGCAGGTGCCGACGCCAGGGACGACAGGGCAGACCAGACAGCCTCCTTGACGTCAGGTGTGACCTCCACGCCCTCATGCCGGAGCATGTCAAGCAGCCAGTCGCGCGCCCAGGCTTGCGTGGACGGCTGGTCGATGTCGCGCAGCGGCTGGAAGGACAGTCCGCCTTCGCCGCCCAGCTCGTAATGCGCGCCGTCCATGCCGAGCGTCGCGATCTTGGCGCTGCGCCCCTTGTCGAACAGGAAGACCTGCGCATCGGCATAGCGCCGGAACTGGAGCGCAAGCAGGCAGAGCAGGACGGACTTGCCTGCCCCGGTCGGGCCGACCACCATCGTATGTCCGACGTCGCCCTGATGCGTGACCAGCCGGAACGGGGTCGCGCCCTGCGTGGTCGCGTGCAGTAGTGGCGGGCCGTTCAAATGCGCGTTGCGCTCCGGTCCGGCCCAGACGGCCGAAAGCGGCATCACGTGGGCGAGGTTGAGTGTGTGGACGATGGGCTGGCGCACATTGGCGTAGGCGTGCCCTGGTAGCGTGCCGAGCCAGGCCTCGACTGCGTTCACGCTCTCGCGGAACGTCACAAACCCCTGGCTGTTGATAGCCTGCTCCACGGCCTTGAGGCGGGCGTCGGCCTCGACCGCGCTATCGCTCCAGACCACGACCGTCTGGGTCACAAACCCAAACCCGGCATAGTCCTGCCCCAGCAGCTGTAGAGCTGCGTCGGCGTCGGCGGCTTGGTTGTCCGCGTCCGTGTCGACCAGGGTGGAGGCCTCGTTGGTCATCACTTCCTTGAGGATCGCCATGACGCTCTTGCGCTTGGCGAACCATTGGCGGCGATAACGACCGAGCACCTTGACCGCTTCTGTCTTGTCCATCGGTAGGAAGCGCGTCGTCCAGCGGTATGGGAAACCGAGCGCGTTCAGCCCGTCCAGCAAGCCCGGCTCGGTCGTGGATGGGAAGCCCATGACCGTGAGCGCCCGCAGGTGCTGACCGCCGAGGCGCGGTTGCAAGCCGCCCACGAGGTCGACGCCGCCCAGCACGGCATCGAGGTGCATGGGTATGTCCGGTTTGCTGACCGGCTGGCGCATGTCGGGCGCGAGACAGGCTTGCAGATAGGTCAGCGTCTCTTCGTCTGGCAAAAACGCCGCCATCGGGAAAACGCTGGCAAGCAGATCGGCGACCGCATCCGTGTCGCGGATGAAGGCCGAGAGATAGTCGGACGCGCCAATGGCATCTTTAGTCTTGGTCTTGTCGTCTTTGACGAAGACCCGCTCCAATTTCCCGACCTTGTCGGCGGGCGGAAGGAAGGTGAAAGTCAGGTGGTAGTCGGACTCGTGCAGGCTTACTCCTCCGCCGTGCAGACCCATGCGCTCCTGCTCGATCAGCCAGGCGAGCGGATCACGGAAGTCGGACGTGGCGTAGGGGCTGGCTTCCCGCCGCGTGGCCTCGAAATGTAGCGCCCAGCCGGAGCCGAGACGGCGGAGCGCGTTGTTCACCCGCGCACACGTCGCGACCAGCTCTTCCGGCGTAGAGCTCTCCAGGTCCGGTCCCCGGAAGCGCAAGGTGCGCTGGAAGCTGCCGTCCTTGTTGAGGATTACACCCGGCGCAACGAGCGCGGCCCAGGGCAGGTGGTCGGATAGTCGCTTGGCGGTGGACCGGTATTCTCCGAGGTTCATCATGGTATGCTCCTCACGCGGCGAAGTGGGCGGATTGACGGATGTGGCGGCGCAGCACGTCGACAAAGAGCGGGTCGCGCTTTGCGGCGAACACGCAGACCGCCAGCCCCACGACCCAGACCCCGATGCCGACCGGCCAGAGCTGGAGGCCCAGCCCGAGAGCCGCTGCCAGCGTGCCGATCAGGATGGTGGCGGAGCGGGGCGCTCCGGCCATCAGGATCGGCTGGGTCACCGAGCGGTGAACCGGGATGGAAAACCCCGGCACATCCCGTGTCGTATGCTGCGCCGCGCCCATCAGAGGGTCGCCCCGCCGCCGAAGCTGAAGAAGGAGAGGAAGAAGCTGGTCGCGGTGAAAGCAATGCTTAGGCCGAACACGATCTGGATCAGCTTGCGAAAGCCCCCGCCCGTGTCGCCGAAGGCGAGACCGAGACCGGCGAGGATGATCGCCATCGTGCCGACGATCTTGGCGATGGGGCCTTCGACGGAAGAGAGGATCTGCGTCAGCGGACCTTCCCACGGCATGCCGGACCCGGCAGCATGAGCGGGACCGGCCAGGGTGAGCATGGCGAGCCCGAGGGCGAGAGCGGCGGCCGTCTGGCGGCCGGAGTGCGAGCCGAGCGTGGAACGCAAGACATGGGGTATGAGCAGGGTCACGAGGGACTCCTTTTTCCGATGGATGGTGGAAGAGGGTCGAGGCCGGGGCGGACGCTCCGGGCTCAGCGTCTAGGGCGGATCGTGACAGAGAGGCCGCAAAGCGAACCCTCCGTCGGCTCCGTCCTGTCCGAGCACGTCGAGGATGTCCGTGACCCGTCGGACGCCTCCACTGCGCTCGATCCCGACGACGATGTCGACCGCCGCGGAGATGAGTTTGCGCGGCACGTTGGCCGCGACTTCGCCGACCAGCTGCGCAAGACGGTCGAGACCGTCGGCGGCAGAATTGGCGTGAACCGTCGCCACGCCGCCGGGATGCCCCGTCGACCAGGCTTTGAGCATGTCGAGCGCTTCGCCGCCGCGTACCTCGCCGACCACGATGCGGTCGGGGCGCAGGCGCAAGGTGGAGCGCACGAGGTCGCGCATGGAGACGGATGGCTGCGTGCGTAAGCTGACGCAGTCCTCGGCCGCGCATTGCAGTTCACGCGTGTCTTCCAGAATGACGACCCTGTCGCCGGACCGGGCGACTTCGGCGAGCAGCGCGTTGGCGAGCGTCGTCTTGCCGGAGCCCGTGCCGCCGACGATCAGGATATTGCGGCGCTCGGACACGGCGCGTGCAAGGACTTTGGCTTGACCGTCCGACAACGTCCCCGCTTCGACATAGTCGTCCAGCGTGAACACACTTGCGGCCGGGTTGCGGATGGCAAAGCTCGGTCCCTGCACGACGGGCGGCAGCACGCCCTCGAACCGCTGACCGCCGATGGGCAACTCGGCCGACACGATGGGCCGCTCGCGCGTCACATCCGCCCCGGACAGCGAAGCGACGAGGCGGATGATGCGCTCGGCCTGTGAGGCCGGGACAACCGTCCCGCGCGTGAGGCGGCCCTTGCCGTGGCTCTCGACCCAGAGCTTGCCGTCCGGGTTCTGCATGACCTCCACGACGGACGGATCAGCCAGAGCTTGGCAGATGACCGGCCCGAGCGCGGTGCGCAGCATGGCGTCCGTTCGCTGGCGGCTTGGCGTCACGGTCTCAGTCATCGCCCGACCCTCCCGTCTGGTTGGGATGCGGGTTCTCCAAGCGGTCCAGTTCCTCTTCGGTGAAGAACGCGCTCTTGCCGAGAAAGGCGTCCTCGATGCCGTCGAACAGGTGGCGCGTCTTGTCGGCGAGGATGGTCTCCAGCGCCTCGCGGTAGCCGTCGAACCGGATCGCGCCTTGCGAGCGCGCCGCTTCGGCTTCGGCCTTGGGCGGCGCGGGAACCGTGGTGAGGAAGTAGCGCACGAAAAGCGCATGGGCTTCGGTCAGGACGATGAGGCGCTGGCGCAGACGCTCGCTCTCGCGTGTCATCTGGTCGAGACGGCGCAGGATAGGGTTGTTGCGGGCGGCTTCCTGCTCTTCCGAGAGGTAGAGCTCCAGCGCCTGCTGGACGACCCACGACTTGCTCACCTTCGGATGCGCGGCCGCGATCTCCAGCCGCCGGTGCAGCTCGGGCTGGGCGTAGGCTTGGATGCGTTTGAGGGACGTGGTCATAGCGCATGCCCCATCAGGTCCGTGCCGGGCATGCCCTTGTCGATGCCGTAGATCTTGCGCGCGTCGGGGCCGGAGATGTCCACCTCGATCTGCGGCGTCGTGTCGGGCTCGCGGGCGGGCTCGTCTTCCTCCACTTCTGGCGTCGGAGCCTCCGGCTCGTTGATGTCAGGCTTGAGTTCCTTGCTGCCATCCTTGGCGTCGTCGTCGGATTTGTCGTCCGGCTGCGCGTCGCTCTGTTCTGGATCGAGTGTGTCGATCGCGATGGCGGTGCGTCGGCCCCAGTCGTCCGGGCGTGGGTGGGGAGCGTCGCCATAGGGACGACCGGGGCCGTTCAGCGTGGGCGGAGAGGACACCCGGCCGCTGAAGTTCTTATCTTGGTAGTAGCGGATCTTGTTGGCGCGGATGGGCGGCATGCCGGAGATCAGAACGACCTCCTCGTCTGCTGGCAGCTGCATGACTTCGCCGGGCGTGAGGAGCTGGCGCGCCGTTTCCTGCCGAGAGACCATGACGTGCGATAGCCACGGCGCGAGGCGGTGACCCGCATAGTTGCGCATGGCGCGCATCTCGGTCGCTGACCCGAGCGCGTCGCTGACCCGCTTGGCCGTGCGCTCATCATTGGTCGCGAACGCGATGCGCACATGGCAATTGTCGAGGATGGAGTTGTTCGGTCCGTAGGCCTTCTCGATCTGGTTGAGGCTTTGCGCAATCAGGAAGGCTCGCAGGCCGTAGCCCGCCATGAAGGCCAAGGCGCTCTCGAAGAAGTCGAGCCGTCCTAGCGCCGGGAACTCGTCGAGCATCAGCAGGAGATTGCGCCGGGCGTCGTCGTCGACGTCACCTTCCAGTTTCTCGGTCAGACGTCGGCCGATCTGATTGAGCACGAGGCGCACGAGTGGCTTGGTCCGCGAGATGTCGGACGGCGGCACTACGAGGTAGAGCGAAACCGGCTTGTCTGCGCTCACCAAATCCTCGATCCGCCAGTCGCACCGTGAGGTCACCTCGGCCACGGTCGGGTCGCGATACAGGCCCAGAAAGCTCATCGCCGTCGACAGGACGCCTGAGCGCTCATTGTCAGACTTGTTCAACAGTTCGCGCGCTGCTTGCGCCACGACGGGATGAACTTCTGGGGTAGCTGCATCACCGCAGCCGAGGTGATTGGTGGACATCATCTCCGTCAGCGTGGCCTCGAAGGAACGCGCCGGATCAGATAGAAAGCTTGCCACGCGGGAGAGGGTCTTCTCTTCCTCCGCATAGAGGATGTGGAGGATCGCACCGACAAGCAGGGCGTGACCCGTTTTCTCCCAGTGCGACCGGCGCTCTAGCGCACCTTCCGGGTCGACGAGGATATCAGCGATGTTCTGGACATCGCGCACTTCGTTACGGCCCATGCGGACTTCGAGCAGCGGGTTGTACTTGGCGGACGCCGGATTGGTCGGATCGAACAGCAGGCAGTGTGAGAAGGTCGAGCGCCAGCCGGAGGTCAGCTGCCAGTTCTCGCCTTTGATGTCGTGGACCACAGTTGAGTGTGGCCAGGACACCAGGGTTGGGACCACGAGCCCGACGCCCTTGCCCGAGCGGGTCGGAGCGAAGGTCATAACATGCTCCGGGCCGTCATGACGCAGGTAGCGGTCCTTGGTCCGACCGATGAACACGCCCGCCCGGCCGAACAGGCCGGCACGCTTCATTTCGGTGTCCGTTGCCCAGCGGGAGGAACCGAACGTTGTCAGCGCCTTGGCTTGGCGACCACGCCAGACCGAACCGATGACCGAGGCCACGACGCCGAGGCCGGACGCCCCGATGGCGACCCAGCCGCCGGTCGCGAACACGTCCGGCGCGTAAGGTTCGAAGGCGTACCACCACTCGAACAGACGCCACGGGTAGTAGATCGGCGTGTCGCCCAACTCGAACCAGGCCGCCCCGAGATAGGGATCGTAGCGCAGCTCCCGCGCCACCCATTGGGTCGCCGCCCAAACGCCGGAGCCGATCGTCGTGAAGACGACGCCGACCTGACCGATGAGGATGGAGTTGGGTGACACTGCGATACGCCTCGTTGAAGTTCGAGGCTTAAGCTGCGTGGGAATGCGATTTTCGGCTAGGTCGGAAAGCGACCAGAAAGGACAGGTTTATTCGGGAGAAAAGAGCAGCACTCAGGCTTTGATGATGTGGAAGTAAACCTAGGGTATATAGAGATGGGGGTTGGGTCGGTTTGCGGGATTGAGCGGTGCAGAAACTCTGGACAATCGAGTTCTCTACCTTCGTACCATCCAGCTTCTGTTCTGCCAAACTTCAGTCGGCTTTCATCGATACAACAGCATGGAAATGAGATCGATAAGTTAGCCAGCAGCGCTCCATGGATCGATGACCTCGACTCCAAGAGCCTCGAAAGGACTTGTATCGCGGGAGGCGACCGGACAACGGCCCGCCAGCGCGATCGCGCCAATAGCGGCATCGGCAAAGCTGTTCACCTCACGCCCATTCTGTCGCGCTTTCGCTTTTCCAACTGCGAAGTGCCGCGACGCCGCGAGATCGAACTCGGCGACGCAGCCCAGTTCGGTGAAGCGGGCAATCAGGGTTTCGCACCATTTGTCGAGCCCCTGCTTTCTGCGGCCATCTGGAAGCAAGGCTACGCCGAGTCTCAGCTCGGCAGCCGTGATCGTACTGATCCAAGCGGTGCCGGGACCGAGACGGTCGACCCAGTCCGAAATCAAACCCTGGTCCGCGCCGCCAGCCAAAGCGCTGACGACGTTCGTGTCGAGCAGGATCATCCGAACAAGGCGGGTTCGACGTCACCGTCGGCCCGGTTGGGCAGCTGAAACGCTTCGTCGGATATACCGAGCTCTCGGGCCAAACCGGCCATTTCCGAGCCGAGACCGGATTCGACACCAGCTTGGAGATGCAGCGCCAAGATACGGCGGGCCTTTTCTTCCGCACTGATGCCCTCCTGCGCCGCTTGAGCCTTAAGCGCGCGGTAGACGATGTCGGGTAGGCGCCTGACGGTAAGTGTGGACACTGCAAGATCCCTTTTTGTGCTTTCACTTATGTATTGTGCTAGCACTCTTTTGTCAAAGGGTTCGTCTAGTTGTGGATAGCAAGCTATCGGAAAATTCCAATTTTCCGTCACGGCATATGGTCGGAAGCCTACGATTTAAGAGGACAAACCCTCAAGGCTTCTAGTTCTTCACGTTTCGGCAGCACGATCCAAATTCGGCAGATTATCCCCCGTATTGCCTAGTGTTGTGTCATCAGCTTTTCTCAGATTATTTGCGAGTTGAGTGAGAAAACTAACCCAACTTTTCTTGAACTGACCCGGTGGCATTTCTCACAATATGATGAGCTCTGAGTCGTAGTCAGCCACTAATCTGTCCACAGAAGCTCTAGGACTTAATTCCTGTTTCGCTTGACACTTAGCCTAGATTGAGAACAAAGCGCGAACTTGTGTCAACCCTGAAGGACATAAGTGCGCAGATCGGCCTCGTCTCGGGTCAGGATTTCGCGGCCAACCAGAACGTAGTCCAGCTGGACTTCGTCGAGCCTATCGCTTTGGGCCGCGTCCATGAAGCCACGGGCGCGCTACGGACTTCTCACGCCTTGAGCCTGGCTGCGCGGCTGGACGGCCGCGTCCTGTGGATCGCGATCGGTCACCGGGCACGCTCGCTCCGGGCGAGGGGTCTGGCGGCCTACTGCGCCCCCGAGCACCTCATCCTCATCGAGACGGCCAACCGCGACGAGACGCTCTGGGCGGGCGAGGAGGCACTGCGATGTCGCGGGGCTAGCCTCGTCGTCATCGACATCGACAAGGGCCCGGACCTGTTCGAGAGCCGCCGCCTTCAGATCGCGGCGCAGCATGGTGGAGCGACGGGCCTCGTGCTCATCCGGCGCCAGGCCCAGTCGTCCGGGTGCGAGACGCGCTGGCAGTGCGATCCTGACCCGTCCCGGCAAGGCGACTGGAGCTGGAGCCTAACCCGCAGCCGCCGTGGTCGGCCCCGGGCTTGGTCCGTGCGGGGCGACCCGCCGGAGCGGATTGTTCATCCGCCCGACCTCCGCCCGGCCTCGGCCTCCCTACACACCTCATCTCAGCTTGCCCCTCATGCGCTCTTCCGCCTCACGACGCATCCTCGCCCTCTGGTTTCCGGACCTGCCGCTTGACCGCTGGCGGCGGCGGGACGACCCGCGCCTGTGGGGGCCGTTCGCCGTTACGCGCAAGACCGGCAATGTGGAGCGGGTCGTCTGCGCTAACGATCATGCGCGAGACGCCAGAGTCCAACCAGGCGGCACGGTCGCGGACGCCTATGCCGTCTGTCCCGACCTGCTGACAGAGCCGCAGGACGATATGCGTGAGTCCCGGCTCTTGGGCGCGCTCCACATCTGGGC
>JBATXP010000169.1:0-10014 GCA_049673465.1 Litorimonas sp.
GCTCCGGCGCGAGCTCGACAAGCGCGAGCGTGACAAGAAACGCAAGATCACCGCATCGCTGTCCGACCTGGACGAGGATTGAGGGATGCTGCTGACGCTCGACGAATTCGTGTTCGAACTCGGCACCTTGCCGCCCCAGACCTATGCGCTCGCCCTGGAGCTGGGCTGGGTGAAGCAGGACCGCTACCGGGCGCGACCGGCCTATCAGTTCACGGGCGTGCGTGGCGAAACCCTGACCCTGGCCGGCGTGCTCTATCCCACATCCGGCGTGACCGGGACCAACACGGACCTGTCTACCTTGAAGGAGATGGCGCTCGCCGGGCAGGATCACGTTCTGGCGAGTGGGGACGGTTACGTTCATGGGCTCTGGGCGATCGCGACGGTGCGCGAGTCGCATTCCGAACTGCTCCCCATGGGGGCGGCGCAGGTGATCGAGTTCGAGATCGACCTGGTGCGCACGGATGACGGTCGCACGGAACGCCTGCCCGCCTTGCGCGGCCTGTCGTGACCCGGGCGGTCTGGCGGATCGGCGTGGACGGCGTGGACATAACCGCGCGCCTGAGGCCGCACTTCGTCTCGCTGGAACTGTCGGACAGCCGCGGGCACGAAGCCGACGACCTGACGATGCAATTCGCGGACCCGAAAGGCGACCTCGATCTCCCCGCGGCCGGCACGTCCCTGCGCTTCCACCTCGGCGTGGAGGGTCCGGACGGACGCACCCTTTTCGACAAGGGCCTCTTCCATATCGACGAGATCGGCCACTCCGGACCGCCGGACCGGCTGGAGATCAAGGCGGCGGCCGCCGACTTCACGCAAGGCCTGAAGGTGAGGCGGGACGCATCCTGGTCGGAGGCGACGATCGGGCAGATCGTGGGCGAGGTCGCCGCGCGTCACGGACTGGCGCGCGCCATCGACGACCGGTTCGCGGATTACGGCATAGACCATGTCACCCAGTCCAACGAATCCGACATGAATCTCCTCAGCCGCCTGGCCCGCGAACATGGCGGCTTTTTCACGGTCAAGAACGGGTTCGTCATCTTTTCCAGCGAGGCGGAAGGAAAGACGCCGTCCGGGCGGCCATTGCCCCCCGCGGCTCTCGATCGGGGACAGACCTCCTCCTACCGCTTCACGCAGACATCGCGCGAGCCGAAGTTCTCCGGCGTGCGCGCGGCCTGGAACGACATGGGGAAGGGAGAGAAGAGCTGGGTGGAGGTCGGCGACGGGAACCGCGTCAAACGATTGCAAGGCGTGTTTCCGACTCAGGACAAGGCAAGGGCGGCCGCGGCGGCGGAATACCGTCGGCTGTCTCGCGCCGTGGTGGCCTTCCAGGCCGATCTCTCATCGGGTCGCCCCGACATCATACCCGAAACCCCGTTGCGTCTCTCCGGTTTCGTCCAAGCCGCTCAGCCCATCGACTGGATCGTCAACGCCGCCGCCCATTCGGTCGACAGTGGAGGCGGGATCACGACTCGGATCGACGCGGAGGCCCGCAGCGAAACGGACGATCCGTGACGCGGCAACTTGTCCACAGTTGGCGTTTGACAGCGCCCGCCCTTCGCCAATAGGAACATTATCCTATGAGGCCCGTCTATCCGATCCGACCCGTCATGACCGAAGCGCGCCGCGTCCTGCTGATCCTGCCGATCGTCCGGGCGACCGGGTACAGCTTCGCGCAACTCTACGACATGACGGGCGGACTGGATCAGCGCGAGACCATGCGCTGCCTATCGGGTCTCCTCTCAGCCTGCGCTTGATCCGTAGATTTCGTCGGCGAGTATGCCGAGCGATTCCGTCAGCCGCATCGCGCTGAGCGGCGGAATCATCTTGCGGCCGGTCTCCCAGGCCTCCACCAGTTCGGCATCCGGAACCCCGGCCACCTCGCCCTTGAAGACGCGCGCGGCTTCGGCCAATTCCGACTGGGACAGGCCCAGAGCCTCGCGCAGGAAGCGAAGATTGCGACCGGAGCGACGGCGCAGCTCGACCTCCTCCAGTTTGCTTTCATCGACCATCGCCGCCTCGTTGTGCGGATCGAACACGCCCCCATAGCCCGCATTGTCGATCAGGACCGCATAGGGCGTGTCGAGCGCGCGGGCCCAGCCCAGAAATGTCGTGAGACGCATCGTCTTCTTCCGACCGCTCAGAAAGTCTTTCAGCGAAGCGTCGCTGCCGCCCGCTTCCAGAGAAACGGACTGCATCGACTTCCCCCGAATTCGGAGCAGCACGCGCAAACGGTGCCGGATGTCGTCGATGAATTGGCCCTCGTCGTAATTGTCGTTGCGCGAAATACCCATGGATATGCCTCTTATCGCTTGACGGGTGAATAAACACCCACTAGGCGAACAAACATGCAAACCCGTGACTCTCTTCTGGCGCAGATCGACGCTTTCATCGCCGCGACGGGCAAGAGCCCGACGGCTTTGTGCAGGGCGGCCGACGTGGATCATCACGTCATCCGCAAGCTGCGGCAGGGCAAGTCGATCACGCTGCGGTCCATCGAACGGTTGGAAGACTACATGGCGACTTGCCAGCTTCCACCCGAGTGGACCGACGCCTGAGCACTCGGTCGGGGTCACATCCTTCTTCGTTTCGGTCCGGAGCCGATAGCGGGGGGGCAACTTGCAATAAAGGGGAAAAATCACCCGGCCTTCCCTTTCCGGATGGCCGGATGATGGAGCAACGACGGAGAGACCCATGCAGAGGACCGACATTTCGCTATCCCTCGCCGCGCTCAGTGCCGCTTTGGTCGATGCCTGCGGAGGGCTCGTTTCCGCCGCCGCGCAATGCGACGTATCGAAGTCGCAGCTGGCGCGCGCCACGGACCCGGATCATCCCTATACGCTGAAGGCGTCGACGGTCTGGCATCTGGAGCAGGCGTGCGGCCAGCCCCTCATGAGCCGGGGATTGCTGGACCTCCACCAGCTCGTCCCACGCGACGAGCGGGAGGCCATCTATATCGGAGTCGATCTCGCCGGGCGGACCTCGGCCTTGGTCTCGGCCGTCGCGCGCTATTCCTCAGACGGGCGGTTCACCACTTACGAGCATCGATCCGTGATCCGCCAGAGCGCAGCCGTGCGGACCTGGCTGGCCCGGCTCGCTCGGGCCTGCTCTCCCTGCCGTGCCAAAAGTGGAGCCTCGGCATGACCCTGAAACCCGTCTCTCGGCCCCGCCGAAAACGCAGCACGTTTCATTGCCCCGATTGCGGGAGCCCCACGACCGTGACCTGCACCAACCGCATCACCCGATTCGTCAAGGAATTCCACGTGAATTGCCGCAACGACGCGTGCGGCGGCCGTTATGTGTTTTCCAGCGAACCGGTCCGCATCAAGGTTCCGAGCCTCGCCCCGCACCCTGGCAATACCTTGCCCGGTCCCCGACGCCTCTGCTCTTCGGAGACGAAAGGCGCGCCATGCTGACGACTCTCCTCGCCCTCTATCTGACGGGCGTCCTGATCGAGGGCGTCCGCGTCATCTGGGTCACGCCCGCAAGCGATGCGCCTGTCTTCCATCTTCTCTTGGCGATGGTCGCCGGCCTGCTCTGGGTCCGTCACTTTCGCAATCTCCGGAGGCCGTCATGACGTCAGCCCCTTTCCAGCCGAGCCAGCCCCGCGAGGACGAACCCGTCTTCGCCCTGCTGGGGCGGGACGCGGATGCGCCGCACCTCCTGCGGGCCTGGGCCCATCGCCGCATGGGCAACTACGCGCTCGCCGAAGTCGAGGCCGCGAAAGCCAACACCGTGCGCCTGTCCGATCCAATGGACGGCAGCGATCCTCAGATCCGGTCCGCCTTCCGGATCGCCGACGAGATGGAACGCTACGCGGTCCGGCGCGCCCTGGAACAGCGGGCCTAGGACCATGGGAAAGCGGTCCGATTTTGCGCTTCGCAAGGCCGACGCCTATCCCACTCCGGAAGCCGCCGTGGCTCCCCTCTTGCCCTATCTAAAGGCGCAGACCCGGTTCATCGAGCCGTGCGCGGGGGACGGTCGTCTGATCGGGCACCTGGAGCGACACGGCCATGTCTGCCTCTATGCCAGCGACCTCCATCCGGGTCGCGCCGACATTCTTCGCGGCGACGTTCTGGAGTGGCCGGAAACGGCGAACGTCAACGACCGGGCCGATTGCTTCATCACCAACCCGCCCTGGACCCGACGCCTCCTGCATCCGCTCATTCTGCGTCTCTCCGCCATTCGGCCGACCTGGCTGTTGTTAGATGCGGCCTGGGCCTTCACCCAACAGGCCGCGCCGCTGCTCCCTCATTGCCGGGCCATCGTGACCGTGGGTCGCGTGTCCTGGATGGGGAACGGGGTGACGGGCAAGGATGACTGCGCCTGGTACCTGTTCGATCAGACGGAGGGCACCCTGCCGATCCCCGGCATCTCCTTCGTGGGCAAGGCGGCCTGATCATGTATTTCGAGGAATATACGCGCCGCGTGGTCCAGGCGCGACAGGCGCATGTCTGCGCGGAATGTCGGGGCGAGATCGCGGCCGACACGACCTATGTCCGCAACGGGCAGCGACTTGGCGTGCAGATCACCACCGTGGCGCGACACGCCGAATGCCTGGCCTTTGCGGACAGGTTTCGTGACCTGCTGACCACCGATCAGGGGCTGCCCCTGCATCTCCACGCGGCCATTGCCGCCCAGCCCGCCTTGATCGAGGCGATCGGCGATCTTGTGGAAGACGAACACAGGATCGTCGTCACGCGACTGTCCGAACGGGTCGCGGCATGAGCGGCGCCGGGTGGAATCAGATGGTCCGAATGATCGCCTTCGCCGCGCGACTTCAGGACGACATGAAGGCCAAGGCCGAGACGCGGAGACGGCGCAGCTGTCCGTGGTGTGGGGATAGGCGCGGCCTGTCCGTGAGGCGTGCGCCCGACGGGTCGGTCTTCCAGATCCAGTGCCGGACGTCTGACTGTATGGCCTATGTCGAGCGGGACAGAGAGAGCGGCACGTGAGACGGGACATTCTCGAAGAGGCGCGCAAGCGCCTCGTCGCCGACTTCAAGTTCAAGGTCAAAGGCCAGTGGCTGCAGGGCGGGACGTGCCCGAGCTGCGCAAAGCGGGAACTCTTCACCCACGCCGACTCGCCCTGGGTCGTCAAATGCGGACGACTCAACAATTGCGGCGAGGAGCGCCACATCCGCGACATCTATCCCGAGTTGTTCGAGCGGTTCAACGAGCGCTACACCGCCACGGTCGAAAACCCCAACGCCACGGCCGATGCCTATATGAGCTTCGCGCGCGGCTTCGACGTGACCCAGATTCGGGGCTGGTACCGCCAGGAGAAGTTCTGGCATTCGCGCGCGGACCGGGGCACGGCGACCGTGCGCTTCGATATCGACCGTACGGCCGACATCTACATGGAGCGCTTCGTCGAGCCGGTGACGATAACGGACCCGGACGGCACCAAGACCGTGCGCAAGCAGAATTTCCACGGCAGCCATGGCGGACTCTGGTGGCAGCCGCCCACGCTGAACATCGAGGACAAGGACACGATCTGGTTGGTGGAGGGCTGCCTGGACGCTGTGGCGCTGAACCTCAACGGCATCAAGGCCGTCGCGATCCTAAGCGCCGGGAACTATCCGGAGAAGGCTCTGGCCAAGCATTCTGGACGATCGGTCCGGTTCGTGTTCGCGCTGGACAGCGACGCGGCGGGGCGGCGCTTCACCCGAAAGCATGTCAAGCGGGCGCGCAAGGCGGGGTTTACCGTGGACGCCGCACAGATCAGCCGGGACAGAAAGGACCACAAGCGCGACTGGAACGATCTGCACATGGAAGGGAGGCTGACCGAGTCGCGCGTCGCCGACTATCGCCACTACGGCGATCTTCTGGTCGCCGAGACGGCCTGGGACAAGGCCATGCTGATCTGGGGATATGAGCGCAAGAGCCGGTTCTGCTTCAACTTCGCCAATCGCCTCTATTGGTTCACCGACAATATCGAGAAACTCGTCCAGACCATGGAGGAGCTCAGGAAGGCCGACGACGCGCTGACGGACGAGGAACTCCGCAGCAAGGCGATCAAGGAAGCCGGATCGCTCAGCCAGATATGCAACTGCTTTCCCGACTTCCTCTATTATCAGTTCCACGCCGGCACGGGCGAAAGCTGGTACTATTGCCGGGTTTCGTTCCCCAATGGACGACCCTCCATCAAGACGACCTTCACGGGCGCGCAGATCGCGTCCAGCGGGGATTTCAAGAAGCGCCTGCTGAGCGCGACACCGGGCGGCCTCTACATGGGCGGCGGGGCGCAGCTCAACTGGATCGTGGAAAACGATCTCGACGACATCAAGCAGGTCGAGACGATCGACTTCGTCGGCTACTCGCGCGAGCACAAGGCCTACATCTTCCCGGACTTCGCGATCCGCGGGGGCAAGCACATCCCGGCCAACGCGGAAGACTATATCGAGATCGACAAGGCGTCGGTCAAAACCCTGTCTTCCAGCTTCGCCTTCGAGATTGGTCGACGGCACCAATACGAGCCGGATTGGCCTCAACTCGTCTACCAGGCCTTCGGAATGAAGGGCCTCGCCGCGCTGACATATTGGTTCGGCTCTCTCTTTGCCGAGCAGATCAGGTCGCAGCAGAAGTCCTTTCCCTTCCTCGAAATCGTGGGCGAAGCGGGGTCCGGGAAAACGACACTTGTCGAGTTCCTCTGGAAGACGCTGGGCCTGGAAGACACGGAAGGGTTCGACCCGTCCAAGTCGACCTTCGCCGCGATCCGCCGGAAGTTCGCGCAGGTCTCCAACCTGCCGATCGTGTTGCTGGAAGGCGATCACGGCGAGGATTCCAAGCATAAGAAGTTCGACTTCACCCAGCTCAAGGACACGTATAACGGCCGTCCGTTCGGGGAGAGGGGCATCAAGAACGGAGGCAACGAGACCTATGCACCGCCCTTCCGGGGCGCGATTGTCATCGCCCAGAACGACACGGTCCAGTCGACGGATGCGGTCCTGACCCGCATCGTTCACCTCGACTTCGACATGTCGGGCCACAGTGCGCGGACGCGCGAGGCGGCGGACCGGCTCAACCAGCTCCCGGTCAAGGCGGTTTCCAACTTCCTCCTGCAGGCCATCTCGCGCGAAGCCGACGTGCTGGAATATCTCGCCGACCATACCCGTCGCATCGAGGACGACCTGCTCACCCATCCCAAGATCAAGACCTTTCGCATCGCCAAGAACCATGCGCAGCTTACCGCCCTGGGAGACTGCCTGACCCGGCTGTGCGGCTTCGACGAGAGTGTGCGCGAGGATCTGCGAGACTTCTTCGAGCAGTTGGCCGTAGAGCGCGAAACGGCCGTCAAGGCGGATCACCCGAAGCTGCAGGCGTTTTGGGAGATGTTCGACTATCTGGATGCGTACGGCGCACACTCTGCGCTCAACCATTCCCGCGATCCTCAGTTGATCGCCGTCAACCTGAACCACTTCGTGCGCATCGCCACGGAGCAACGACAGCAAGTGCCCGTGATCTCCGAGATCAAGGAGCGGCTGAAGAAGACCCGCACACACAAGTTCGTCGGCGTGAAGGCTGTCAATTCCGCCATCGCGACCAACGAGCAGGGTGCCGGGAAGACCGTGAAATGCTGGGTGTTCGAGCGCAAGGTCAGGCGCACATGACGGACATGGCATGGGCAGATGAGTTCCGGACCATCGATGAAAAAGAGGTGGTGAAATTGCTGGGCATTTCCGTTCGCGCCTTGCGCGCCGTCGCGGACGAACTCGGGGCGTGCCAGCGGTCCGGGGCCAAAGGCAAGGGTCCGAGACGCTTCACGCAGGGGGATTTGCGCCTGATTGTCGATCGGCTAAGACAGCCGTCATGCTCAGGCTCAGCAAAAGGGATTCCGGGATATGGCGCGTCCGCGGAACGTTCCACGGTGTCGCCGTCGACCAGAGCACTAAGTGCCGCTCGAAAACAGAGGCGCGCCGTTTCGTCAAGGGCCTAGAGCGCCGCATCTACGAACGGGTCTATGCACCGGAATCGCCGGACGACCGCTCCGTCCTTAGCTTCGCCGACGCCGCCGTGAGTTGGATGGAAAGCGGCGGCAATTCCACGATATACCACTACTTCGATCGGGTGATATTGGAGTTGGGAGAGGACCGGCTCGCCGACCTGACCAATGGCAGACTGCAGCGCGCGGCCACCAAACTGTTTCCCACGCAGAAGGCATCGACCATCAATCGGGGCTTCTTCGCGCTCGTTTCCGTGATCCTCACTCACGCTGCCGAAGAGCGGATGATGACACCGTTCAAGATCAGGAAGCTCAAGGAGGAAAAGGCCCCCTACGAATGGTATCAGCCCGAAGAGATCGAGCGGCTTCTCGACGCGGCCGGGTCGATGAGGCCCCTACTGGAATTCCATGTTGCGACGGGCGCGCGGCCATCCGAAGCCGTTTCGCTGAAATGGAGCCAGGTGGGCTTGGACGGCCGGCGCGTGATATTCTGGAAGACCAAGGGTGGCCTGATCCGGAGCTTCGATCTTTGCGAGCGAGGACGGAGCGCCTTGCCGGAGAGGCGAGGTCCGGACGATTTTGTCTTTCTGGGCGCTGATGGCAAGCCGTACAGACAGTCACCGGACGGTCGATATTACGGCCCGAAGAAGCGCCTCGATCGTCTGACCAAGCGCCACGGGCTGAGACGCTTCAACCTGCGCCCCATGCGCCATACATGGGCAACGTGGCAATATTCTCTTGAGCCTGACAAACTGCGGCTGCAGATGAAAGGCGGATGGGCCAACTCGAACATGGTTGACATCTACACCCATGTCGCTTCCAAGGACATCAAGGACCGGGCCCTCGCCCACGGCTGGTTCCGCTACTGATCGCAGGATTTGGGCAATATCCGGGCAGTTTCCATTGATCGGGCAAAGAGTACAGAATTTTCAAAGGTGTGAGGCCATGTCCCCATACCTTGACATTGTAGGGGTCACTGGTTCAATCCCAGTATCGCCCACCATCCTTTCACAGGATGGGCTCTGGCCATGGAGGCCGTGACGAGTGTAGCAGGGTGCGCGGCGCAGGGTCGGATTTCTATGACGATACCATTTAACAGGCCTGGTTTGCAGGGTCGTGAGCTGGAGTATATCCGGGACGGGATCGTTCGGGGCAAGCTGTCGGGGGACGGGCACTATACGGGTCTGTCCAACGCGGCCGTTGCGCGCATGGCGCAGGCGCAGGCGGCGCTGTTGACGCACTCGGCCACGGCGGCGCTGGAGATGGCGGCGATCCTGCTCGACCTCGGTCCGGGCGACGAGGTGATCATGCCGTCCTACACCTTCGTGTCGACCGCCAACGCGGTGGTGCTGCGCGGGGCGACGCCGGTGTTCGTGGACGTGCGGCGCGACACGCTCAACATCGACCCGGAGCGCGTGGCCCAGGCCGTGACGCCGAAGACCCGGGCGATCTTCGTGGTCCACTATGCGGGCGTGATCTGCGACATGGAGGCGATCCAGCGCATCGCGGACGCGCACGATCTTGTCGTCGTGGAGGACGCCGCCCAGGCGCTTCTGTCGGAGCGCCACGGTCGGCGCGCGGGCAGCTTCGGGGCGCTGTCGGCCTTTTCCTTCCACGAGACCAAGAACATCATCTCCGGCGAGGGCGGCGCGCTGGCGATCGCGGATCCGCGCTATATCGAGCGGGCGGAGATCATCCGGGAGAAGGGCACCAACCGCAAGCAGTTCTTCCGCGGGGCGGTCGACAAATATACCTGGGTGGATCTGGGCAGCTCGTTCCTGCCGTCCGAGCTCACGGCCGCCTTTCTCTACGCCCAGCTGGAGATCGCAGAAGAGCTGACCCGCGCGCGGCTGGAGGCGTGGGCGCGCTACCATGCGGCGCTGGAGCCGCTGGAGGCGGCCGGGCGGGTGGAGCGCCCGATCACCCTGCCCGACGGCGAGAGCCACAACGCGCACATGTACCAGATCCTGCTGCCCACGCCGGAGCGTCGCGCCGCCTTCATCGAGGCGATGCGCGGGGCGGGCATCATCACGCCCTTCCACTACGTCCCCCTGCACTCCGCCCCGGCCGGGC
>JBATXP010000170.1:0-1640 GCA_049673465.1 Litorimonas sp.
TCCGCTCCGTCCTCGGCCAGGACCTGCCCAAGGTCGCCGTTGAAGCGGGGATCCGCCAAGGCTGGGACGCGCTCATCGGTCGCAACGGCGCCTTCATCGGCATGGATGGCTTCGGAGCTTCCGCGCCGGGTGCAAAACTCTTCGACCATTTCGGGATCACGACCGACGCTGTAGTCGCGGCCGCCAAAGCGAAGCTGAACAAGTGAAGGAGCTTCCGGGAGACGTGTTCGTGTCCGGGCAACTCATGCCCGCGCAGCTCCAAGCTCTGGCGGAGCAGGGCGTAATGACATTCATCAACAACCGTCCCGATCAGGAAGCGCCGCTTCAGCCCATGTCTGAAGAGATGGAGCAGGCGGCCATGGCCGTATCGCTCGACTATTTCCACATTCCCATGGCGGGCGGCATTTCTCCGGGCCTTGTCGAGGCATCGGTCACGGCATATCGCGACGCCCCGCGCCCTATCGTGGCGTTCTGCGGGTCTGGCATGCGGTCCGCCGCGCTCTGGGCATTCGCCCATGTCGACAAGATGGGCGTCGATGCCGTGATGGACGCCGTATCCGCGGTCGGTTTCCAACTTGAGCAGCTTCGTCAGCCTTTGATGCAGTATGCGGCGAGAGACGCTTCCTGAGGCGTCCACGCCAACTCCTTCTGTGTCGGCCGTCATGAGAAGCGGAGTGTTCGGGTCTGCCGTAAAGGCACAGTGGGGTTGGATCGGCGACTATTCCACGCGGACTCTGACGAATGATGTCGTTGCGGCAATTGTCGTGACAATCCTTCTGGTCCCGCAATCCCTGGCATATGCGCTTCTGGCCGGCCTTCCGCCGCAGGTCGGCATCTATGCGTCTATCACGCCGCTTCTCGCCTACGCCGTGCTCGGCAGTTCGAGACAGCTCAATGTCGGGCCGACGGCCGTGATCTCCCTTATGACGGCCGCCACGATTGCGGATTTGCCGGAAGAATTGCGGGTCGTCGGCGCTGCCGCGCTCGCCCTCATGGTCGGGATGATGCTGATCGGGGCGGGCTTGCTAAAGGCGGGTTTCCTCATGAATTTCGTCGCCCGTCCCGTTGTGTCGGCTTACATCACGGGTGCGGCACTGCTTATAATCATCAGTCAGTTGCGGCACATATTTGGTGTTGATGGAGGCGGTAGGACAGCCGTCGCGATGATTGCCAACCTGAGGGACCAGATAGGGCTTGCAAGCGGACTGACCTTGATCACGGGCGCTGTAGCCCTTGCGGCATTCTATCTCGCTCGCAACAGTATTGCGTACCGTCTCGTCCGCGCCGGAATGTCGAGCCGTGGTGCCAAGATGGCGTCGCGTATGGCTCCGATCGTCATCATCGCAGCATTCATACTTGTCAGCTGGACGGCTGGCTTGGGTGACCAGGGCCTGCCCGTTGTCGGGAAAGTTCCTCGTGGCCTCCCGCCGTTCCGCATCCCAATGATCGAGACATCTCTCATACAGGCGTTGATGATACCTGCCGCCGTGGTCGCAATCGTGGCCTTCGTGGACAGCACTTCGACCGCGCAGGAGCTGGCAGCCCGTCAGCGTGCGTCCGTCAATGCGAACCGGGAGCTTTTCGGGCTCGGTGCGGCGAACATCGCCGCCGGCCTTTCTGCGGGATATGCGGTCAACGGG
>JBATXP010000171.1:0-18622 GCA_049673465.1 Litorimonas sp.
GGCCACCGCGCAGGCGGTCCTGACCGTGGAGGCGACCAACTTCCTTCCCACGCAAAGCGGAACGACCAACTTCTCGGAAGGCGATCCCGGATTCCAGGCGATCGATCTGGGATTGCTCACGGGTCTCAACACCGATGGCACGGATCGGGATGGCGACACGATCACCTTCTCCAACGCCGTCCTGCTGAACGAGAGCGGAGAAACGGTGATCAATGACAGCGTGCTGGAAGGCGATATCTTCCAGTTCGACCGGACGGCCTTCCAGTTCCTCAATCAGGGCGAGACGCGGAGCTTCACCCTCCAGACCGACGTGTTCGACGGCACCGCGACCCGAACGATCACGACCACGATCAACCTCACCGGCACCGAAGATGCGCCGGTGGCGGGAGAGCCGCTGGAACTCACTTTTTCCGACGATGACGACGTATTCGACCTGACGGAGCTGGTGCTGGGCAATGTCACTGATGCGGACGCCGGAGACGACGCGTTGCTGACCATCGTCGCCATTGGCGGCGGCAATACATCGACGCCGCCCGATGGGGCGGAGCTGGACGGCGGAACGCTGACCTTCGATCCCACCGCCTATCAGGACCTCAATGCGGGCGAGCAGCAGACGGTCGTCATCGCAGTGCGGGTGGACGACGACTTCGTGACCTCGCCGAGCAACACCACGGCGATCCAGCTGGTCGAGATCACCATCGTCGGCAACGATCCGGACAATGCCGCCCCGACCGTGTCCGGCCCGGTAACGGGCACCTTTAGCGAGGACGATCCCGGCACGTCCGGGCAGCAAGTGTTCGACCTGCTTACGGGAGCCTCCGACGCGGATGACGACGCGCTGGCAGTCGCCAATCTCGTGGTCAGCTACTCTGGCAGCGGCGCGCTCGATTTCATGCTGGGTGACGGGGAGCGCTTTCTTTCCATCGCCGCGCAGCAGGCGGCGTTCCAATCCATTCCCGTGAACGAAAGCGAGACCATCACGCTCACCTATGACGTGGTGGATGGCCGGGGCGGCAGCGTCGCCCAGACGGCGAGCTTCACCGTCACGGGTCTCAACGACAATCCGGATGCGGGGGGCGACCTCGTCTTTGTCGTCTCGGAGTCGGATGCGGAGTTTTCCATCGACGGACTGGGCGGGCAGCCCGGCGTCGCGGCCGCTTCCGACGTGGACGAGGGCGACACGTTGAGCTTCGACGGCTACAACTTGCTGTCCGGCGACGACCGCGGCTTCTTCTCCTCGCTCGACTTCATCGGCGTGGACCCGAGCGCCTATTCCGACCTGAACGAAGGCGAAACCGAAACGGTCGTCATCGAGATCGAAGTCGATGACGGCAATGGCGGCAGCGACACGCGCACCGCGACCATCACCATCGAAGGCGAGGGAGCGCCGCCCAACCCGCCCGGAAATTTCACCGACGGCGTCACCATCTTCCAGTTCAGCGCGGTGGAAGGCGGTGAAAGCCTGCAGGCCGTCCTGACAGATTCCGTCACCACGCCGGAGGGGGGTCCGGTGACGCTGACGACCTTCGTGTCGCCGGTTTTCGACGGGCTGACCTACGATGCCGGGACCCGCACTTTCCTCTTCGACCCGACCGACGCCGCCTATGACGGGTTGCGGGCCGGGGAGCGCCTGTCGCTCCTGACCGTCGCGGAAGCGACGGACGGCAATGGCGGCTTCACCGATGTGGAGATCCAGCTCGAGATCGTGGGGGTCAATGACGACCCGACCGTGGCCGCGCCGTTGACGCTCGACACGCAGGAAGACTTTTCGCTGGACTTCCTCAACCTGCTGGACGGTGCGCAGGACGCGGATGAGGGCGATGTGCTCTTCATCAGCAACATCAGCGGGATCGAGGGCTTCGAAGACGCCTTCCAGATCGACCCTCTGTCAGGATCGCTGAATGTCGAGACCATCGCCTTCTCCCTCGATTTTATCGCGGAGGGCGAAGTCGAGACCTTCGTCATCAACTACGACATCACGGATGCCTATGGCGGCACGGTGGCGCAGACTGCGACCATCAACGTCACCGGCAGCAATGATGGGCCGACCAACGAGTCCGGCTTCGACATCACCGTGCAGGCCGACATCGAGGGCTTGGTCGATAACGACGACAATCTCCGGCGTGAGATCGACCTGTTCGCGACGATCTTCGACCCCGAAAACGATGATTTCTCCATCGTCGAATTTTCGGTGACCAGCGCTGATGACGAAGCCTACTCCGTCGACACGGAGACGGGCCTCCTCACGATAGACTATAACGCGTTCGCGGCGACGGACTTCGGCGAATTTTCGATCAACTACACGGTCGAGGACGAAAACGGCGCTCAGTCCTTCTTCTTCGGTTCGATCTCCGTCATCGAACTCGTGGATAATGACGCGCCGGTTTCGAGCGGTCTGCTGACGGCCGATATCAGCCCGGTCAATTCGGATGATCCGGTCGATCTCTTTGCCAACATCACCGATGAAAACGGCGATGCGCTCGTCGTGGAACGGGTCATCGGCCTGGACGAGTCCTTCTTCGATTTCGATACGGGGGAGTTCCTGGGGGGCTTCTTCGCGGATGGCCTGGCCGAGGGCGAGAGCTTCGATCTGGTCTTTACCGTTGTGGTCGGCGACGGGGCCGGCGGATCGGTCGAACAGGATGTGGAGATCACCTTCACGGGACAGAACGATGCGCCGAGCGCGACGGCGCTGAACACGAGCTTCACCTTCACGGAAGATGACGGGATCGTGCTGATCGATTTGCTGAATGGGATCGAGGACGCAAATGGGGACGCGCTCAGCGTGTCGATCTCCGAAGGCACGATCGTCGGCGAGCGCTATCTGCGCATCGATACGTCCGCTTTTTCGTCCCTCACGCAGGGAGAGTCCGACCTGACCGAGTATACGGTCACCGTCGACGACGGAAATGGCGGAGTCGAAAACTACGTGCTCGACGTCACGGTCGACGGGGTGGACGACCTTCCGGAGATCATTCGCGAAGCGCGCTTCTTCGACAATGACGTGGAGTTCTACCAGTTCTCCGGCGGCCAGCAGAACTTTGTCATCCGGGCCAACGAGCTGTTCGACGACGGGGACGATAGCGGCGGTTTCGGCATAGAGGGCGACCGCTTCACCTCCGTATCCGTCCAGGATGGGCCGAGCGTCGGCGTTTCGATCAGTTCGGACGGGGAGATCGTGATCGACCCGTCCTCCTTCACCGACCTTCTCGATACGGGTGAGCGCGTGGATGTCGTCTTCGCCTGGCAAGGCGTGACCGAGGACGGAAACGAGATTTCCGGCACGTTCGACTACCGCGTGGAAGGTACGTCGGCGACGACCGACCTCGCGCAGTTCACGGCGACGACGATGACGGTCGTGACGGGCGGTCCGTATGTTTCCAGGGTCGAATGGTTCATGCCCGATTTCGACGAGGGCCCGCACTCGATCCTGTCCCGGCTGTCGAGCCAGATCTTGGATCTGGAGGATATCGACTGGGACGAGACCGTCGACTTCGGCGATTTGCAGTCCGGTCCCGTGGAGAGCGACGACGCGCTCGACTTCGGGTCGTCCGAGCCGGGCGATGCCCAGAGCTGGTCCGCCCCGACGTTCCGACTAGACCGGAACGTCCGGTTCGATCGGGATTTCGACGATTTCGATCTCGACGCCGGACGGGTTGCGGAAGCGGAAGACCAGCTGAGCGATGCCGAACATTGGCGGGGCGTTCGCCTCGAACCCCTGGCTGTTTTCGAGCCCGACCTCATTGTCTTCGAAGACGCCGACCTGCTCGTTTAAAGCCAGCTATTTCGACGTGGCCACGAAGACGCCGTCCCAACCCTGGGGCGGCGGCTCGGCCTGGTAACGCGCGATGCGCTCCGCCATCATTTCGTAGTAGCCGGTCTGGCCGATGGGGTCGGCCATGCTCTTCAGGGTCGGGATCCGGGCCAACGCCGCCTCCCAGTCACGGTCGCGATAATCGGCCAGGAACGCCGTGTGCTCGTGCGAGTGAGCTTGAAAGTCTTCCGACTGGGCCAGGGCTTCGTCGCCGGCGAGGATGAAGATGCGTTCCGGTGCCGCCCGGCCGACCACGCGGATCAGGTCCGCTTCCAGCAGGGCGAACCGCCCGGCATCCCGCGCCGTGGAGCTGCCGATCAGGACTTGCGTGCGATACTGCTTGGTCAGCCCTTCGATACGGGATGCGAGGTTCGCCGCGTCCCCGATCATGGAATAGGAAAAGCGCTGTTCCGATCCCAGATTGCCGACGCAGCAAATGCCCGTGTTCAAACCGATCCCCATGGACAGATTGTCCGGCCACTTGACCTCCGACTGGCCGTCATAGCGCGCGCGCAGGTTTCGCAGCTCCTGGCTCATGGCCAGCACGGCGGTGCAGGCATTGGCGACATGGTCGGGATCGTCCAGCGGGGCGTTCCAGAAGGCGACGATGGCGTCGCCGATATATTTGTCGATGGTCGCGCCGTTGCGCTGCAGCACCTCGGTCATGGGGGTGAGGAAGAGGTTGAGGAAGGTCACGATCTCCTGTGGCGCCATGCCCTCGGAAATCTTGGAAAAGCTGCGCACGTCGAGAAACAGGATGGTCATGGGCCGTTCTTCCCCGCCCAGGGTCAGCAGGCCCGGATCGTCGCTGACCTTGGACACCATGGCGGGCGAGAGATAGCGCGAGAACGCGCCCCGGATCTGCGAGCGCTCCCGCTCCGTCAGCCAGTAGCTGACGATGGTCATGACCAGATAGGTCAGCCCGATGGACAGGACCGGATTGACCGGCGCGATCAGGGTGAGGTTTTCACTGAACTGATAGGCGCTGAAGGCCATGATGCCCGTGATCATCGTCAGGGACAGGCCCGCGCCCAGCCCCGCGCCGAGGCGCGGCTGCAGCCAGATCATCAGCAGGCCGGGCAAGAGGATCAGCCCGTTTTCCACCACCGGAGCCCAGAAGGGCCGGGACAGCATCTGCCCCCCGACCAGGCTTTCGCCCAGCACCTGTTCGGCGATCTCCGCATGGACGCCCACACCTTCATAGGCGGGCGCGAGCGGTGTGGAGACGAGGTCCTTCAGCCCGTCCGCGCTCGTGCCGACGAAGACGAGGTTGCCCGCGACCCGGTCCGCCCAGTCGGAGACGGGCACGCCGTCGTCCAGGATTTGCCACGCCGGGATCAGGCGCTTGTTCCGCACCTCGCGCGACGCATCGGCGAAGTAGACGCGGTAGCGCCCGCGCACATCCGTCTTGACGGAGAACTCCCCGATCCGCGCCGAGGCCATGTCCGCGCCGTCGCCGCTTTGCCCGTGCGCGTCGCTGGAACTCAGCACGAAGCTGCTCGCTCCCTGCACGACGCGCAGCGCTTCCATGGACAGGGACGGGAAGAGGCGGTCGCCGACGCGCTGGAACAGCGGCGCACTGCGCACGATGCCGTCCGCTTCCGGCGTAAACGAGACGAAGCCTTCCCCGGCGGCGGCGGCGCTGAGGTTCGGTAGCGCGGGCAAGGTCCCGCGATAGGGGATCAGGGATGGGGTCGGGTCGGAGCCCGCAAAGGCGAAGCCGTGCGCGGTCTGCGGTTCCGCCTCGCTCGGCGAATTGATGAGAAAGAAACCGAGCACGGAATTGGTCGAGGCGAGCGAGCGCTGGAAGACGGCGTCATGGTCCTCAAGCCCGTCGAGCAACGCCGTGTCGAACGCGCCGGTCGGATTCTCGGAGAGGACGGCGGCGATATTGGCCGGGGAGGTCCGATCGGACTCCGAGAAGATGATATCGTAGGCGACAACGCCCGCCCCCGCCCGCGCCAGCCGGTCGTTGAGCCGCGCCATGGTCAGGCGCGACCAGGGCCACTGGCCGATGCGCGCGATGCTCTCATTGTCGATGTCGATCACCCGCACCGGGATTTCGTCCAGATAGGGCCGGGGCTGCCATTGCTGGTAGCGGTCAAACAGCAGATTATCGAGCTGTCCGACCGTGTCGGCTTGGCGCGCGCCGACCAAGGCGGCAAAGAGCACGATGGCGAGCCCGAGCAGGCGCGGGATCCAGACCTTCTTGGTCCGCCCCCGGAATCGGGGGCGACCGACGCGGCGCATGGCGGCGATCATGGCTTCGTGGATCCGGTCATGGTCGAAACTCCCCCCTCTTCGTCCCATTGCCCGCCCGGGACGGCGCTGACAATCCACAGCGCCACCGAAGGGCGATTGCGCGCGTGCGAGACACGCCCTAAGGCTGGCGGCAACGCTCTTTCAGAACGGCGCAGGCGCGACACATGACCCACACTCCCCACGCATTGGCGGCAAGCCTTGCGATCCTGGCAACGCTATGGACCCCGCTTTCCGCGTCCGCCCAGATCACCTTCCAGGATGTGTTCGAGAACCCGGACGATCAGGACCTCAACCTAGCCTATGCCCGCCAGCAGATCGAGGCAGGCGAGCTGGACGATGCCGCCGCCTCCCTGGAGCGGATGCTGTTCTTCACGCCCAACTGGGACTCCGCGCGTCTGCTCTACGCCACCGTGCTCTACGACCTGGACGATCGCGCGGCGGCGCAGCGGGAGCTGGACATACTGACGGCACGTCCGCTCTCGCCCGGACAACGCGCCGTGGCGCAACGATATGCCGATGCCATCGCCGGTCGTCGCGCCGATCTGGACGCGTTCGATCCGACCGGGCTGAGCGGCCGTCTCGCTCTGTCCGCGCGCTATGACGACAATGCGGGCGGCGTGTTCGGCGACGTGGTGTTCGGCAATCAGGACGCGTCCGACGAGTCCCTCGGTCTGTCGGCGGCGCTGCGCTACACGGCCGACCTGTCGGGCGACGCCAGCCTGCTGGGCCATGTCGGGGCGAGCGCGCAGATCCGCCGCCACGAGGACATTTCGGATGCGGATTTCGACGTCTACGGGCTGGAGGCCGGTCTCGCCAAGCGCAGCGAAGCGCTGCTGTGGCGCGCGGCGCTGAGCTACCGCGACGTGTCCGTCGGCGGAGAGGACTATCTGCAACAGGCGGGCGGGTCGATGTCGCTGGGCGTGGACGTGTCCGAAACGCTGATGGTGCACGTTCAGGGCGGATGGTACGACCGGGACTTCGACGACGTATCGAGCGTGTTCGGCGCGTCGGGTCGCACGGGCGAGCTGGCGGAAGTCGGCCTCGGCCTCACCTTCACCCCGACCCAGGCGTTGCGTGTGCGCGCGACCGCCCTCTATCAGGACGTGTCCGCCGAACAGTCCGCGTTCCGGTATGACGGGCCGCGCCTGTCGGGCGACGTGCGCTACCGCTTCAACGACAGCGCCTATGCCAGCGGCTCGGTGCTCTACCGCAAGCTCAACTATGACGAGCCCTCCGTGCTGCTCTTTCCCGTGGCGGAGCGGGAGGACGAACAGCTGTCCTTGCGCGGCGCGGTCGGGTTCGGTCTTGGCGGCTGGCTGCCCGGCGCGGTGGCGGAGGGCGTGACCCTGGAATTGGCCGTCAACCATTCGGCGCGCGATACCAACCTTCCGAACGCGAACTTCGACAATACGGGCGGCGAAGTCCGTCTCATCCTCGACTTCTAGGAGCCCGGACATGACACATGACCAGACCCTTCGTGCCGTCTCCCTGTCGGTGCTCGCCACAGCCCTTTCCGCCGCGCCCGCCCTGTCCCAGGACGTGGTCGGCCGCAACGCCGCCGTGAAGGGCGACGTGACCATCCAGTCCATCGACGAAGCGGTGCGCGCAGCCGTGCTCCGCGACGATGTCCGTCTCGGCGACGACATCGAAGCCCGGGTGGAATCGAGCCTTCAGGTCCTGCTGCTGGACGAGACCGTCTTCACCGTCGGGCCGTCCGCGCAGGTCGTGATCGACCGTTTCGTCTACGACCCGGCGACGGACAACAACCGCATGTCGGCCCAGGTCAAGCAGGGCATGTTCCGCTTCATGTCGGGCAACATCTCCCGGCAGGCCCCGGACGCGGTCGAAATCGGCACGCCGACCGCTTCCCTTGGCATTCGCGGCACCATCGTGGAAGGGCTCGTCGGCCTCGACGCGGTCGATTTCGCCCGTAGCGCCGGATTGATCGACCCCGCCATTCCGGTCGATGCCGATGGAGCGACGATCTTCGTGCTGCGCGGTCCGGGATCGCGCCGCATCGGCAATGCCCGGCGCGGGCGCATCGATGTGACGACGACCGCCGGCTCCGTATCGCTGGACCGTCCGGGCCGGGCGGCCTTCGTCCAGAACGCGAACGCCGTGCCGGTCCTGTTCGATCTCGACGCGGATGGCTTCGCTTTCTTCAGCGACCGGCTGCGCACGGTCCCGACCGCGCCGAACAGCTACAGCCCGTTCGAGATCGAGCCGCGCCTGCCGGATGGAACCCCGCCGATGGCCGAGCCGGACGACGAATACGATCCGTTGATCGAGCTGGACTGGCCGGAAACCGACCCGGACTTCTTCGACCAGCCCTGCGGCCCGTCGGAATGCGAGGACGACGTCTTCGAACAATAGCGAGACGCGGGCGGCGCAAAGCCTCTTCTCAGTAGAGCGCCCCTTCCACGGGCGTGAAGCGCTCCAGCTCGCGGTCCTCGCCGAGGGCGAGCTGTCGCAGCTGCCGTTCCTGCTCGCGGGCGAGAAAGCGCACCGGCACCGTGTTGCGGTTGTCCATCCACGGATAGTCCATGTAGCTGCCGATCCCTTCGATCATGGAAAACGTCCAGCCGATGATGACGACGAGCGGAATGACGTAGATCGACGCCACTTCCGTCGCGGGCAGGGACAGGGAGAGCAGCACCACCAGAAGCCACACGAACACGTCCGTGAAGTAGGTATAGTGGGTCGGAAAGGGCGTGTTGTTGAGGGCCTGGGCCTGGTTCATCAGGCGGCTCAGTTCCCGCTGGATGCCGACGATCTCGAAATGCTCCCCGTCGAGAAACTGGCCCTGGGCGGCGGCGGCGCGGAAATCCTTGCTTTGTTCGAACAGCATGCGCAGCGACGGGTTGGGCGTGCGGCGCAACATGTCGAGTTCTTCCGGCAAGAGCAGTTCCTCGGCGGTCTCGAAATCGAACGGGTCCGGCCGGTTCTGCAATTCCGCGCCGAAGGTGTAGAGCAGGGCGATGCCGCGCCGGATCATGCGGGTCATGATCGCCGGCGCCTTGGCGGAGTCCTTGCCGGTCTTCAGGTTGCGGTAGCGTTCGTCCACGCGCGCCAGCACGAGGGCGAGATTGCGGACGCTCGCGCAGATGTCGCCGAAGATGGCGCGCCCGCTCATCCAGCGCTCATAGGCGGAGTTGGTCCTGAAGCCGAGAAAGATGGAGATCGCCGTACCCAGGATCAGCGGGGTGGTCATGCCGATCGCGTAGCGCTCCAGCCCGAACAGCTCCATCGGCACGACGATGGCCGCGCTGATCAGGGCCATCAGGGCCAGACGTTTCCAGATGATCGGGAGCAGCCTCCGGATGGAGATGGTTTTTTCGACGATCATTGGTTCGCTCCCCAGGCCGGTCCCGACACCCGAGGGTCCGTGGGCGGAACTTTAGCGCTCGCGTTCGGCGAGGTCCATGGTGATCGCGGGAATAAAGGCGTGGTCCGCGTCGTAGCGAACCAGCACCTTGCCGTCCGAGGCGATCTGCGAAAAGCTTGTCAGGTCTTGCCCGTTCCAATGATGCAAGGTGTAGCCGGGGTCCTCGTTCACGATCATGCGGCGGTCGTCCGGGGTTTTCGGGTCGATCGGATCCATTTCCAGCGCGACGGACGGGGCGACCGCGCGGCTGACCGTGACGACCCGCCCGGCGAACAGGGATTGGATATGGCAGTGCACGTGCCCGCTCACCAGTCCCACGATCTGCGGATGGCGCTCCACGATGGCGCGCAGGCGCAGGGTCCAGGCTTCGTCCGCATCCGGCGTCATCCACGGAATGTGCGTGGCGATCGGCGGATGGTGCAGGGCTATGAGGGTCGGGCGACCGGGCTTGGCGGCCAGGGTCCGCTCCAGCCAGTCCGCCCGGTCCGCGCCGAACGCTCCGCCATGCCGTCCCGGCTCCATCGTGTCGATGACGACGATCCGAAGCGGTGTGTCCTCGATGACGTAGTTGAGATAGCCGTCTTCCAGCGGGAAGTCCGGGAAGTGCTCCTCGAACGTTTCCCGATTGTCGTGATTGCCGAGCGCGAGGGCGAAGGGAATCTCCGACTTGGCCAATTCGCCTTTCAGCAATGCGTAGGCCCAGTTCTCGCCGCTCTCGACGAGATCGCCCGTCAGGAGCATCAGGTCGGGACGACGGCGAAGCCCGTGCAAGGCCTCCAGCACCCGGCGCAGACGCAGCACGTTCGGTCCCGTCTTCAGGGTGCGATCGAACCCCAGGTGAAGGTCGGTCAGTTGCGCGATCAGGACGTCCGGATCGGTCGTCTTCGCTGGATTGTCCGGACCCCCGGCCATCCCGTCTCCAGTTCATGTCTACGCTACAGGGCGACGTGCCTTGTATGCGCTCTTATAATCTCTAAATCCTGAACGAGACCCGACTGCGCCGTCTGTGAGAATCCGCATATCATGAATCGCATCCTCAAGGCCCTGGTTCCGCTCGCCCTGTTCCTCGGCCTGGCGGTCTTCCTGGCGGTGGGGTTAACTCGCGATCCTTCGCAATTGCCGTCGGAACTGATCGACCGGCCCGTGCCCGAGTTCGAGCTGACCACGCTGGACGGCGAGCCCGTCACCGAGGCCGATCTGGCCGGGGAGGTGGCGCTGCTGAACATTTTCGGGTCCTGGTGCGTGGCCTGCCTGGCCGAGCATCCGCTTTTCATGGAGCTGAGCGGCACGCCCGACTTCCATATGATCGGGGTGAACTGGCGGGATAGGCGAGACAAGGCGAACAGCTGGCTGGAGCGCCACGGCGATCCCTACGACCTGATCGTGTTCGACCCGGACTCGCGCCTCGCCATCGATCTGGGCGTGACCGGCGCGCCGGAAACCTACGTGATCGACCGGTCGGGCCGCATCCGCTACAAGCATGTGGGTGTGGTGACGCAAGCGGTGTGGGAGGACGAGCTGCGCCCGCTCATGGCGGCCCTACGTGCCGAAAGTCCCTAGCCGCGCCCCATCCGCCCCGCTATAGCGCGCGAACCGGCACCTGTAGCTCAGCTGGATAGAGCGCTGCCCTCCGAAGGCAGAGGTCACAGGTTCGAATCCTGTCAGGTGCGGGTCCAGCTTTTCACGACATGTCCGCCGCGACCTATTCCGCCGCCTTGGGCAGGTTGCGCGCCTCTTCGCGGGCATTGGCCCAGGCTTCGACTTCGGCTTCCGTGCCGATCGTTTCCGGTTCGTAGTCGCCGCGTCGCAGGCGCGGGATGACTTCGGCTTCGCCGCGTTCGTCGGAGCGCCACAGGATCGACAGGCTGGGGATGTCCATCTTGACCACGGTCGGGTGCGCGCCGCGCAAATTGGTGCGACGCATGGCGAACCAGGCGGCCGTGTCGCGGTCGAGCGACCAGGAGAGGTCGAGGCGGCCCGACTCCCACGGCGAGACGAGGCCCCGATAGATCGTCACCGTTTCGCCCAATCCGGTCTGGCGCGGGAAGTTGGCCGCGATCAGGAAGGCGCGCAGCGGATCGTCGCCCCACACGGTGCGGTCGGCCTCCATCTGTTCGATCCGCGCGCGCAGCGCTTCCGGCGCGCTGTCATGGGACAGATCGAACCGGTCGTACAGAAAGGCGGGCTTGTGGGCGTAGGTCATGCGCCACGCATCGCGCAGCAGGGCCGGGCGATGCGGGTTTTCCAGGAACAGGTCGAGCGCGGCGTCCGCGCGCGGCCCCTCATCCAGCTTCAGCAAGTGGGTCAGGCCGTCGACTTCGGTCCAGTCCGATATGGGGGGGAAATAGGACATGGCTTCAGGTTACGGGTTGAAACGCTAACGGGGGCTGAACACAAGGGGCCGGGACGGTGGCAGCGCCGCTTCCTTGACGGAAGTTGCGTCGATGGCGACTCCTCAGAGCGGACGCGGACTGTCGTGGAAGATTTCGCGCATCAGCGGAATGAAACTCTCCAGCGAATCGACCTCGAAGTCGGGGTCGAAGGCGGGCGCGTCCCATTCGTCCACGAGCTTCACGGCAAGCGTATACCACGACTCGCCCTCCCACTGCTTGCGCAGATCCGTCGGCGCGCCGAGATAGTGATAGTAGTGTTCACCCTGGAACGCCTGGTGATTGTAGATCACGTGGTAGCTGTCTTCGCTGATATAGGGACGCATCATTTCCGCCGCGATGGGTCCGTGGTTGGGCACGTTGATGACCTTGGCGATGTCGTGGCAGAGCGCGATGACGATGTGCTCCGTCGAGGCTCCGCTGCGCCGGGCCAGCGTCCCGCACATGAGCGCGTGCTGTAGCTGGTCGCAGGCGAAGCCGAGCGTGGCGTTCTCCAGCTGGCGCAGCATGTCGACGAAGCGGTCGGCCGTATTGCCGAACTCCGCCTTGTGCGCCGCGCCGATGATGGTCCAGTCGTCCAGCGTGCCGTCCTGCATCCGGGTGAAGCTGGCTTGCGCGTCCGCCGGAGCGGCGGTTTCGGACATCATGCTGTCCATCTGCACTTTGTCTATGTTCAACGTCATCGCACCCGCTCCCCGCTCGAAACTGCCAACTTAGTGAATCCTTGAGACGTGGCAAGGTATTCAACTATTAGATGTAAAAAATCTTTATAACTATTCATTCCCTCTATAAAGTGTATAAGCTTATACATCTACTTAGAGGAGATAGCGATGAATACGGACTTCAAAGAGATCACACTAAGCAAATCCGATCTGGAAGCCGCTTTGCAGGTGCTCGACTCAGGGTGCGACGGCGAGGTCACTCTCGTTTTCGGGCGCGGCCGTCTGGCAGGTCCACAGATCGAGAAAACCCTGAGCCAGTCGGCTTTCGTAATCGAACCAGCGTCCCTGCGGTGCATGTATGGCTGCAAGAACGAGCTGGACGTCCACAATGCCATCCTGAGCGGCAAGGGAGTGATCAAGGCACCGGAAGACTGCTGAGCACACCCGCATGGCCACGCTGGACATCGGGACGCATGCGACTGGCAAACCGCAACGGTCCGGTCCGGCGTATCCGTTCCATCACGCGGCGGAATGTGTCGCGGACTATACCGTCACCCTGCCGCTGGAATGCAGCGAACTGACGTTCAACCTCGCAACTGGCCACTATTTGCTCGCACGGCCTTCGGACCGCGAAGTCGCCCGTGCGCGGGTCGAAGCCGGAAAGGCCGACCGTTCACCCCAAGGCGATTTCGCTCTGTTGAAGGCTCGTGCGGACGGACTCAGGGAGGAAGAATCCTATCCGACGAGCCTGGTCATTCTGCCGACATATGGGTGCAATCTGGGGTGCAGCTATTGCTACGAGGGCAAGCTGACGAAGCAGCAATATTACTGGTCGTCGCAAGAAATCGACACCTTCATGACGGCCTTCGATGCCTTTATCGCGGCGGAGCGCATCGATCCCGGCGTGTCGGCCGTCACCCTGTTGGGAGGAGAAGTCGTGCGGGAAGAAGCCGCCGACAGATGCCGGTCTCTCGTCGGCCGCTTGTCCGCGCACGGTTTCAAGGACATACAGATAATATCCAACGGGCTTGAACTGGCCCCTCTCGCCGCCAGTCTGGTGGATAGCGGGGCGACATCCTTCATGATCACCATCGACGGCACGGAGGCGGTCCATGACAAGCGTCGACCGGCCCGCGACCGGTCCCTGTCCTCCTACCGCAACGCCGTGGAGGCGGTCGCCGCAGTCCTGGACGCTGGCGCGAAGGCTGTCGTGCGGATCAACGCGGATGGTCGCAATGTCGACAATCTGCCGGACCTGGCAAGAGAATTGGAGAACCGAGGACTGTTCGGCCACCCCCTTTTCAGGGCCTACATCCATCCCGTCTCATCGGACTTCAAATCGTCACGGACGTTCATGACCGAAGTCGACCTTTGCAGGGCAGTCGCGGGACATGCGCGGCGAGAACCCCTCATGACGCGGTTCGAGTGGGACTTCCACGGTCTCGACCTGCTCTACAGGATAGCTCGCGGCGCTCCGCTCGTCCCGCGTGTGTCATATTGCGGAGCAACCGACCGCCAATATGTGTTCGATGCCAAGGGCGGGGTCTTCTCCTGCTGGTTCGGAACCGGCAAGGAGGACTTCCAGCTCGGACGGCATTCCGGCGGGGAGGGGATCGTCGTCGATCGAGAAAAACTGGCCCAGTGGCAGAGCCGGAGCGCATTGACGCATCCCGTCTGCCGGACCTGCAGATGGGCGACCGTTTGCGGAGGCGGATGTTCGTTCAAAAGCCACTTCAAGACCGACGACTTCCGCAACGGCAACTGCGCGGACTTCGAGAGCATATTGTCTATCTGCGCTCCGTTCATCCTGAAGGAGGGTCTCTGCGATCCCGCAGGCCGGTCTGAAGAGTCTCGAGACATTTCCTAAAGGTTGCGGAGATCCTGACAGGCCGCCGGGTTTTTTCGTTCACGTAGACATGCACGAAATGCCCACGCGCTGCCGTGTCTTCGCCTTCGCCGAACAGGCCGATCTCGTAGCGCACGGAGCTGTTTCCGATATGGGCCACGCGCAGGCCGGCGGTCACGTCGTTCGGAAACTCCAGCGGGGCGAAGTAGTGGCAGTTGGTTTCCACCACCAGGCCGACGGTCTCGCTTTCGCCGAGGGTCAGCAGCCCGCGCTCGATCAGCCAACGGTTCACGACCGTGTCGAACAGCTCGTAATAGACGGCGTTGTTGACGTGGCCGTAGACATCGTTGTCGTTCCAGCGTGTGGGGAGGACCCGGCGGTGGGGGTAGTCCGCGCGGGTGTCGGGGGTTGGTCTTTCGGGTTTGGGACGGGTCAATTCGACGTCGCAATCATAAGCTCGTCCCCGGCATTTATTGCCGGGGTCTTCTTTCGAGACCGCTCACGAGAGGAGACGTGGCACAACCTTTCCCCCTGTGAGCCAAGCCGAGACCAGACCCCGGCAATACATGCCGGGGACGAAATTGGTGATAGTGAACCCAGCCTCCTGCTCACGCGATCGCCTCGTAGATTCGTACGATGTCCGCCCGCGTCATCTCCCGCGGATTGTTGCGCAGGACTCTGTCCTTCAGGATCGCGTCGTCCGCCATCATGGGGATTGCGCCCGCGTCTATGTCCACGTCGCGCAGGCGGCGCTGCACGCGCGTCTCACTCTGCAGGCGTAGCACTTCGTCGATCAGCGCACTCGGCGTCTCGCCTACGCCCAGCTCCGCGGCGATCTCTCCGTACCAGCGCTTGGCCCGCTCTTCCTGCGCGTTGAACTTCATGACTTCGACCATGACGAGGCTGTTCGACAGGCCGTGCGGTACGTGGAAGAAACCGCCCAGCGGGTAGGCGAGGCCGTGCACCGCGCCGACGGGGGCGTTGGAGAAGGCTTGCCCGGCCAGCATCGCGCCGATTAACATGTCCTCGCGCGCCTCCACGTCGTCCGGCGTGTTCACCGCCCGGCCGATGGCGCGGGTCAGCTTGCGCAGCGCCGACAGGCCGAGCGCGTCGCTGATCGGGTTCTTGCGGTGGACCGAGGTGTAGGCCTCGATGGCGTGGACCATGGCGTCGATGCCCGTCGCCGCCGTGATGTGGCCCGGCAGGCCCAGCGTCAGCTCCGCGTCCAGCAGGACCCGATCGGCGTAGAGCGGGTCGGACACGACGGCGTTCTTGGAGCCTTCGCCCGTGGTGATGATGGCGACATTGGTGACCTCGCTGCCCGTACCGGACGTGGTCGGCACCAGCAGCAGCGGCAGGCGGGAGCCTTGCGCCACGTCCACGCCGTAAATGTCGGGCAGGGCGACGTCGTTGTCGGCGAGGAAGGCGATCACCTTGGCCGTATCCATGGGCGAACCGCCGCCGAAGCCGATCACCAGCCCGGCCCCGAAGCGGCGCACGGCTTCCGCCCCGCGCCGCACGATCTCCTCCGGCGGGTCGGCCACGACCGCGTCGAAGACCAAGATCTCATAGCCCGCATCCTCCAACGCGGCGAGGCCGGGATCGAGCAGGCCGAGCGAGCGCACGCCGGCGTCGGTGACAATGGCGATGCGAGTGTTGCGCGGCAGGCCCGAAACGTGGGCGTCGAGGCGGGCGGTTCCGCCGGGTTCGATGCGGATGTCGGAAACGGTGCGGAAGCTATGCATGGCGATGAGTTCCGATTTTGAAGCCCTCCCTCGGGCAGGGGTTTGCGACCAAGCGGCGTAGCGCGCCGCGACTCGCATGGGCACGACGGCCGCAGGCCGAGTGACGGTGGGGGCGGAAACGTCTCGGGATCGCACAACGCTGGTGTCGTCTTCGACCGAGAGACTCGGCCCCCACCGACCCTGGCGCTTCGCGCGGCGGCCCACCTCCCCCTGCCCGGGGGAGGGATATGGATTGACGGCTTCGGCGAAACCTCACGAACTTTCCATCCGTCGCACTCCCGGCTCCGGCGGAACCTCCTTCGGCCCCGCGAAGCACTGCGCGATCGCCATCCAGCGCGTCGCCGTTTCGCCCACCGTCGTCAGCTCAACATCCGCCACGTTCCGGCACTGCGTCACGACCTGGCAGAACGCTTCCGCCCGACCCTCGACGCGGTTGTCCTCCTGCAGCTCGTTCCATTCCCACACCTCGCCGCCCGGACCCGTTAGCCGGACGTGGGGTTTCGGCTTGGGCGGCTCCAGCCCGTTGACTGTGTGGCTCCACGAATAGGTCGTCACGCCGATATGGGCGACGTTTTTCAGGCGCGCGCCGTTGACGCGCGAAATGCCCAGCCTGTCATGGATGGCCTGCGCGTGCGCCCAGTGTTCCATCTGCCGGGCAATAATGGCGGAGCGGGCGCTCATGTCCGGGCCGAACCATTTCAGACGGACGTCCGGGTCGATTTCGGCGAAGCGGTCGCACAGGCCGGGGAAGACGTCGCGCCAGGCTCTATAGGTCTCGCTGGCGGGCGTGTCGCCGAACCAGTCCCGCTGCAAGGCCTGATGGCCCTTCGGCATGTTCGGCAGGATCTTTGCGCAGAATGCCATGAAGGCGGCCTCGCCCTTGCGCGCCTCGTCCACGGCGATGTTGAACAGGTGCAGATGCTCCACGATTTCGCCGATCGTCCAGCCCTTGAAGCGGGTGGCCTTGTCGAAATCACTGGGCTCCAGCGGGGCCAGCAGCGCATCGATGGCCTCGCATTCCTCGCGGAAGTCGGATGCGGCGGGATTGGGGGCGGGCGGCATGGGGCGAGTTTGGCGCGGGGGAGGGGAAGCGTCAATCGGAGGTGTGAGGGGATCGGGGATGTGGGAGGGACCCCGGAATCGATCCGGGGGAGCGGAGCGACGGGTGGAGGGGGACGGAAAGCAAAAAGCCTGCCGCGAGGCAGACCTTCTTACCCGGTCGGGCTCGCGCCGGACCATCCCCTTTCCGTCCTTAGGGACGGACCGCTATCGCGGAGGTTTTCGACGATTGCCGTTGGCAATCTTAGACCCGCACGCGGGAAGCAAACCTGCGGGGCCAGTCTCTACGTGAACTTTCCCGTCGTCCGGTTCTTCTCCAGCTCCCCCGCCTCGATCACCCGGCCGTTCATCACCCCGTACACCCCCGGCGCGCAGAGCTGTGCCGCGACCACCGCGCCGCCGAGGTTGAACCCTGCATCCGACCGCCCCAGCGAGTGGGGCCGCATGGATCCGGTCAGCACGACCGTCTTGTCCGTCACCCGCTCGGCAATGAACCGCGCCGTGAGGCCCATCGTGCCCGTGCCGTGCGTGATGACGATGTGGCGTTCGGGCGCAGCGAGGATCGCGTCGACCATTTGCTGGCGGTCGGCATCGATCATGTCGAGGCTGTCCAGCGTCATGAGCTGTTGCAAGCGTGGGAAGTCGGCGCGGGCCTGGTTGAGGATCAGCGGCACGCAGGACCCGGCTTCGCGGTCGAAGACCAAAGCTTCGCGCACCAGGTCGTGGACCTTGTCGAGCGTTCCGCCCGTGGTGAGGATCAGAACGTCCATCCATGCTCTCCTGAACGTAGGTTAAACGCCGAGGGAACCCTCGGGCCGAATCGCGGCTTGTTCTTTTGCGCAACTTCGCCGCACCCTATATGGTGGTTGAAGACACCGGGAGCCCCGAAAGGACCATCCATGATCCTCACCATGATGAAAGGCAAGATCCACCGCGCGACGGTGACCCAGGCCGATCTGCACTATGAAGGCTCCATCTCCATTGATCAGGACCTGCTCGACGGGGCCGGTATCCTGCCCAACGAGCAGGTGGACATACTGAACATCACCAATGGCGAACGCTTCACCACCTACGCCATCACCGCCCCGCGCGGCAGCCGGACCTTCGGCCTGAACGGCGCGGCGGCGCGGCGCGTGCAGCTGGGGGACAAGATCATCATCATCACCTACGCCCAGATGGAGGCGGAGGTCGCCAAGTCCTACGACCCGAAAGTGGTCCTGCTGGACGAGAACAACGAGATCGTCGTCCCGCCCTTGGCCGCGAACGCGTAGGAAATTCCCGCCGTCGCACACAAAAAGCCCGCCGGAAGGCGGGCTTTTCTTTTATATAGGGCGTTGAAGGTCCGACTAGACGTCGACTTCGCCCGCATTCGGCAGGTCGCCCTGCTTGGGGGCGACATCGCCGCCGGCGTCCAGCGCGGCCGCGTTGGGCGAACCGCCGCCCATGGCCGGGCTCGCGC
>JBATXP010000172.1:0-10153 GCA_049673465.1 Litorimonas sp.
CGAGCCGGAGCCGTCCTGCATGCGCGCAAACCAGCTATCTCCCTCGCCCGTCATGACCAGGAAAGTCGGGACCAGAAGGACCAACGCCAGAATGGGTAAGATCATGTTGATGGCACGCGGGGTCGCCCCTGCTACAGGCGGTATATCGGACGCATCGTCGGCAATCATCGGCACGGCCCCGTCGCGCAGGATCGTGCCGCGCGCCTCGGCCGCGCGCATCTCGCCGACGTCGCGGCGGGTGAGGATGACGACCAGCAGGATTCCCACGATCAGCATGGGGTAGAAATTGTAGAGCGTCGCCTGAACCAGCTGCGAGAAGGGGCGGCTCAACCCTTCGGCCGCAATCAGCCCCATCAGGTAGGCGCCCCACGCATTGAACGGGATGAGCACGCAGGAGGGCGCACTGCCCGTATCCGCGATCAGGGCCAGCTTTTCGCGCGGCATGCCCAGTCGGTCCGCCACGGGCCGGAACAAGGTGCCCACGGTCAGGATGGAGATATTGCTCTCGATGAAGATGAGCAGCCCCGTGGCGAGGGCGAGCAGTTCCACCGTGACGCGCTGGTTCTTCGCGTCCGCCTTCGCGGTCCGGCGTTCCAGCCAGCCGAGCAGCCGCGCGATGAACCCGGCCACGCCGCCCGAGCGCTGGATCAGGGCGATTAGCGCGCCGACGATCAGGGTAAACAGGATGATGCGCGTATTGCCGGCGCTGTCAAACACGGAGACCGCCGCGTCGATCGTGTCGAAGGTCGCGGCCACCGGATTGCCGCCCGCCAGGATCAGGTAGCCCGCCGCGATGCCGAGCCCCAGCGACAGGTAGACCTGCCGCGACCAGAGCGCCAGGCCAATAGCGAGAACGGGCGGCAGCAGCGACCACCATCCGGCTGTCTGGGAAACGTCCATGGCGCGGGCTTTGCCCCTGGCGAGCCGGGTTTACAAGCGGGCGCGGCGCGCTAGTCCCATGGTGAGTGATGGGAACAGGCTGTGGGGGCTGTCGTAAGCGCGAAAGGGCACGGGGGGACACGATGAGCCAGCTGTTCCGCAAGGAAGCGATGGAGCGCCGCTCGCGCGCGCTGTTCGGGGAAGTCGTGCTCCGCGGCCCACTGCCCGGATGGGGTGTGGCGGGGTTGGTGCTGGCGACGGCCGCATTGATCGGGCTCATCCTGTTCGGGATAGAGGTGGACGGCCAGTCCGTGTGGGGTTGGCTGCGTGGCTAGTCTGTTCCCCTCCCGCCTTCCGGTCATCCTGCAGACCGAAACGACGGAGTGCGGGCTGGCCTGTCTGGCCATGATTGCGCGTTATCAGGGCCACGACGTGGACCTGAACAGCCTGCGCCAGAAGCATCTGCTCTCCATGCGCGGCACGTCGCTGAAGCAGATCATCCGGATCGCCGGGCAGCTGTCGCTGTCTCCGCGCGCTCTCCGGGTCGATCTCGACCAGCTGCACAAGCTCAGCCTGCCTGCGATCCTGCACTGGGACCTCAACCACTATGTCGTGCTGGAACGGGTGCGGGGCGATCGGGTCACGATCGTCGATCCCGGCATCGGGCGGCGGGGCCTGCGCCTGTCCAAAGTGTCGGACCACTTCACGGGCGTCGCGTTGGAGCTGACCCCGGCGGAAGACTTCCGTCCCGTCAATGACCGCATCCGGCCGCGCCTATCAGACATGTGGTCCAATCTGGTCGGCGCGAAGCGGGCCGTGGCGCAGACGCTGGTGCTGAGCCTTGCCCTGCTGGGAACGATCCTTATCGCGCCCTTCCTGTTCCAACTCGTCGTGGACGCGGTTCTTCCCTCTCCCGGCAACCGTGGCGGGGATCAGGGCTTGCTGATCGCGCTGGCCATCGGCTTCGGCGGGCTGGCCGTGATGCGCGCCGTGGTGGAGGCGGCGCGCGGCTACACCATCGTCGCCTTCGGGGCGCAGCTGTCGCGCCAGATGGTCGGCAACATCTTCCGCCATCTCGTGCGCCTGCCCATAAGCTATTTCGAACGTCGCCATGTCGGCGACATCATCAGCCGCATGAATTCCACCCAGCCGATCCAGGAAGCGCTCAGCCAATCGGTCGTGTCCGTCCTGATCGACGGGGCGATGGCGTTGATCATGCTGGTCGTCATGTTCCTCTTCTCGCCCTTGCTGGCGCTCATCGTGGTCGGGACCACGGCCCTGCTGGTGATCGCCACCCTGCTGATCTATCCGCGCCTGCGCGCCACGCAGGAGGAGGCGATCTATGCGCGCGCGCTGGAAAATAGCCACGTCATCGAGAGCATCCGCGCTTCCACCACCGTCAAGCTGTTCGGGCGGGAGGCGGAGCGGGAGGCGAGCTGGGCCAACCTGTTCACCGACTTCGTCAATGCCGACACGGCCTATCAGCGCTGGCAAGTGGCCCAGACCTTCGCCCAGACCCTGACGGTAGGCCTTCAGGTCGTGGCGGTCGTCGTGGCGGCCGCCTGGATGATGACGCAGGACGGGTCCGCCTTCACGGTCGGGATGCTGGTCGCCTTCCTGATCTACCGGCAATATTTCAGCGACGCGGTGGTGCAGCTCGTCACCAAGGGCAACGAGTTCCGCCTGCTTTCGCTCCATCTCGACCGGCTGGCCGACATCGTCCACGCCCCGACCGAGACGTCGGACCGCACCTACGAACCGCTCGGCGACGTGAAGGGACGGATCGCGCTGGAGGATGTCACCTTCGCCTATTCACCCCATGACCCGGTGGTGCTGGACGGGGTCTCGCTGGACGTGGCGGTCGGCGAGATGGTGACCCTGACGGGGTCGAGCGGCGGCGGCAAGACGACCCTGATGAAGCTGATGCTGGGGCTCTACGCGCCCACGGACGGACGCGTCACGATCGATGGGCGAGACCTCGCCACGATCGACCCGGCCGACTGGCGCGCCCGCGTCGGCGTGGTGATGCAGGACGACCGTCTCCTGTCCGGAACCATCGCCGACAATATCGCCTTCTTCGATCCCGAGATCGACATGGAGCGCGTGGTCCGCGCTGCCCGCTCCGCACGCATCCATGACGTGATCGCGTCCATCCCGATGAACTATCTCGGCCTGATCGGCGACATGGGCTCTACCTTGTCGGGCGGTCAGAAACAGCGGCTCCTGCTCGCGCGCGCGCTCTACCAGGAACCCGACATGCTGTTCCTGGACGAGGGAACGGCCAATCTCGACGTGGAAACCGAGGCCGAGATCGTCTCCCTGATCGCGGATCTGCCGATCACCCGCATCATCGTCGCCCACCGCCCAGCCTTCCTGGAGGCCAGTGACCGGGTCGTGCGGATCGGCTGAATTGGACGCGTTTCGGTCAATTCAGCCCCGAATTGACCACAACCTCTAGCTTTATTCGTTATTTTGATCGCGACTATGTGCCAAAAAGAGTAAGTTTTCAGTGCGTTAACCATAAATTGTTTCGATTCGGCACGGTTTTCGCTTGTGAAGACCTATCCAGCCCGCTTTACTCTCCCTGCGGTCGGACTCCCCCGGCCGCATAACACTGACAGAGAAAGCAACGAGACATGCGTGAACTTACCGTTGAAGAACTCGACGTCGTCGAAGGCGGCAATCCGGTTATCATTGATCTTTAGATCAAAAACCGCGCCGCTTAACTAGCGGCCAGCCATGTGGATGTAGCCCGCCCCTATAAGGCGGGTTTTGTTTTGGTCTCACGTAAAATTAAGCCTTTTAAGCTACTTGCGCGCCTATATGTGCCGCTGGTTCGCGATATCACTGCTTGCAGTGTGCTTCTTTGCCCTGCCCTCGACCGTCCAGGCTGAGCCGTCGTCACAAACGATAATCGACTTTTTCTCGGACACTGCGAGCAACACCAATTCGACGATAGTTGCGCCGACGCAGTTCGAGACTGAAGCGATTGAATTTCGCAAAAGCCTTGGAGCGGTGTTGAATTTCGGAGACGCCAACCGATTAGCGGTCACCCTGGAAAGCACGACCAACGAAATGGCGGAGGTGCATCCAGGCTTGGTAGAACTTGGACATCTCTTTCTCAGCACTCTGGATAACGGTGCAGTCGATAGAGATAGACTTATCGAACAGCTTAGATCCTTTGATGGCGGCAATGACTGGTATGCAAGCATGTATGCCGACACGGCTCTATCCGCCCTTCACGTCAGGCACTTGAATCTTCTTCTAAGCGCGCAATACGCGCAGTCGGCTCTCGACAAAATCCCGAGCGAGGTCTCCGGTCTTGTAACAGACGCGCAACTGCTCATCGCCGGGCAGATGACGATGCTTTACACGATCAGCGCCGATACGGACAAAATGATAGAGATCGGTGAAACGTCCAAACAACTCCATCAAGAGCTTGGTCTGACGTTCAATCGTCACGAACTCATGACAAACTTCCTGTTGGCTTACAACCGCAAGCGAGACCACGCAGGAGCCCAAACCGTTGCGGAAATGCTGGCGGTCGAAACACGTCCAGATTCCGTGGCCGAAGGTCTGGCCGAAGTCTACATTGCCGATCTCTACAACGAGGTCGGGGACTACGACCTCGCTCTCGAGTTCGCGCGAAAAGCGGAAGGGGCCGACGACCCGCTGATCCAGCGCCGGTCCTGGGGAGAGGCCATGATCGCGCAGGCGGGGCTCGGCAATCGTCGTGAAGCGCTCTCCAACATGGAGCGTCTCGGCTTCTGGAAGGATGGCGAGTTTGCGGAGCGCGCGGACCAAAGCGAGGCGGCCCTGCACGCGCGCGCCCTGCTCGCCGCATCCACCGGAGACCCGGGCGAGGCCGTCGCCCTGATGAACCGGCGTCTCGATCTGATGATCGGCAAGATGTATGACCGCGGGGCGGCGGACACGGCCGCCTTCCTGACGCATCTGGAGAATGGCCGCGAGCGCCAGCAGGAGCGCGAGAACGCGCTCGCGCGCGAAGCGGAACTCAAGGCCGTGCAGCTGGAGCAGCAGACCAAGCTGAACCGAATGCTGTGGATCCTGCTCGGCGGTCTGGCGATCGCCTTCAACTGCTTGCTGGCCTTCCTGCGATACCGCGAAAAGAACAACCGGAAGGTCCATGCCCTGCAGGAGGATGCGCTTTCGGCGGAAAAGATGAAGACGCAGTTCCTAGGCAATATCAACCACGAGATGCGCACCCCGCTCAACGGGATCATCGGCCTCAGCGACGCCATGATCCATCATGCATCCGACCCGGCCCTGAAGGCGCAGGCGACGACCATTCAGGAGAGCGGGCAGTTGCTGCACGACCTGCTCGACAGCCTCATCACCATGTCCACCATAGAAGGGGGGCGGCTGTCGCTCGACACCGAACCGATCGACATGGCCCGCCTGCTGTCCCGCGAGGCGGCGGAATGGGAAGCCGCCGCTGCCGCCAAGGGCCTGACCTTCACGGCGCATGTGGATCCGGCCCTGTCCGTGCCCGTGCTGGGCGACCGAACCCACCTGCGCAAATGCGCGCACTTCCTGCTGTCCAACGCCGTGCGTTTCACCCACTCCGGTCGGGTGCATCTGCATGCCACGGGCGAAACCGACGCGGACGGCCAGCTGACCCTGACCTTGATCGTGGCCGACACCGGACAGGGCATCAGCGACGCGGTGCAATCGCGTCTCTTCAAGCCGTTTCTCCAGGCCGACAGTTCCATGACCCGCAAATATGGCGGCGCGGGGCTGAGCCTCGCCATCGCAAGAAAGCTGGCCCGCATGATGGGCGGAGACCTGAGCGTCACCTCGCGCGAAGGTCGCGGATCGGAGTTCGCCTTCACCGCATGCCTGCCACTGGCGAGTGCGGACGCCGACGCGCTGCCTGCGAAAACCGCCGTCGAAGCCACGCCGGTTCAGCCTGCCGAAACCCGCCGCGAGCCGGAGGAGGTCATCGACTTGATGCTGGGATCGCAGCTTTTCGCCGCCAGGCCCCAAGCCGCTCCGTCACCCAAGACCTACTTGCTGTCGGGACAGGTCGAGGGGCTCGACCGGAGCCTGGACGCCGTTCCGGTCGGCGATGTGGAGGCTCTCCTCCACCGCTTGCAGGAGAGCGTGCAGTCCGTGGTCCTGATCGATCTGACGACGTCCGACCCGGTCGAGGCCGTCCGGCGCATCCGGGAGCTGGAGGGCACGGCAGGGCAAGTTCCGCTCATCGGCCTGAGTTCGCCCGAGACGGCCCGTCTGGGCAGCGAGTTGATCATGGCGGGCCTGGACGCTTTCCTGACCTTGCCCGCCACGTCCGATCAGGTCACGAGACTATTGGCATCCGTGCGAGAGGCGCGCGCCGCCTAAGCGGCTTCGGCCTTGCGCGCCGACAGCCACGCGAAGATCAGCCCTCCGACCGCACCCGCCAGCATCTGCATCCCGATACCCACCGCATCGCGCGCGCCAGCGATAAGGTGTACGCCGAAAAAGGCCTGCTTCATGAGCAAGAGCATGATCAGCATTGCCACCGCGCCCGCTACGGCGAACACGACCGGACGCCCAAACCCCGCTAGCCGGTAGACGAGGAGCCCGGCCGCATAGGCGACCAGCGTGCCCATGGCGACGAAAGCGAGATAAAGCGAGCCGAGGCGGAGCAGGTCGTAAGCGCTCATGGACAGGCGCGCGCCGAACCCGATCTCCGCGCCTAGCGCATTGAGGCGCGCGATCACGTTCTGGGTCTGCAGCAGCACGGCCAGCGACGTGGTCGCCAGCGCGCCGATGATCCAGAACAGGAGGAACCGCAAGGCGGACGCGATGACGCCTCTTTCGTCTTCAGCCAACTCCGTCACGATCCGAACTCCGATTTGCCTTTAGCCGCCTTGCCTGGAGCGCTCGTAGGTCTAATGCGGGGAGCCCGTCAATTCCGTGTCAGGAAATCGCGTCATGACATCTGCTCTCCGGTCCCTTCGCCCCGCAGCCCTCCTCCTTCTGGGTGCGGCCCTCCTCTCCGCCTGCCTGGAAGCGCAGCCCGCGCCGGACCTGCCAGAGGTGGCGACATCCGAACTCACCCTGGCACCGGTGGTCGAAGGGTTGGCGTCGCCCTGGGCCGTGGAACCGCTGCCGCAAGGCGGCTACCTGGTCACCGGAAAGCTCGGCAAGCTCTGGCGGGTGGAAGGCGGGGCTGTGCGCGAGATTTCCGGCCTCCCGGACGATATCGTCGCGCTTTCGGACAACCAGATCGCGACCGATGGGCAAGGCGGGCTGCTGGACGTGGCGCTTGCCCCGGATTTCGCGCGGTCGGGGGAGATCTACCTGTCCTATTCCTATGGCGATTGGGACGCCAACGGCACGGCCCTTCTGCGGGCTCGTCTGAACGGAGACCGCCTGGAGGGTCCCGACGTGATCTTCCGTGCCGGCCCTGCCAAGGAAGCGGGCAGCCATTATGGCGGCAAGATCGTGTTTCTTCCGGACGGGACGCTGCTGCTGAGCCTCGGCGACGGCTTCGCCCTTCGCGAGGAGGCGCAGAAGCCGTCCTCACACCTCGGCTCGGTCGTGCGCTTGACTCGCGACGGTGGTGCGCCGGCGGACAATCCCGACTTCGGCGACGGAGCGCCGCCGGAGCTTTTCACCATCGGCCATCGCAATGTGCAAGGGCTGGCGCTGGACCCGCAGACCGGGGCGATCTGGGAACATGAACATGGCCCGCGCGGCGGAGACGAGCTGAACCGGCTGACCCCCGGAGCCAATTATGGCTGGCCGATCGTGACGCGGGGGCGCGACTATCAGGGCGCGCGGATCAGCCCGATCGAGAGCGACCCGCGCTACGCTGAGCCCGTTCACGGATGGACCCCGTCCATTGCGCCGTCGGGCCTGGCGATCTATCGCGGCGACTTCTTTCCGGATTGGAACGGTCACGCGCTGGTCGGCGGTCTTGCTTCCGGCGACCTACGGCTCGTGGACACCGAAACGGGCCTGGAGACGATCCTGCTGTCGGACGCCAAGACGGATGACGACTCGTTCCGGGTGCGCGACGTGACGATGGACCTGGACGGCGCGGTGCTAGTACTGGTCGAGGACGCGGAAAACGGTCGGCTTTACCGCCTGACGCCCTAGGCACACGACGTTAAGTCATGTCCGGCTCCGGGCGCTGCGCATTCAACAGGATTCTCGCGACTTCCTTCAAGGCGTGGCGCAGCATGGGACGGGCGAGCCGGGCTTGCTCTTCGTCCTTGAGCGCCTCGATCACGTCTGCGACGATGGAGATGTCTTCCGGCTGCGACAGGGGTTTGCGGCGAATGGGTTTGAGCGATAGATGCGACGCGGTGCTGTCTCCGCGCGCGTAGAGATCCTCGATCAGGAGCTCCCAATTCTCGACATTCTGTTGTGTGATGAAAGGCCGAACGACATTGGTCATGAGGCCTCCCCGCACCGGCGCGACTGTCGCCGCGACGGTTCGGGCGGCACGCCAAGCGACTGCCGGGCCCGCAGGATTTCCAGACCGTCGAACAGATCTCTGGGTTCGATACTTAGGCAGATGCAAAGCGCCTTGAGCTGGCGTGGACTCAAACGGTCACGACCCCGCTCGAAGCGCTGGAGTTGCATCGTCGGTATTCCGGCGAGTTCAGCCAGCTGTTCGCGCCTCAGCCCCGAGGCCTTCCGGTGCAAGGCCAATTGCCCACCGACATGCTGGTCGACATAGGTCGACGTGGATTCTTCCCTCATACTCAGCCCTCCCCAAGGCGAGCCCCACAAGACAAGGATATTGCGGTCAATATGTTTGTAAAGCCATTTAAGGTTTAACCTCTGCGAATATAACCTTTGATGTGCTGCTTATCTTTAGCGGTAATATCGGTCATAGTCGGCCTGGCTGACGAAGAAGACCTCGCCCGTGCGGCTGTCCGTCACGCGAACCATGCCGGACGGCGCGGCGGACTCCACCGATCCGGCGACGGCCGTGTTGGACCGGGCCGAGTAAGTGGGCTGCGTCGTCGTAGACCCGTTCGGCCCGGAGACGACCGCGCCCGTGCGCGTGTCGACATACTGACCGGTCCTCTGGTCGTATGTGACGGAGGTCGAGGCCGGGTCGACATAGCCATAGTCCTGCACGAGCAGCTTGGAGCAGTCCTTGTTGGCGATGCGCGTGCCTGCATAGGCCCCGGCCGCGCCGCCGATGATCGTGCCCTCGCCGTCTTCGATCTTGTCGCCGATCACCCCACCGACCAGACCTCCGACGATACCGCCCAGAATCTGGTTGTTGCGATCGGTCTTCTTGCAGTCCTCATAGGCGCGCTGGGAGTCGGCGGTGTAGACTTGAGCGAAAGCGGGAGCGGCGGTCAGGGAAAGCGCGGTGACGACGGCAGCGGCGGGGACGAAACTCTTCATGGGATCGGACCTCTGTTCGGGGTGTCTAGGGTCCCAACCGGGACAGTGGGAGATTCGTTCCGAAACGCCTGCGATCTCGCCGGGCTGCTGCGGGTTTATTCCACTATAAATCCCGAGGAACTGAAAGAGCGGACTCTTGCCCGAGATTGCGAACCTGGCCCCACACGGTCTTTGACCCGCGCGGGTTTTTATGTCCCAATAGTGATGAGGGAGGCGCGACCCGCTTCGGTCATGCGCGAGTCCCACAAGCCACCTTTGGAGGTGCGCGCTATGAAACCGCAGGCAATCGAGACCGGGGTCACCGTCGGCAGCGTCGTGTCCCGGCAGGACCGCATCGAATTGATGACCGTGGAGCGGATCGAGGACACGGTGTTCGGACCGGTCCTGACTTGCTGCTGGTTCGAGGAGTCCGATGCTTTGCGTTTCGGCGCATTCCCCATGCGTCGGCTCGATCTCTTCCCATCGCCGCAGCGCACCGAAGGTCTGTCGCGCGGCATGACCGTGCGTCTGAACTCGCGCGGACCCGAGATGCGCATCGTCGAGCCCGTATCCGCCATGTCGGGCCAGCCCGTGCTGTGCGAATGGACAGGCCCTGTCGGTCTGGCGCGCCGCCGCTATTTCCCGCCGCAAGGCCTGCTCGGCACTCTCGACCTGCAGCCGTTCGGTCACGACCTCTCCGGCCTCTCAGCCTAAGCGCCGCCGCTTCACGACTGCCCAAAGAAAAAGCCCGGCCGGAGCCGGGCTTTTTTGGTTTGGACCGGGCTAGACCCTAGGCTCAGGACCTATTAATCTTGCCATGTGTCGTCGTGTGTGATTCTGTCGGATAATGTCTGATTTGTTTTTGCTGTCTGAAGCGCAGATGGCGCGTATCTCGCCGCACTTTCCTCTGAGCCAT
>JBATXP010000173.1:0-4120 GCA_049673465.1 Litorimonas sp.
GACGACATCCGCTCGCAGGGCGGAAAGGCGCAGGCTTACAACCTCGACGTCACCGACGCAGCCGCCGTGAAGGCCTTTATCGACACGCAGGACCCGTTCGAAGTCCTCGTCAACAATGCGGGCACCAACCGGCCGAAGTCGATCTTCAATGTCGACGCAGAGGACTATGACGCCGTGTTCCAGCTCAACGTGAGGAGCCTCGTGCTCCTGACCCGGCACTGCGCGGCGCGCCTTCGCGATGCGGGACGGCCGGGCTCGTTCATACACATCGGCAGCCAGATGGGTCACGTGGGCGGCCCGGAACGCACGCTCTACTGCGCCTCGAAATGGGCCGTTGAAGGGTTCAACAAGGCCCTGGCCCTCGACCTCGCGCCTCACGGCATCCGCACCAACACAATCGCCCCGACCTTCATCGAGACACCCCTAACCCGGCCCTATTTCGAGGATGCAACATTTCGGGAAAGTGTGCTGTCCAAGATCAAGTTGGGCCGCCTCGGGCAGGTCGAGGACATCATGGGGGCCGTCGTCTATCTCGCATCGGACGCGTCAGCCCTCGTGACGGGGACGAGCCTCGTCGTGGACGGCGGCTGGACGGCGGACTGAGCCGAGTCCGAGGCAAGACGCGAACACATGTGTGGCCGCAGGGCCCACTGCAGTCCACGGCTTTGGCTCGTGAACCGACGGAAGGAAAGCAATTGACGAAGGTTTGGGATCAGGACCCCGAGGTTCGCTCGCCCGTGGGAAGGCCCATGAGCGAATTGCTGCGAAAGGGACCGAAGCGGCAGTCGCTCGACGGCTTCGAGGACGTCTACCGGGACATCGTCGACTACATCATCCGGTGCACGCACCGGATCTGGGAAGAGAAGAATATCGGCCTTTGCCGAACCCACTACAGTGACGACTGCATCATGCACACCATGACCGGGCCGTCCGTCGGGGCTGAAGTCGTCACCCAGAACACGATCGGATCCCTCTCGGCCTATTCGGACCGGGCCGTGTACGGAGAGGATGTCATCTGGAGCGAAGATGCGCCCGGGGTCTTCTACAGCTCTCACCGCATCACCAGTCGCGGAACGCATATGGGCGACGAAGCGCTTGTCGGCCACGCAACGATGCGGGCGACGGGCGTCACGACGATCGCGGACTGCAAAGTGGTCGCCAACCGGATCGTCGAGGAATGGCTCGTGCGCGACAACACCACGGCGCTGTGGCAGGTCGGCGCGGACCCTTGGTCGATTGCGGCGGATCAGGCCGCCGCAGATGCCGAGGGCGATCAGGATCGTCACGCGTGGCGGCGTCGGGCCATGATCCGCACGGCGGAAAATGACGATGTCGAGGTGCCGCCGGATCATCCGGCCGCGCCGCTTGTCCGGATGCTTCGACTGGCATTGATCGAAAATCTCTACGGAGAGGCCGCGGGTGTTCTGTCGCCCAGCGCTGAAATGCGGTGGCCATCCGGCCGCCACGGTTTCGGGCGCGGTTTCTGGATTGGATGCGTCCTTCAGATCTGCCAGGCCCTGCACGACCGCCGTTTCCGGTGCGAACATGTCGCGGCGCGACCGCTTCCCGGCGGAGACGTGGCCGTCGCGTTGCGGTGGTCGTTGACCGGATCACACAAAGGAGACGGGGTCTGGCGCGAAGCCACGGGACGAGATGTCTACCTTCTCGCCGTCTCGCATTATCGCCTCCGGGCAGGCGCGGTTGTGGAGGACGTGACAGTATTCGACGAAGTGTCCGTCCTCCGGCAGGTTCAGGGAGGGCTCGGACAATGACCGCGATCGCAGACCTGCGCCGCATCGCGCAAGGTCAAAGGCCGGAAGACGATGGTCTCTTGGGGTCCGCCCGCTATCGCTCGGGTTCGCTCGATTTGATCGGCGAGGAAGACATCCTGTCGGAGTTCAGGCGCCAGCCTATCGACTTCGGTGATACGGACGTCTCGTTGGCCTCGGACCGATCGGCGGTGCTGTTGTCGGATCGCGGCGCGCTCTTCGCAGACCTCTACGATGGTCGCGTCGGCCGGATTTGGCGCATCGGTCAAGCCGCAGGGAGTGCCACGCCGACACCCTCGATCAGCGTCGCCTTCGATGTGGACCTGCACCAGTCCCGCCGGGAGTGGATCGCCTTCAGAGCCGAGGACCATCCGGACCTTGCGAGCCATATACAGGACATTCTGCTGGAGGCGAGCATGACCCTTCTGTCCGAGCTATCGAAAGAAGCCTTGCGCGTTCGCGGTTTTGTCGTCCGGGCCTTCTCGGATGGCGACGCCGCTGCGGCCCTGCTGTCAGTCTATATCCTATCGCGAGGTGAGCGGCGATCTCCACAGAGCCGTTACGCCGTCGTCTCCGTCCCAAATGGCGGAGCGACCGCATCAGCGCTCGACCCACTCCGCGAAAGCGACTGGACGCCGAGGTTCTGACATGAACGGCCGGACATCACTCACCTGGACGCGTGTTCGCCCGATCGCGGAAACCGATCTCGACGCCTTTGCGGCATTTGCGGACATGGCTGGTGACGGCATGACGACCATCCCGCGTGACCGTCCGGCCCTCGCAAGGAAGATCGACCGGTCCGTCCAGAGTTTTGGCGGACAGGTCCGGGGAGAAGATGCGGAATATTTCATGGTGATGGAAGACACGCAGGTGGGTGGCCTCATCGGCTGCGCGGCCGTGTACCCCAAGATCGGCATGGAGTTCGGATTCTACTCCTTCCGCCGGCTGCGCGAGCACAGGCGCTCCAAGGAGTTCAGCATCGTCGCGGAGTCCGACACGCTGCACCTGACGAACGAGTTTACCGGCTGCACGGAAGTCGGGTCCCTCATCCTGCACCCGGATTGGCGCGGGACCGGGGCCGGACGCATGCTGGCCCGGAGCCGCTACCTTCTGATGGCGCAGTTTCCCGAACTCTTTTCCGACACGGTGATCGCCGAAATGCGCGGAAGTCAGGGTGGAGAGGGAGGCAGCCCGTTCTGGGACGCCGTCGGCCGCCGGTTTTTCGGCCTGGAGTTCGCCGAAGCCGACCGCATCAGCGCCGTGCACGGCAACGAGTTCATTGCGGATCTCATGCCGCGCTACCCGATCTACCTGCCTCTGCTCGGAGAGAGTGTGATGGACATCGTCGGCCGTCCCCACCGGGAGAGCGCGCCGGCCATGCGCATGCTGCTCAAGGAAGGCTTCGTCTATGACGGCTTCGTCGATGTGTTCGATGCCGGACCTCAGGTCGTGGCGAGACTGGACAACATTCTGACAGTTCGCGAGTCCGAACTCATGGGTCCGTCCAGTCGCAGTCGATCAAGGGAAGCCGCAGGGAGTTGGCTTTACGCAACGACCGATCTTGGAGCATTCGAGGTCCGCTACAGGACCGAACAGACGGAAGATGCTATTTGGTCCAGCGACCGCCAGCTTCGCGTCGTGAGGCATTAACAAGAGCGGAGCTTACCGCCCGTCGCTTCCGCAGTTCAGGCAATCAAAGCAAATACAAGTGACAAAGTAGATCATGGCCAGGACCAACCACCTTTTCGACTGCTACAATCCGCCCGACATCGTGTTCGAGCGCGGCGAGGGCGCCTATCTCTGGACGACGGAGGGCGAGCGCTATCTGGATTTCATCGCGGGGATCGCGGTCAATTCGCTGGGCCACGCGCCCGCCGACGTGACGCAGGCCGTCCATGCGCAGATGCAGAAGGTCTGGCACCTGTCCAACATGTTCCGCGTACCGGGGCAGATCGAGCTGTCCCAACGCTATTGCGACGCGCTGCCCTGGGCGGACAAAGTGTTCTTCCAGAACAGCGGCACGGAGAGCCTGGAGCTCGCCATGAAGACGGCGCGCCGCTACCAGTACGGGGAAGGCCATCCGGAAAAGTACGACATCATCGGCTTCGGCGGGGCGTTCCACGGGCGCACCTTTGCGACCATCAACGCGGCCGGGAACCCGAAATACCTCGAAGGGTTCGGGCCCAGATTGCCGGGCTTCGTCAACCTGCCCTTCGGCGACCATGACGCGCTGAAGGAGGCCGTCGGGGAAACGACAGCGGCGATCCTGGTGGAGCCAGTGCAGGGCGAGGGCGGGGTGCGGGCGCTCCCGCCGGAGTGCCTGCGCGGCCTGCGCGCGCTTTGCGACGAGC
>JBATXP010000174.1:0-3106 GCA_049673465.1 Litorimonas sp.
GACGACATCCGCGTCTCCGCCTTGGGCAAGAAAGGCGAGATCAGCCTGTTGATGCGCGGTCTGGGCCGGATGAGCCCGGACGAGAAGAAAGTCATGGGTCCCGCCCTGAACGGGCTGAAGACCGATATCGCCGCCCTGGTCGAGGCGCGCAGGACCGCGCTGGAGGATGCGGCGCTCGACGCGGCGCTGGCGTCCGAGACCCTGGACATGTCCCTGCCGGTCGGCCGCGCGGTCGGCACGCTCCATCCGGTGAGCCAGGTCATGGAGGAGATGGCGGTGATCTTCTCCGACATGGGCTTCTCCGTCGCGGAAGGGCCGGATATCGAGGACGACTTCCACAATTTCACCGCGCTGAACTTCCCGCCCGGCCATCCGGCGCGCGACATGCACGACACCTTCTTCCTGCAGGACGGCGCGAAAGTCCTGCGCACCCACACCAGCCCGGTGCAGATCCGCACCATGATGAGTCAGAAACCGCCCATCCGCATCATCGCGCCGGGTCGGACCTATCGGTCGGACTCCGATCAGACCCACACCCCCATGTTCCACCAGGTCGAAGGCCTGGTGATCGGCGAGGACATCCATATGGGACACCTGAAGGGCGTGCTGATGGAATTCGTCTCCGCCTTCTTCGAAACCGATGTGGACGTCCGCTTCCGCCCCCACCACTTCCCCTTCACCGAGCCCTCTGCCGAAATGGACGTGCGCTACGAACGCGACGGCGCGGCGATCAAGATCGGGAGCGGCGACGACTGGATGGAGATATTGGGCTGCGGCATGGTCCACCCCAACGTGCTCACCGCCTGCGGCCTCGACCCGGACCAATATCAGGGCTTTGCCTTCGGCATGGGCGTCGACCGCCTCGCCATGCTGAAATACGGCATGCCGGACCTGCGCGACATGTTCGCGGGCGACCCGAGATGGCTGTCCCATTACGGCTTCAGCCCGCTGGTGCAGGCGAGCCTGGAGAGCGGCTTGTCGTGAGGGAACGCCTTGCACATCCTTCCCCCGAGCAGGGGGAAGTGGCCGGAGCGAAGCGGAGGTCGATGGGGGGTGCCGACAAGACTCGCAACCTTCGCCAGAGTTCGAGGCAGAAGAGCTTGTCGCAAACCCTGCGCACCTCGACCACCGACGCCGAAGGCCTGCTCTGGTGGCGGCTGCGCGAATACCGGCAGGCGAGTTGCGCTTTCCGGCGGCAGGTCGCGGTCGGCTCCTATGTGGCGGATTTTCTTTGCCGGGAAGCGGACCTGATCGTCGAACTGGACGGTGAACAACACGCGGAAACCGATCAGCGCCGCCATGACGAGACACGCGATGCTTGGCTGAAGACTCACGGCTACACGGTGATCCGTTTCTGGAACGGGGATGTGTTCACGGAACTCGACTCCGTCCTTGATGCTATAGACAAAGCCTTGCGCGACGCGGGAGCGCTAGAGTGACCGCCTCCACCCCCCTCCGCCTCGCTGCGCTCGGCACCTCCCCCTGCTCGGGGGAGGGATTGAAGAAAGCACCTCATCCCTTCCCCGAGCAGGGGAAGGTGGGCCGCGAAGCGGCTCGGAAGGGGGTGTCGCAAACAAACAAGCCCGCCGCAGGCGGACCTTCCAGAGACCGACCATGAAATTCACCCTCTCCTGGCTGAAAGAGCATCTCGACACGGACGCCGCCCTCTCCGAGATCGTGGACGCCATGACGATGGCGGGTCTCGAGGTGGAGGCGGTGATCGACCCCGCCGCCGCGCTCTCCGACTTCACGGTCGGCCATGTCCTGTCGGCCGAGAAGCACCCCGACGCCGACAAGCTCCAAGTTTGCCAGGTCGCCACCAAAGACGGCGAGAAGACGGTGGTGTGCGGCGCGCCCAATGCGCGGGCGGGAATCCAGGTTGCCTATGCGGGGCTGGGCACCTACATTCCGGGCGCGGACTTCAGCCTCGACAAGAAGCCGCGCAAGATCCGGGGCGTGGAGAGCTTCGGGATGCTGTGTTCCGCGGATGAGCTCGGTCTGGGCGAGGACTCGGACGGCATCATCGAACTGCCGAAAGCTGAAGTCGGCACACCGGTCGCCGACGTGCTGGGCCTGAACGATCCGATGATCGACTTCGAGGTCACGCCCAACCGTCCGGACTGGCTGGGCGTGCGCGGGATCGCGCGGGACCTGGCGGCGACCGGAATCGGCACGCTGAAGCCGGACACGATCTCTCCGGTCGCGCCCGCCTTCGACAATGAACAGACCGTCCTGATCGAGGCGCCGGACGCCTGCCCGGCCTTCGTCGGGCGCGTGGTGCGGGGCGTGACCAACGGCCCCTCCCCGCAATGGCTGCAGGACAGGCTGAAAGCCGTCGGCCTGCGCCCGATCTCGGCGCTGGTGGACATCACCAACTTCCTGACCATCGACCGCGCGCGGCCCCTGCACGTCTACGACCTCGCCAAGGTGGAGGGGTCGATCATCGTGCGGATGGGCGAAGGCGAGACGTTCGAGGCGCTGGACGACAAGGCCTATACGGCGACGCCCGACGACGTGGTCATCGCGGACGAGCGCGGCATTCTGGGTCTGGGCGGGATCGTCGGCGGCGAGAGCTCCGGCGTGGACGAGACCACGACGGACATATTGATCGAATGCGCCGTGTTCGACCCGCTGACCATCCGGCGGTCGGCCAAGCGGATGGGCGCGAACTCGGACGCCAAATACCGGTTCGAGCGCGGCATCGACACGGGCTTCATGCGGGGCGGCATGGAGATGGCGACGCGGCTGGTGCTGGAGCTGTGTGGCGGCGAAGCCAGCACGGTGGAGGTCGCGGGCGATGTCCCGGCCGCGCCAGACAATGTGAGGTTCGATCCCGCGCGGGTGGAGCAGCTTCTCGGTTTCACGCCGGGCGAGGACGAGATCGGAGCCATCCTGTGCAAGCTGGGCTTCGAGCGCGAAGGCTCTTCGACGCCTTGGACGATGCGCGTCCCGACCTGGCGGCGCGACGTGACGATGCAGGCCGACCTGGTGGAGGAGGTCGCGCGCATCGCCGGCTTCGACCGCCTGCCCTCCACTCCGCTGCCGCCCCTGCCCGGACGGCGCGAACCGACCGCCACGCGCACGCAGGTGCGCACCCGCCTCGCCC
>JBATXP010000175.1:0-16873 GCA_049673465.1 Litorimonas sp.
CCGCCCACTCCCGCGCCGAAGTGGTGGAGTTCCATACCGGAGCCTATGCCCATGCGCTGGACGATGGGGACGCCGAGACGGCGCGGGTCATCCTGAAACAGCTTCGCGAGGGCGGGGCGCTCGCGCACGCGGCTGGGTTGGAGGTTCATTACGGCCACGGCCTGACCTTCGACAATGTCGCGCCCATCGCCGCGATCCCCGAAGCGCGGGAGCTGAATATCGGCCATTTCATCATCGGCGAGGCCGTGTTCATGGGGCTCGGCCCCGCGATCCGGCGCATGGCGACCCTCATGGCGGAAGCGCGCGCGGCGGCATGATCCTCGGCATCGGCACCGACATTTGCGATATCCGTCGCATCCGGGAGATCTACGACCGTCACCCGGAGCGGTTCGCCGCCAAGGCGTTCACCCAGGTCGAGCGGGCGAAATGCCTCGCCCGTCCGGACCCGGTGCCGTGCCTCGCCAAGCGCTTCGCGGCCAAGGAAGCGGTCGCCAAGGCCCTGGCGACGGATACGAGCGGCCCGCTGTCCTGGCAGGACGTGGAAGTCGTCAACCATCCGTCGGGCCGCCCGGACGTGCGGCTGCATGGCGGCGCGCGCGAACGTCTGGACGGGCTGACGCCGGCGGACCACGTCGCCAACGTCCGCGTCACCCTGTCGGACGAGCGCGATTTCGCCGTCGCCTTTGCGGTGGTGGAAGCCCGGCCCGTTTGCTAGGGCGCGACGATGTTGACCCGCAAAGCCAGGACGAAGACGGCCGTGACCGCCGCGGAAGAGAAGAAGTCCGGCGGTTTCGGCGAGACCGTGTCCACCGTCGCCTGGGCGCTCGGCATCGCGCTGGTCCTGCGAACTTTCATCTTCCAGCCTTTCACCATCCCCACGGGCTCCATGTATCCGGGACTGATGGAGGGCGACTACGTCATCACTTCCAAATACAGCGTCGGCTATGGCCGCTACGCCGCCTTGCCCCTTCCGTTTCCCGATGTGGAAGGTCGGTTGCTGGGTCGCGGACCGGATCGGGGCGACGTGGTGGTCTTCCGCCCGGACGGCATCCGGCAGAACTACATCAAGCGCGTCGTCGGCTTGCCGGGCGAGCGCATCCAGATGATCGGCGGCGTTCTGCACATCAATGGCGCGCCGGTCGATCAGGAGGTGCTCCGCACGGAGACCTACGAACACCGCTCCGGCGGCCGGATCGAGGGGCGGTTCAACGCCGAACTGATCGCCGAGACCCTGCCCGGCGAGGCGGAGCCGCACCTGATCTACGATGCGCGCAAGAACAACCCGTCCGACAATACGTCGGTCTTCACCGTGCCGGTGGGGCACTATTTCATGATGGGCGACAATCGGGACTTCTCCGGCGATTCGCGCGTGCCCGTCCGTCAGCTGGGCGCGGGCTACGTTCCGGCGGAGAACATCATCGGCAAGGCGGAGTTCGTGCTCCTGTCGGTGGACGAGGACTTCGAGCTGTTCAAACCGTGGACCTGGGCGAACCTGCGCGGCGGCCGCTTCTTCAAGGGCATCGAATGAGCGTGCTCGAAGAGCATCGCTACAAGCGCGTCGAGAAGCTGGAACGGCGGATCGGCTACGTTTTCAAGGATCGAGATCTAGCGCTCCGGGCGCTGACCCACAGCTCCTATGGCGACGGGCAGGGGAGCCGCGCCACCTATGAGCGGCTGGAGTTTCTCGGCGACCGGGTGCTCGGCTTGCTGACGGCGCGCGCCTTGTTCGACCATTCCAAGGAGCCGGAGGGCACGCTGGCTCGCCGCCTCAATGCGCTGGTGCGCAAGGAAATGTGCGCCAAGATCGCCCGCAAGGTCGGGCTGGGCGACTGCATCCTGATCTCGCGCTCCGAGGAGCGCCAGGGCGGGCGGGACAAGAAATCCATTCTCGGCGACGTCTGCGAGTCGCTGCTGGCGGCGATCTATCTCGATGGCGGCCTGGACGCGGTGCAGGCCTTCTACGACGCCTACTGGATGGAAGAGTTCGATCAGGTCGTCTCAAAATCCGCCAAGGACCCGAAGACGGCCCTGCAGGAACGGGCCATGGGTGCGGGAAAGGGTCTGCCGAAATACGAATTGGTCGAGCGCAACGGCCCGGATCACGACCCGGTCTTCGAAATCGAGGTCTCCCTGCCGGGCGTCGGCACGGCGCGCGGGCGCGGCAATAGCAAGCGGGATGCGGAACGGATCGCCGCGCAGGCGCTGTCCGATCTATGGACCGAGACCAAGCGATGAGCCCCTCCAATCCCACGACGCGAAGCGGATTCGCCGCCATTGTCGGTGCGCCCAATGCGGGCAAGTCCACCCTGACCAACCGCCTCGTCGGCGAAAAGGTCTCCATCGTCACCCACAAGGTCCAGACCACGCGCTTCCAAATCCGCGCCATTGCCATGCTGGAGGCGTCGGACGGCGGCCGGTCGCAGGTCGTGCTGGTCGATACGCCCGGCATTTTCGAGCCGCGCAAGCAGGACCGTCTCGCCAAGTCCATGGTGCACGCCGCCTGGTCCGGCGCGGACGACGCCAATGCCGTCGTCCACGTGGTCGATGCCGGGGCGTGGCAGCGCCACCGGGCGGAGACCGGGTCGGCGCAGGACCGGCTAGCGTCCGAGGACACGGAACGCGTCATGGCGGGTCTGGCCAAACGCAGGGGCAAGGCGGTACTGGTGCTCAACAAGATCGACACGATCGAGACCGACCTCGTCCTGCCCATGATCTCGCACTTCGACCGCGCCGGTCATTACGAGCGCATCTTCGTCCTGTCCGCCACGACCGGAAACGGCGTGGAGGACCTCGGCATCTACTTGGCGGACGCCATGCCGGAAGGACCGCTGCTCTACCCGGAAGACCAGGCCGCCGACATTCCGATGCGGCTCATGGCGGCCGAGATCACGCGCGAGAAGCTGTTCCTGCGCCTGCACGACGAGCTGCCCTACCATTCCATGGTGGAGACCGAGAAGTGGACGGAGAAGAAGGATGGATCGGTCCGGGTGGACCAGGTCGTCTATGTCCGTCGCGGCACGCAGAAGGGCATCGTTCTCGGCAAGGGCGGCACCACGATCAAGGAGATCGGGGCGGCCGCGCGCAAGGAGATGGAAGACTGGCTGGGCCGCCGCGTCCATCTCTTCCTGTTCGTGAAGGTGCGCGAAAACTGGATGGACGACCGCGCACGCTACGTGGAATCGGGCCTGGAGTTCGACCTCTGAACGATCGCGACCACACCGAGGCGTGCAGCGAAAGTGCTGCAAACTGAGCACCTTGCGCCTATATGGGGTGGAGACGCCACCGGGACTTTTCCATGGATTTCACGTCAGAAGCCATCGTCCTGCAGGCGCGCAAGCATGGCGAAAGCTCGGCCATTCTCGACAGTTTTACGCGCGAACGCGGACGTCATAACGGTCTCGTCCGGGGCGGGGCGGGGCGTCGGATGCGCCCGCTCCTGCAGGCCGGGAACGTCGTCGAACTGGAATGGCGCGGTCGGCTGGAAGAGCATCTGGGTTACTACACGCTGGAGATCGTGGAGGCGCTGGCCGGAACCTATATGGAGGACCGGCTCAGCCTCGCCGCGCTCAATGCCATCGCGGCCCTGTTGCAGGAGATGCTGCCCGAAAAGCAACCGCTGGAAGGTCTCTACGACGTGACCCGCATCGTGCTGGAACGGCTCGACGACCCCGACGTCTGGCCCGCCCTCTATGTGCGCTGGGAAATGGTCCTGTTGCAGGCGCTCGGCTACGGTCTCGATCTGTCCCGCTGCGCGGCCACGGAAGCCACGGACAACCTCACCCACGTCTCGCCCCGCTCGGGCCGGGCCGTCAGCGCGGAGGCCGCCGCCCCTTACGTCGACAAGCTCTTCGCCCTCCCGCCTTTCCTGCGCGGGGAACCCGTGGCGACGCCGCAGGATATCGCGGACGGTTTGCGCCTGACCGGACATTTCCTGGAAACGCGCGTGCAATGGGAACGTAACCGCACCCTGCCCGAAGCGCGGCGGGTGATGGTCGAGCGGCTGAGGGCGGAGGGGCTTGCAGCGGAGTAGAGTAGGATCGGCAAATTCGCGCCGATTCGGGCTTTGGATCGGGTGGATCGGGGATTGTTCTTGTAATCGCCTCCCCATCGTGCGTTGCTCAGGTCGATGAATTCCGAGCTGACCTTCTTCGACGAAATGCTGAACCCGGACGGCACTATCCGTCCCGCCTACCAGGCCTTCCACGACATGATCTCCGCCACGGACGAGGCGCGGTTGCGGCGCAAGGCGGGGGAGGCGGAGGCGTTTTTCCGCCAGACCGGGATCACTTTCAACGTCTATGGCGATAGCGGCGCGGACGAACGCCTGATCCCCTTCGACCTGGTGCCGCGCATCCTCGATGCGCGCGAATGGCGGCGGCTCAGGCGCGGGATCGAGCAGCGGGTCAAGGCGCTCAACGCCTTCCTGCACGACATCTACCACCGGCAGGAGATCCTGCGCGCCGGGATCGTTCCGCAGCAACTGATCGAGAACAATACGGCCTTCCTGCCGCAGATGATCGGCGTGGACCCGCCCGGCGGCATCTACATCCACATCGTCGGGACAGACCTGGTCCGCACGGGCGCGGAGGAGTTCTTCGTGCTGGAAGACAATGCGCGCACCCCGTCCGGCGTCAGCTACATGCTGGAGAACCGGGAGACCATGCTGCGCATGTTTCCGGAGCTGTTCTCCCGTGTCGGGGTGGAAACGGTCGGCGATTATCCGATGCTGCTCAGGCGCTCGCTCGCCGCCTGTGCCCCGCCCGCCTGCGAGGGCAAGCCGACCGTCGCCGTCCTGACGCCCGGCATCCACAATTCCGCCTATTTCGAGCACGCCTTTCTCGCCGACCAGATGGGGGTGGAGCTGGTGGAAAGCTCCGACCTGCGCATTGTGGACGGGCGCGTGGCGATGCGCACCACCTGCGGCTACCGCACGATCGACGTGCTCTACCGCCGCGTAGACGACGACTTCCTCGACCCGCTCAACTTCAACCCCGACTCCCTGCTGGGCGTGCCCGGCATCTTCGACATCTACCGCGCCGGCGGCATCACCATCGCCAACGCGCCCGGCACCGGCATTTCGGACGACAAGGCGCTCTATTCCTACATGCCTGCCATCGTGGAGTTCTACACCGGACGCGAACCGCTGCTGAAAAACGTACACACCTGGCGCTGCTCGGACGCGGACTCGCTGGCCTATGTGCTGGAAAACCTGTCGGAACTGGTCGTCAAGGAAGTGCATGGGTCCGGCGGCTACGGGATGCTGGTCGGCCCGGCGGCAAGCCGGGCGGAGATCGAGGCGTTCCGCGCCAAGCTCTCCGCGAACCCGTCCAACTATATCGCCCAGCCGACGCTGGCGCTGTCCACCGTTCCGATCCTGTCAGAAGCCGGGCTCGCGCCGCGCCACGTCGATCTGCGTCCCTTCGTGCTGGTCTCGCCCAAGGACGTGCAGGTCGTGCCGGGGGGGCTCACGCGCGTCGCGATGACCGAAGGGTCTCTGGTCGTGAACAGCAGTCAGGGCGGCGGCACCAAGGATACATGGGTGCTGTCCGATGACTGATCCGAAGCCCGCCATCGGAATGCTGGGCCGCACCGCGTCCGGCCTGTTCTGGATGATGCGCTACCTGGAGCGCATGGAGAACACGGCCCGGCTGGTCGAGGCGGGTTTCCGCATGTCGCTGACGCGGTCGCGCACGCAACGCAGCGAATGGGAATCCGTGCTGGCGACGGCGGGCTCCAAGGCCGCCTATCTCGACGCGCATGACGACTACCATACGGACAATGTGGTGCGCTTCATGCTGTCCGATCCGGATCATCCGGGCAGTGCCGTCAGCGCGATGAAGGCCGCGCGGCAGAATGCGCGCATGACCCGAACGGCGCTAACCCGCGACGTCTGGGAGGCGGTCAACGGAGCCTATCTGACCCTGACCGAGGCGCTTTGTCCGGATCGCGGGCGAGAGGAGCTGCCCGACCGGCTGGAGGCGATCCAGCAACAGGCGGCACTGGTGCGCGGCACCCTCAGCGGGACGATGCTGCGCAACGACATCTTCCGCTTCATGGTGGCGGGTGTGATGATCGAGCGGGCCGACAATACGGCGCGCATCCTCGATACGAAATACTATGTCCTGCTGCCGGCGAGCGCATCCGTCGGCTCGGAGCTCGACCACGTGCAGTGGGAGATGATCCTGCGCTCCGCCTCCGCCGAGCGGGCCTTCCATTGGCTGCATGGCGGGGAGATCACGCCCGCCGCCATCGTCAACTTCCTCGTCCACGACGTCCGCCTGCCGCGCTCGGTCGCCTATTGCTACGCCTCGCTGCACAATACGGTGGCGCTGCTCGACCGCGAATATAGGCGAGAGACGGACCTGCTGTCCGCCGTCCGGTCGGTGCGGGACCATGTGGCAAACTCGACCTCCGACACCATCATTCGCTCCGGCCTGCACGAATTTCTGCGCGACCTGATCGAACGCAACGCGGCCCTGTCCCAGCAGTTCGCCGAGACCTACAGGTTCCAGGGCTGATGCGCCTCTCCATCCGGCACGAGACCGTCTACCGCTACGATGCGCCCGTCGACTACGCGCTGTTGCAATTGCGCGTGCGCCCTCGCGACGATGCCAGCCTGCGCGTCGTGGACTGGACGGTGGAATTGGACGGCGCGGTGCCGCAGGCCCGCTTCGCCGATCATTACGGCAACCCGGTCGACCTCGTGGAGATCGAGCCGCAGCGGGACGCGGTCAGCATCACGGTGGCGGGGACGGTGGAAACGTCCGACCGGTCGGGCGTCAGCGCGACGGATCCCGGACCCGTTCCGCTCTGGCTGTTGCGACGTGCCACCGACCTGACGAAAGCGGACGCGGCGATCCGGGATATTGCGGAGTCCGTGACGGGCGCGGACGCGCTGACCCGGCTCCACCAACTCAGCGCCTCGATCCGCGCCGCCGTCGCCTATGTGCCCGGAGAAACCGGGACGGAAACGTCGGCCTCCGCCGCCCTGTCCCAGGGGCAAGGGGTCTGCCAGGACCACGCCCATATCTTCCTGGCTGCGGCTCGCAGTCTCGGTCACCCCGCCCGCTATGTCGGCGGCTATCTGATGATGGACGACCGGACGGATCAGGATGCTGGCCATGCCTGGGCGGAAGCCCATGTCGACGGGCTGGGCTGGGTCGGCTTCGACGTGTCCAACGGGATCAGCCCGGACGAACGCTATGTCGCCGTCGCTCGTGGGCTGGACTATCGCGACTGCGCGCCCACGCGCGGGGTGATGTATGGCGGATCGCAGGAAGCGCTTGAGGTCAGGCTACAGGTCCAGCAATGATGCGGCGTCCCATCCCCACGGAAACGATTCTGTCATGACCTACTGCGTTGCCGTCAAACTGGACCGATCGCTGGTCTTCATGTCCGACACGCGGACCAATGCCGGGATCGACGACATCGCCGTGGTGCGCAAGATGTTCACCTGGTCCGAACCGGGCGAGCGGGTCATCACCCTGATGACGGCAGGAAACCTGGCCACCACCCAGGCAGTCGTGGCGCGCCTCAACGACCGCCTCGTCGCGCCGGATGAGCGCGACCCCAGCCTGATGCAGGTCCCAACCCTGTGGGAGGCTGCGCGGCTGGTCGGCAAGCATCTCAAGGACGTCGTCGCCAACTCCGCCTCCGGCGGTCCGGTCTCCGACACGGCCGCCTTCGGGGCGAGCATCATCATGGGCGGCCAGATCGCGGGCATGCCGGCGAGCCTGTTTCTGATCTATCCCGAGGGCAATTTCGTGGAAGCCGGGATGGAAACGCCTTTCTTCCAGATCGGCGAGACCAAATATGGCCGTCCGATCCTGTTGCGGGCGCTGGAGGCGGACATGAGCGCGGAGGATGCGGTGCGCCTGCTCTGCGTGTCGTTCGACTCCACCCTCAAGGCGAACCTGTCGGTCGGAATGCCACTGGACCTGCACATCTACGAAACGGACAGCCTGCAGGATGGGCGGATGCTGCGGATCGAAAAGGGCGATCCTCAGTTCGAGGCGATCTCGGATGGGTGGGGCGACGCGCTGAAGAATGCACTGGCCGCCTTGCCGCACTATCCGCTGGGCTGACCACTCCTAGGCATTACCACCCTATCGGTCTCTCTTGTTTGTCCCTCGCAAAAGGTGCCGGGGACAAGCGATGTCGTGTCGCCAAGCTACAGTTTTCTCTGTTTGTTCCGCTACACATCCGGTCCGGAATGCTTAGACCTTCCTCATGGCACGAACGAAAAAACCGAAGGCCCCGCCGCCGCCCAAGCCGGTCATCGAGGAGCATATCGATACCGCCCTGTCGCAGCGCTACATGGCCTATGCCCTGTCCACCATCACGCAGCGCGCCCTGCCGGATGTGCGCGACGGGCTGAAGCCGGTGCACCGCCGCATCCTCTACGCCATGCGGCAGCTCAAGCTGAACCCGGAAGGGGCCTACAAGAAGAGCGCGCGCATCGTCGGCGACGTGATGGGGCAGTACCACCCGCATGGCGACCAGAGCATTTACGACGCGCTGGTCAAGCTCTCCCAGACGTTCGCGACGCGCTACCCACTGGTGGAAGGCCAGGGCAATTTCGGCAATATCGACGGCGATAGCCCGGCGGCCATGCGCTACACCGAAGCCAAGATGACGGCGGCGGGCGTATTGCTCCTCGAAGGGCTCGACGAGGACGCGGTCGATTTCAAGGACACCTACAACGAAGAAGACAAGGAACCGGTCGTCCTGCCCGCCGGCTTCCCGAACCTGCTCGCCAACGGGGCGCAGGGCATCGCCGTGGGCATGGCGACCTCCATTCCGCCGCAAAATGTCGCCGAGATCTGCAACGCCGCGCTCCACCTCATCAAGACGCCCAACGCCCGGATCGAAACGCTGGTGGAAAACCACCTATTCGGCCCCGACCTGCCGACCGGCGGCGTGCTGGTGGAGCCGCGCGACAGCATCCTGAACAGCTACAAGACGGGCCGGGGCAGCTTCCGGGTCCGCTCCAAATGGGCCGTCGAGGATCTGGGGCGCGGCACGTGGCAGGTCGTCGTCACCGAAATCCCCTACCAGGTGCAGAAGTCCCGCCTGATCGAGAAGCTCGCCGACGTGATCGAGAGCAAGACGGCGTCGGGACTCGCCGACGTGCGCGACGAGTCCGCCGAGGATATCCGCATCGTGCTGGAGCCGAAGTCCAAGAATATCGACCCGGCCGTGCTGATGGAAAGCCTGTTCAAGATCACGGAACTGGAGTCCCGCGTCAGCCTGAACATGAACGTGCTCGACGCGAACGGCGTGCCGCGCGTGATGGATTTGCGTGAGGTGATCCAGAGCTGGCTCGATCATCGCCGCGAAGTGCTTCTGCGCCGCACGCATCAGCGCCTCGGCAAGATCGCCCTGCGGCTCGAAGTGCTGGACGGCTACCTCATCGCCTTCCTCAATCTGGACGAGGTGATCCGCATCGTCCGCTACGAGGACAAGCCCAAGGAGGAGTTGATCCGCGCCTTCGGTCTGACAGAGCGGCAGGCGGACGCGATCCTGAACATGCGGCTGCGCGCGCTCAACAAGCTTCAGGAACTGGAGATCAAGACGGAAAGCGAAGCCTTGCGCGCCGAGCAGACAGAGCTGGAAGCGCTGGTCGGGTCGGACGCGAAGCAATGGGCGATAATCGCGGGGCAGATCCGCGACCTGCGCGATCTCTACGGTCCGAAGACGGAAGAGGGGCGTCGCCGCACCGTGTTCGACGACGCGCCGGAGCTCGACATCGACCTCTCCACCGCCTTCATCCAGCGCGAACCGATCACGGTGGTCCTGTCCCGCAAGGGCTGGATTCGCGCCATGAAGGGGCGGGTGGAAGATCTGTCCACGCTGAAGTTCAAGGAGAATGACGGTCTCGCCTTCGCCGTTCCGGCGGAAACCACGGACAAGATCATTCTCTTCGCCTCCAACGGCAAGGCCTACACGCTGGCGGGCGACAAGCTGCCGGGCGGGCGTGGCAATGGCGAGCCGATCCGGCTGATGGTCGATCTCGAAAACGACCACGTTCCCGTCTCCCTCTTCGTTCACGATCCGGAGCGAACCCTGCTGGTCGCGTCGAGCCAGGGTTACGGCTTCCGCGTCAAGGAAGCGGACATCGTCGCCTCCACTCGCGGCGGCAAGCAGGTCCAGACCGTCAAGGGCGACGCGGAAACGCTACGCGTGATCGAGGCCAAGGGCGACCGGGTCGCCGTCATCGGCGAAAACCGGAAGATCCTCGTCTTCCCGATGGACCAGATGGCCGAGCTGTCGCGCGGCAAAGGCACGAAGCTGCAAAACTACAAGGATGGTGGGCTGAAGGACATCACCAGCTTCGAGGCGGCGGACGGGCTGGTCTTCCACGACAGTTCCGGACGCCGCAAGGATGTGCCGGACTGGACGCTTCACCAAGGCACGCGCGGGCAGGCGGGTCGCATGGCGCCGAGGGGCTTTTCGCGGCAGGGCGTCTTCGCGCCGGACAAGCGGCTCTAAAGCGGGGCGCAGGCCTCGGCCAGCCACGCCCCGATTTCACCGTCCAGGTCAGGCCCGATCTCGTCCAGGACACGGGCGTGATAGGCGTCGACATAGTGGCGCTCCGCCTTGGTCAGCATGTCGAGGTCGATCAGCTCCCGCGCGAACGGGGCGAGGGTGAGGGTGTGAAAGCCGTGCATGGGGCGCTCGCCGCCGGAAATGGGCTCGGCCTCCGTCACATATTGCAGGTTCTCGATGCGGATGCCGTAGCCGCCTTCCTTGTAGTAGCCCGGCTCGTTGGACACGATCATGCCCGGTTCCAGCGCCACCGTGTTCGGCGTCTTGCTGATCCGCTGCGGCCCTTCATGGACGCCGAGGAACACGCCCACGCCGTGACCCGTCCCGTGATCGTAGTCGAGCCCGGCCTGCCAGAGCGGATGGCGGGCCAGCGCGTCGAGATTGGACCCGGTCGTCCCGGGCGGGAAGCGCACCACGGCCAGGGCGATATGCCCCTGCAGCACCAGCGTATAGCGCTCGCGCATCTCCTGCGTCGGGTCGCCGATGGCGACCGTGCGGGTCACGTCGGTCGTGCCGTCCTCATACTGCGCCCCGCTATCCACGAGGTAGAGCGTGCCGCGCGACAGGGGCAGTGTGCTGGCCGTGTTGACCCGGTAGTGCGGATGCGCCCCGTTGGAGCCCGCGCCACTAATGGTCTCGAACGACAGGTCGCGCAGCGCGCCCGTGGCGTGGCGGAAGGTCTCCAGCTTCACGGCGGCGTCGATCTCGTCATACTCGCCGCTCTGCGCGTCCGTGTCGAGCCAGTGCAGGAAGCGGATCAGCGGGACCGCGTCGCGGCGATGGGCCGCTTCCGTACCGCGCAGTTCCGCGGGCGATTTCTTCGCCTTGGGCAGCGCCACCGGGTCGGGCTGCGCCAGAACGGTTGCGCCCACGGCTTTCAACGACTGGGAGTGCCAGGCCGACGCGGTGGACGGGTCGGCGATGACCGTCTTGCCCGACCAGTTCGCGAAGTCCGCCGATAGCGTGTCCTCGGACACGACCGAGACGTCGTTGCCGAGATGGGTCAGCACATCCCCGGACAGTTTTTCCGGGTCGGCATAGAGCGTGACGTGGCCGTCCGCGTCGATCACGGCATTGGCGAGCAGAAGCGGCGTGCAACGCACATCCGCGCCGCGCAGGTTCAGCAACCAGGCAATGGAGGCCGGCGCAGTCAGGACGGCCGCGTCGGCACCGGCATGGCGGATGGCTTCGGCGATCTCGGCCCGCTTTTCCGCATGGCTCTTGCCGGCCAGGCGCGTCGGCTGGACCGTCACATCGCCCTTGGGCGGGGCCGGACGGTCGGACCAGGCCGTGTCGATCGGATTGGTGTCGAGCGGGACGAGTTCCGCGCCCGCGCCCGTGACCGCCTTGCGGTAGGCCGCCACGGTCTTGGGTGGGTAGAGCTTCGGGTCGTAGCCGACCCGCTGCCCCGGGGAGAGATTGGCCCGCAACCAGGTCGCGATTCCATCCTCCATGCGAACATAGTCGAACAGTTCGCCATCGGTCTGCTGCCGGACCTGCAGCGTGTAGCGGCCGTCCGTGAACATGACGGCACGGCCCTGCATCACCAGGGCGGCTCCGGCCGATCCGGTGAAGCCCGTCGCCCACATCAGACGCTCATTGTGGTCGGGCAGATACTCGTTATTATACTCGTCCTCATGCGGGATAAGCAGCCCGTCGAGCCCCTGGCGCTTCAGTTCGGCTCGCAATTTCGGCAGGTTGCTCCGCCCCATTTGCGGGCCTCCCACGACGTCGAAGCTCTGGATCAAATCGGTCGCGGTCTTTCCCATGTGCGGGGTTTAGGCGGGTTCAGCCGCGGGGGGAAGCGATGGGACTTAATTATTCCGGCCGGGCGTGCTATGTTAAGGAGACATTACCGCCCGGAAGCGGCGGAATGCGAGAGAGGGAGGATGCGTGCCTACACGGCTATTCGGTTTGAGTTTCTTCACGTCCCGGGGCGGGCCGCGCTCCGATTGGACCCTGGATACCGAAATGGGCCCCGTCCCGGACGTGGAAATCGAAGGACCGTCGGCGTCCGACTTCTTCGACTTCCAATATCCGCCGGAATCCGCCTTCTCCAAACAGGAGATTTCCGCACCCGAACGCGAAAGCCTAACGCGGGACTAACGTTTTCGCGAGGTTCCAACCGTTTTTGCATAGCTCGCTTGGCGCACTGTCTGTTCTGCCGACATGCCCCGATACATACATTCGCTTCACTGAAAACACCGGGCCGTCCTTGACGACGGTCCGCTCATCCAAGTGGAAACGACATGTCCTATCAATTCGATGCGACGCAATTGCGCTCGCAAACCCAGATCAAGCCCAACCGCGACGTGACAGCTTCGCGTCTGCTCGCGCGGCGCAACAACCGCCAGGAGCGTCGGGCCTTGCGCGCCCTCTAGGGCGACGCCTGCAATCAAAATGTGAAAGCCCGGACGGTCGTCCGGGCTTTTTTCATGGTCGCGTGGCGCGGAGCGACGTCCAGCCATCGAGGCTGGGTTGGGACTCCACGCTTAGCCCGGCGTCTCGAAACGCCTCCGCAACCCACTCGGCCTGCTCGTCCAATATGCCGGACAGGACGATCTGCCCACTTGGTTCGGTCGCCGCCGCGATTTCGGCTGCCAGCCCGCGCAACGGTGCAGCCAGGATGTTGGCGATCACGAGGTCGAACGTTCGGTCTCGCAAGACAGGTGCGTCGAAGCCGTCCGCGACGACTGTCCGGAACGCGACCCCGTTGGGCGAGGCATTGGCCTTTGCGACCTCGACCGCGATCGGGTCGATATCGGTGGCGAGCACGTCCGCGTCCGGGAACAGTTTTGCGGCCGCGATGGCCAGGATGCCCGCGCCCGTCCCGAGGTCGAGCACCGTCCGGGGCGACGCGCCGTGCGTCGCGATGGCGTCCAGCATCAGCAGGCAGCCCTGCGTCGTGCCGTGATGGCCCGTCCCGAAGGCTTGCCCCGCATCCACCAGGATCGGGAAATCGGCCCCGTCCGGCGGGGCGTCATGGCTGCCATGGACGGCAAACCGACCCGCGCGGATCGGCGGCAGGCCCGACTGGCTCAGCCCGACCCAATCCTGGTCCGGCAGCTCTTCAATCGCCGAGATCGTGTCACCGGGCAGTGAGGCTTGGGCCATCTCGGCTTGTGCCCGCGTTTCATAAAGGGCCTGAACGGTGACTTGGCCGGGCTCCGCATCGAATACCGACACGGCCAGCGCTTCGGTCAGCGCGTCGAAGCCGAGCGCGTCCGCGATTTCGTAGCCTTTCGACGCCGGAGCGCGGACTGTCAGCGCGTAGGGACGTGTCATCGGAGCGCTATACGTCTTCGGCGCGTTGAACGAACCCATCCAGCACCATCTTTTCGCCCGCCTTGTCGAACGCCACGGTCAGCTTGGTGCCGTTGGCGGACATGACTTCGCCATAGCCGAACTTGGAGTGGAAGACGCGGTCGCCGACGCCGTAATTGGACGCCTTGCCCTTGGCGGGTCGGCGCACGGCATGGCCCTCGATCTCCTTGGGTTCCCGACCGAAGTCGCGGTCCTTATTCTTCTGGTAGCGCTGCCAGCCGGGCGAGGACCGGCCGGACTTCTGCGCCCGATCGAAAGAGCGGCCAAAATCCTCCTGCACGCGATCCACGATCAGGGATGGATTGTATTGCCCCGCCTCGCTTTCGACATCCACATGCTGAATGGGCAGCTCGTCTATGAAGCGGGACGGCAGGGCGGATTGCCAGGAGCCGTAGACCTGTCGGTTGGCGGCAAAATAGATCTTCGCCATTTCCCGCGCGCGCGTGATGCCGACATAGGCGAGGCGGCGCTCTTCCTCCAGGCCCGCCATTCCGCTCTCATCCATCGCGCGCTGGCTCGGGAAGGTGCCTTCCTCCCAGCCCGGCAGGAAGACGAGCGGGAACTCCAGGCCCTTGGCGGAGTGGAGGGTCATCAGGCTGACTTCGTCCTCCTGCGGGCCGGACTCCACGTCCAGGACCAGGCTGACATGTTCCATATAGGCTTCGAGCGTGTCGAACTCGCCCATGGCGGAGATGAGCTCCTTGAGGTTTTCCAGCCGCCCCTGCGACTTGGCGTCCTTATTGTCGCGCCACATCTGGGTATAGCCCGACTGATCGAGAATGCGCTCGGCCATCTCCGTATGCTTGACGTCCTGCGCTTCGCGCCGCCAGCGATCCACGTCGAGGATGAAGGCGCGCAGGGCGGAGCGCGCCTTGCCGCGAATTTCGTCGGTGCTGATCACGGTGCGCGTGGCCTGCTCCAGAGAGGTGTTCATGGCGCGCGCGGCTTCCTGCAGCTTGCGCAGGCTCGTCGCGCCGATGCCGCGCTTGGGCGTGTTGACGATGCGTTCGAACGCCAGATCGTCCGTGTCGGAGCGCAGCACGCGAAGATAGGCATGGGCGTCGCGAATTTCGGCGCGCTCGAAAAAGCGCGGCCCGCCGATGACGCGGTAGGGAAGGCCCAATTGGATGAACCGTTCCTCGAAATTGCGCATCTGGCGGGACGCGCGCACCAAGATGGCGACGTCGTTGTAGGACCGCCCGCGCGATTTCCAATTCTCGATCTCGCCGCTGATGATGCGCGCTTCGGCGGGTCCGTCCCAGACGCCCGTGACGGTCACCTTGTGACCGCCCGCATCGTCGGTCCACAGCGTCTTGCCCAGCCGGTCCTTGTTTGCCGCGATCAGGCCCGACGCCGCGCCGAGAATATGTTCCGTGGAGCGGTAGTTGCGCTCCAGCCGGATCACCTTCGCGCCCGGAAAGTCCTTTTCGAACCGCAGGATATTGTCCACTTCCGCCCCGCGCCAGCCATAGATGGACTGGTCGTCGTCGCCCACGCAGCACACATTGTTGGACCCTTGGGCGAGCAGCCGCAGCCACAGATACTGCGCGACGTTCGTGTCCTGATATTCGTCCACCAGCAAGTAGCGGAACCTGTCGTGATATTTGCGCAGCACGTCGGGATTGTTCTGGAAGATGGTGATGTTGTGGAGCAGCAGGTCGCCGAAATCGACGGCGTTGAGGATTTTCAGCCGCGCCTGATAGGTCGCGTACATCTCCACGCCCTTGCCTTCTGCGAAGGCGTAGCCGTCATCCGCACCCAGCCTGTCCGGCGTCAGCCCCTTATTCTTCCAGCCGTCGATCAGCGACGCCATATAGCGCGCGGTCCAGCGTTTGCTGTCGATGCCCGCCGCCTCGATCACCTGCTTCAGCAGCCGGATCTGGTCGTCCGTGTCGAGAATGGTGAAGCTGCTCTTCAGATCGACCAATTCGGCATGGATACGCAGGATTTTTGCGGCGATGGAGTGGAAGGTGCCGAGCCAGGGCAGGCCTTCCATCTGGTCGCCCATGCTCTGTTCCACCCGTTCGCGCATCTCGCGCGCCGCCTTGTTGGTGAAGGTGACGGCCAGAATCTGGCTGGGGTAGGCGAGGCGGTTGTGAATGATGTGGGCCAGACGCGTGGTCAGCACGCGAGTCTTGCCCGTGCCCGCGCCTGCCAGGACGAGGAGCGGCCCTTCCGTGGTCAGGACGGCCTCGCGCTGCTCGGGGTTCAGTCCGTCCAGATAGTCCGCATCCATGCGCGCGGCGCGTACCGGCATGGCGCGCTGGCTGATGCTGCCGCCGGTGGCGGGCGGCGCGGGCTGGAACGAATCGGATGTCGGCATGACGGTCGGAACATAGGGGCAACGCCGGGACGTGGCGAGGGGGCGCGCCGCTTTACGTCAGTGTCGATTTGCCGCCAGGCCATTTACCTTGGGTCCGGGGGTCCCTACCTTCTGGATCATGCTCGGACAGCTCTACAATAGCGATATCCTGTCCCTATCCTCGACGCTTCGTAACGAGAGGCTGGACCAGCCGGACGGGACGAGCCGCAAGCTGAGCAAGCTCTGCGGCTCCTGGGTGGAGGTGGACGTGGCGATGGACGGGCCGTGCGTGACCGCCGCGGCCCTGCGCGTGGAGGCCTGCGCTCTGGGCCAGGCCAGCGCGGCGATCCTGAAGCAATCCATCGTCGGGGCGACCTTGGACGAGCTGGTGGATGCGCGCGACAGTTTGCGCGCCATGCTGAAGAACGGCGGAGAGGCCCCGGAAGGGCGTTTCACCGACCTTGCCTTGCTGCAAGGCGTTCGAGACTATCCGGCCCGCCATCAGAGCACCCTGCTTGCCTTCGAGGCGGCGGTCGAGGCCGTGAGCGACGCCCTGCGCGCGGGCGCCACGACTTAGGCTCAGGACTCATTGGTTGATCCAGAAGGTGACGATTGTGGCGAGCGTTATGACTGCCATGAAGATGTCGGCGCAGCGCTCATACCGCATGGCGATGCGTCTCCAGTCCTTGAGCCTTCCGA
>JBATXP010000176.1:0-1742 GCA_049673465.1 Litorimonas sp.
TGTCGCGGCATCCCCGATCGTGACCCGTCCTCGGTCTCGCGCGAGATCGAGAAGCTGCGCCTGCAGTTCGGAGACCTCCCCGACAATGAGCTTTTCGCGTTCGACACGCATGCGAAGCCGTTGCATCTGCCGCTGTAGGGCCCGCAGGAAGAACTCGAGCCAGGGTACCCAGTCGGGCGTCTCGGTCCGGATCGTTCCCTGGGTCTGCCGCAGCGCAAGGTAGTAGGCTTCCTTGCTTTGCTCGATGACGCTCTCCATGGAGCTGTAGGGAACGTAATCATACCCAGCCTGCAGCAGCAGAAGCGTCGTCAGGACCCGGCTCAGCCGACCGTTTCCGTCCTGGAACGGATGGATCTCCAGGAAAACGACGGTGAAGACGCCAACCGCGAGTAAGGGATGCAGCTCCTTCGCGTCTACTTCGGCTTCGAACCATGCGACGAGCTCGGCCATCAATCTCGGCGTGTCGAACGGACTCGCCGTCTCGAAGACGACTCCGAGTTGACTACCGTCTCCGTCGAACGCGGCGACGCTGTTCGAAAGCGTCTTGTACGATCCTCGGTGACGGGCGTCTTTCGTGCTATGGCGAAGAAGGTCCCGGTGAAGCTGTCGGATGTGGTTCTCGGTGACGTTGATCTCGCGCCAGGCGTCGAACACCATCTCCATGACCTCCGCATAGCCCGCCACTTCCTGCTCGTCGCGGGTCTCGAAGGACCGGATGTCGAGGTCGGATAGCAGCCGCTCGACGTCTCGATCCGAGAGGCGACTTCCCTCAATGCGGGTCGACGATCCAATGCTCTCGATCGTCGCGACCCGACGCAGGGCCGACAGTCGTTCCGGTGCCAGGGAGCCGAGCGCGCGCCATGCGCCACGGAATTCCTCGATCTCGGCAATAGCTGAGAGCATGGCTGAAGTGATCGTCAGGGTGTCGGTTCGGATCATGACCCGTTTCTACACCCAATTGCACCCAATTGGGAAGGCGGGCCGAAGTCTATAGATGACCAGATAAGTCTTTGCGTTGGTACGGCGCGATGAAAGCTCAAAGCACGCCACTACAGTCCGACCCGGATATCTTGGCGCGGCAGTTGTGATGGATTGCACCTGATCTCCTTGGAACATCAGCCTGTGCCTCCATCGACAGCTTACGCGCCACCCATGTTCCTGAAACGTTCTCCTCCAAGAGTCGTCGCAGAACGCCCTAGAAGATCATCGACGACGCGGCCTTTCCGGTCCGGGTGAAGGTCGCCGTTCCGGGGCATGGCCTCGGTCGTCAGGTGTTCGACATCCACCGCTGGTTCGAAGCCACCCTCGTCCCGGGCGACTATGCCAGCCACGCCGCGACGACGACGGGTGGGAGTGCGGCCGCCTACTACTTCCGGGATGTCGAGACCGCCCGGGATTTCATCGCGACCTTCCCGGACCTGGTGCTGGCGGACGGAACGGAAGCGTCCTGCTATACGTCGCCCTCCCGCAATCTCTCGGCCCTGGAGGCACAGAACGTGTGCAACCTGTATCCATGACGACGAGCCAGGCGGCGATCCGGCAGGTCGCCGATGCGATGACGGACGAGACCGGCAACCTGCCCCTGCTGCCGGGCATCTTTCCCGATACGCCCGCCCCCGTCATCCGCACCGGTGCCGAGGGCCGCGCGCTCGTGCTGATGCGGTGGGGTATGCAGCCGCTTGCCTGTTCGACGCGTCCGATGGTGGCCGGGGGCTTGAGGCAGCAGAGGATGGGACCGAATC
>JBATXP010000177.1:0-14006 GCA_049673465.1 Litorimonas sp.
ACATATTGCCGCGACGTGCGCGGACCCGACCGGCGCGTCTGCACCCGGCCCGCTCCCGTTCGCCACACCTGGCTTGGCTGCGTGGGGTCGCGCCGCAACTCTGCCAATCTGGACCCGGACTACACGCAGGGCGAGGCCAAGGTGCCGGGCTTTCTGGACCTGCAATGCGGCGACGAAATCCTGCCTCTCACGTCCAACATGGCCCGGGTCCGGGCCAAGGTGGCCGGCCTGACCACGCATGGCGAAACCTATTCCGCCGCCGGGCTGATCTGGGGGCAGCGCATGGTGGATTTCGGCGAGCCCTTTCCGCTGACCCGCATGTCCGACAACGGCCAGCCCCCGCGCCGCATCGTCATCTTCATGACGGACGGAAACAACACCCGCTCGCGCGTCGACGAATTGCATACGGGGACGAACCGGTCGGACGCGGACGACGTGTCGGAGCGGGTCTGCGACGGCATGCACGCCGATCCGGACCTGGAAGTCTACACCGTCTCCTTCAAGGTGACGAATACCCGGGCAAAGCGTCTGGTCCAATCCTGCGCCACCGAACTGGAGATGTACTACGATGCGGAGAACGGCACGCGCCTGAACGAGGCGTTCGAGGACATCGCCTACAGCTTATTGTCGCCCCGCCTTACCCAATAAGGCCCGGCTGGCACGCGATCCACGAATCGTGATGGCGGATCGGGCACGTCGCCGCTTGCCGCGCGCCGTCGTCGGGCTAGAGCGGGGTCATGTCAGATGTTTCCCAAAGCCCCGACACGCTCCGCGTCGCCGTCGCCCAACTCGCCCCTGCCTTCATCGACCGCGAAGCGGGCACGGCGCGCGCGATCGAGGCGATCGGGGAGGCGAAGTCGCAAGGTGCCGAGCTGATCTGTTTTCCCGAAAGCTGGCTGCCGGGCTATCCGTTCTGGCTCTCCGAAGGCGGCGGAGCGCGCTTCGACAATGTGCAGAACAAGCGTCTCTTCGCCCACTATTCCGATCAGGCCGTCACGGTGGAGGACGGTCATCTGGATCCCATCTGCGACGCGTTACGCGATGCGGGCATGGCGGCCTGGCTCGGCATCGTGGAGCGACCGCGCGACCGCTCGGGTCATTCGCTCTATTGTTCCTACGTCTATATCGATGCGGGCGGCGAGGTGCGGTCGGTCCACCGCAAGCTCCAGCCCACCTTCGAGGAGCGGCTGGTCTGGTCGCCGGGCGACGGCCACGGGCTGGTGGTGCATCCGCTGGGCGCGTTCACGACGGGCGGTCTGAACTGCTGGGAGAACTGGATGCCGCTGGCCAGGGCCGCGCTCCATGCCCAGGGCGAGGACCTGCACGTGGCGGGGTGGCCGGGAAGTCGGCGCAACACCGAAGACCTCACGCCCGTGCTGGCCAGGGAAGGCCGCGCTTTCGTGATCAGCGTCAGCGCGGTGATGCGGCGCGACGATGTGCGCGACGACCTGCCGGAAGCCGATCTGGTCCGCGCCTCGCTGGATGAGCTGCACGCGGATGGCGGGTCCTGCGTCTGCGCCCCGGACGGGTCTTTCCTGATGGAGCCGTGGATCGGGGACACGGGCATCCGTGTGGTGGAGATCGACGCCGCCCGGGTGCGCGAGGAGCGGCAGAACTTCGATCCCAGCGGACACTATTCCCGCCCGGACGTGACGCGGCTGGTGGTGAACCGGGAACGGCAGGCAGTGGCCCGGTTCGAGGATTAAGCTTTCATTCAGGCTCGGCCACGCTAAGGTTTCGAGCGGTTCGGATGTGTCCGGACGCGCTCTGAGACGGAGAAGTGAAATGAGCAAGCTCGACGAGAAAGTCGGTCAGTATATCGACCAGGTGCGGGGCACGTTGGGGATGGAGCCCGACGTGGACCTGATCCGAAAAGTTGCGCAGGGTCTCGGACCGGCCATCTATAACAACGACGCCTCCAAGGTCGCGGTGCGCGACGAAAAGGAAGTCGCCACCGTCAAGAACAACTACCTCATCAAGAAACTCGGCCTGGAAGACAGCGACGATCTGGACGCCCGGATGCACAAGGTTCTCGACATGTATGCCGAGAAGTCCCGCACCAAATATCGCGCCGTCGTCTATTACCTGCTGTGCAAGGAGTTCGGTAAGGACTCCATCTACGACAGCTAATCCGTCCGCGCTGGCGGATCGTCCGCCAGCGCGTCCAGCTTGACGCGCAGCCCTTCGCTCAGCGCGTCGATCCTTTCCCGCCGCACACCGCGCTCGACCTGCGCGATGGGCTGCCCCGTATTGCCCGAAAAGTGCATCCAGTTCTGCCCGGCATGCTGCGGCCAGTCGGGCAATGCTTGGGCGTTCCGGCCGTCGCCATTCGGGTTTCCCGTCGCGGCGAAGTTCGCCCAGTAGGCGATCATCCGCTCCGTCAGCGCCGCGTCATCGTCCGACAGGCCGAGGACTTTTTCGTGGCTGCCGAACACGAAGGGGATTTCGGCGGCGTGGAACGCGCCGATGGTCTGCCTGTCGGACGGGGGCACGCGGCTGAAGAAATAGGTCCAGCTCGGCGCGCCGGCCCTCGCGGTCTGCCTTGCGGCGAAGCGTATGTTCACCCCGAAGATTTCGTCGCCCATCATCTGCGTGCCGCCGCCTTCGAAATCCGTGTCCAGCCCGTAAAGTTCGATTAGTGCGGGCGCCTGGGTCGGGAAGGCTTCGGACAGCTGCTGCGTCAGTTCGGCCCGGTCGCCCGGTTCCACATCGTCCAGCCAGACGGTGGGCTGGGGGTCGTCGGGGAAGAACAGCGTGCCTTCATCCGCGTTGAAGCCCGCGATCGTCGGCACGGCGTGGATCGCGCCCTGGTCGAAGGCGGTGCCGACATTGAGGGGAAAGACCACGCCGTCGCGAACATGGTGGAACCCGTCCGACATCTCTTCCGTCACGACCGCCAATATGTCCTCGGCTGGAACGGCGCGCAGATCGTCGGTCGTGGGATCGGCGAGGCCGAGTGCGTCCGACAGGGCGAGGCCCGTCGCGTGGCCCGAGGGCCATCCGACGCCTGCGCCCTCCAGCTGGCTCATGTGATAGGTGGACGCGCCCGATTGCAGGATGGCACGGTGAAACAGACCTTTGGCCAATGGCGAAGCCATCAGCTCCGTGACCGACCAGGCCCCCGCGCTTTCGCCGAAGATCGTCACGAGGTCCGGGTCGCCGCCATAGGCCGCGATATTGTCCCGCACCCATTCCAGCGCGGCGATCTGGTCCAGCGTGCCGTAATTGCCGGACACGCCGCGCGGGTCCGCCTCACTGAGCGCCGGGTGCGCCATGTAGCCGAACGCGCCGAGCCGGTAGTTGATCGTGACCAGCACGACGCCGCGTTCCGGCAGCCCGTCCGCTTGGTAGTAGTCGAAGTCGGAGGACCCGAACTGGTGCCCGCCGCCATGGATCCAGACCATGACGGGCGCATTCTGCGCATCCGCCGGTGTGCGCACATTGAGAAACAGGCAGTCTTCCGATACGGGGCCGGACTCCATCGCCGCGACGACGCGCTTGATGGCGAAACTCTAGATCGCGGACAGGCCGTGACCGTCGATCAGCCGCTCAAAATAGTCGCCCTCCACATCGGCGGGCTGCATGCAGCGCGCGCCGAATGCGGTGGCGTCGCGCACATCCGTCCAGCGCGGCGCGGATGCGGGCGGTGCCCAGCGCAGATCGCCGATAGGCGGCGCGGCGAAGGGCAGGCCCTGATAGCTGTGGATGGACGGATTATCGGTCGAGACCAGGCCCTGCACGGGGCCTTGCAGGGTCTGCCGGACGGGCGTGAGGTCCGGTTGCGGCGTGCCGCAGGCCGCCAGCGAGAGGAGGGCGGCGAGGGCGAAAAGGGAGCAGCGCATGGACGGACCCTTATGTCCGCCCCGCGCCGAGGGTCAATCGAAAGGCCGCTTTAGAGCTTGGCCTTGACGACGTCGTTGAAGTCGCTCTCTTCCATGGTGGGGGCGTCCTGCGTCACGGCGGCCACGTCGTAGTCGCCTTCCGCATAGTCGCCCAGTTCTTGCGACAGGGGCTTGGGCACGGCGCAATTGCCTTCGGCGTGGTCGGCCGTGGGGTTGTCGGGCAGGGCGGAACAGAAGGCTTGGTTCTGTTCGATGTTGGTGTCGGTCATGGCGGGTCTCCTGTTGGCACATCCGGGCGACGCACCCGGTCAGCCAGGCCAACGTGAAGCCACCCGATTCGGTTGCCGCGACACGCGGGTCCCCCTCGATTCAGGAGTCGGGCGTTAAAAACTAGAAGAGTGCGCCGCGAAGCCCGTCCAGCACGAACTGCGCCGCAAGCGTGGCCAGCAGGACCCCCAGCACCCGCGTCAGCACGTTGGTGAAGGTCTTGCCCATCAGGCGGATCAGCCCGCCCGCCAGAAGAAAGCTGAACAGGGTGATGAGCAGCACCGCCGTCAGGGCCAGCAGCACGGACAGTTCCGTGGCGTAGCCTTCCGCGTCGCCGCCCTTCATCAGCAGCAGGAGCGACGCCATCGTGCCGGGCCCGGCGATCATGGGGATGCCCATGGGAAAGACGCTGATGTCCTCTGGGTCTTCCACTTCCTCCAATATGTCCTCGGCCCGGTCCTCGCGGGTTTCGGTGCGCTTTTCGAACACCATGTTCAGCCCGATGATGAACAGCATGATCCCGCCCGCGATGCGCAGCGCGTCCAGGCTGATGCCCAGCTTGGAGAACAACCATTCGCCGACGAAGGCGAAGGCGAACAGGATGATGGCGGCGACGCCGACGCTCTTGAACGCCATTTCTCGGCGGTGCGACTTGCTCGTGCCCCGCGTCAGCGTGGCGAAGATCGGCGCGCAGCCGGGCGGGTCCACGATCACGAACAGGGTCGCGAAGGCGGAGGCGAAGACGGCGATGTCGAACCAGGCGGACATTGGGCGGCCCCATAAGGGGAGGCCTTGTGCCGGGCAAGCCTTGTGACCTGCCCGCGCTTGCATGGCTGCCCCGCTCGTGGTGCAAGGCGGGCATGACCCGCCTTGCCCTGCTTTCGACCGTCCTGATACTCGCCGCCTGCTCCGGGGACGTCCCGGAAGACCGGCCAACACCGGAAGGGGTCGCGGAAGCGCCCGCGCCCGCGCCGCTGGAGTTCATCGCGCCCGACACGTCCGAGGTCGACTATCACAGCCCCGTGGCGCCCTACGTGTTCGCCCGCGGGGCGGGTCCGTCGCGCCTGTCGCCGGACGGTCGCACGGTCGCCACGCGACTGTCCCTGACCGGCACGCGTCAGCTCTACGTCATGGACGCGGAGGCCATCGACCCCAAGTCGACCCTGAAGATGCTCAGCCAGGGGTCCGGCATCACCTTCTTCGAGTTCTCGCCCACGGGCGCGTTGATCTACGGCGCGGACAATAATGGCGACGAACGGGAGAACTACTGGATGGTGGAGCCGGACGAGGAGGGCGAGTGGTCCGCGCCGCGCCTGCTCCTGCCCGCCACGGCGCAGGGCTTCCGATCCTTCGGCGACTTCACGGGCGATGGTCGGACCATCGTCTACGCCTCCACGGAGCGCAACGGGCTCGACTACGACATCTACACGGCCGACGTGGAAACGGGCGAAACGCGGCTAGTGTTCGAAGGCGAGTACGGCAACTTCGTCCAGGCCGTCGCTCCGGACGGCTCCACCGCTATCGTCAGCGAAAGCGTGGGCGAGGACAGCGACAGGCTGTTCGTGCTGGACCTCCCAACGGGCGAGCGGACCGTGCTGAGCGATCCGACGCCGCGCGCCAACCACACGGATGCGGGGGTGGGATACATGTCGGACGCGGCGATCCTGTTCGCGACCAACCGGTTCGGAGAGTTTACAGCCCTGACGCGGCTGATCCTGGAGCGCGGCATCCAGTCGGCGAGCTTCACCCTCAACCAGGGCAAGGATGTCGACGGCTTCGGTTTCTGCGAAGGCAATATTCTCTATACCTTAAACGGCGACGGCTTCTCCGAGACGCGCGCAATGGTCGGAAACCGATCCGAGGTTCGGGTCGAAGGGCTGCCGGACGGCGTCCATCAGGTGAGCTGCGAAGGCGACACGGCCTTGGTCCGCGTATCGGCCCCGAACATTCCGGGTGACCTCTACCTCATGGAGCTGGACGCGCTCGAGCCGCGCCGCATCTTCGCCTCCGACTATGGCAGTCTCGACCCCGACGCCTTGATCCTGCCAGAACCCGTTCGCATGCCCGCGCGCGACGGTGTGGAATTGCAGGGTCTGCTCTACCTGCCGGAAGGGGCGGATCGTCCGCCCGTCCTCTTCGATGTCCATGGCGGGCCGACGGCGCAGTCGCGGCCCGTGTGGAACGGGACGGTCCAGTATCTCCTGTCGCGCGGCATCGCCGTGTTCCAGCCCAATATGCGCGGCTCCACCGGGTTCGGGCGGACCTATGTCACGCTGGACGATCGCCGCAAGCGCCTCGACAGCGTGCGCGACCTGGTGGACATGCTGGACTGGCTGGAGGCGGATGGGCGCGTGGACACGTCGCGCGCCGCCGTGCGCGGCGGCTCCTATGGCGGCTACATGGTCAATGCCGTTCTGGCCGACTACCCCGACGCCTTCGATGCGGGCGTGGCCCTGTTCGGCGTCGGCGACTGGGTCACCGCGCTGGAAGTGGCCAGCCCGGCCCTGAAGGCCAGCGACCGGATCGAATATGGCGACATATCCGATCCCGACTGGCGCGCCTTCTACGAGGAGATCAGCCCCATCGCCAAAGCGGACAATATCCGCGTGCCCGTCCTCTACAGTCACGGCGTCATGGACCCACGCATCGACGTGGCGGAAACCGAAGTCATGGTTCGGGCCTTGCGCGAAAACGGCGTGCGCGCCGACTATATCCGCATCCCGGACGAAGGCCATGGCTGGCGCAAACTCGCCAACCGCCTCTGGTACGCCGAGCGGGAAGCGGACTTCCTGAACGAGGTTTTTGGCGACTGAGCCTCGCAAAATTTCCAACGGAATCAGCCCGCTGTCCCGACAACGGGCTTTTTCGTCTCGACAAACGATAAACAGATATCATATTGATATCAGAAAATAGAAAGGAGAGTTTGGATGGTTGAGATCAGGGAAAAGGATACGGGGTCGATGAATGGCATTCTGGTGCTGCTCGTCGCCTTGGGGCTGATGGTGGTGGGGGGCGTGATGTTCCCGGCCGGGTTCGGGCCGCTGGGGATTTTGCCGATCGTCGTTGGACTGGTCCTGTTGGCCGGGCTCTACACGGTCGCGCCCAACCAGTCGGCGGTGCTGTCGCTGTTCGGGAAGTATGTCGGGACAGTGGACGAGCAGGGACTGCGCTGGAACAACATCTTCTTCTCCAAGAAGAAGGTGTCCAAGCGGGTGCGCAACTTCGAGAGTGGCAAGCTCAAGGTCAACGAGTTGGACGGCTCGCCCATCGAGATCGCGGCCATTGTCGTCTGGGAAGTCAGCGACTCCGCCGAAGCGGTCTTCAACGTGGACGATTATGAGAGCTTCGTGCAGATTCAGAGCGAGGCCGCCATCCGCGCCATGGCGACCAGCTACCCCTACGACCAGCACGAGGACGGGCAGATCTCCTTGCGCTCCCACCCGGACGAGATCAGCGAGCGCTTGCGCGTCGAGATCCAGGACCGCCTCGCCAAGGCCGGAATCCACGTGATCGAGAGCCGCATCAGCCATCTCGCCTACTCGCCGGAGATCGCCGGGGCCATGCTGCAACGCCAGCAGGCGGGGGCCATCATCGCCGCGAGAAAGAAGATCGTGGAAGGCGCGGTCGGCATGGTGGAGGACGCGCTCGCCGAGCTTCAGCGCAAGGACATCGTGGAGCTCGACCCCGAACGCCGCGCCACCATGGTCAGCAACCTGCTGGTCGTGCTCTGCTCCGACAAGGCGACCCAGCCGGTCGTGAACACGGGATCGCTCTACTAGCGCTCCGCCAATGGCCGACAAGAAGTCATACCCCCTGCGGATCAGCGCCCCCGTGCTCGACGCCATGCGGCGCTGGTCCGACGATGAACTGCGCAGCCTCAACGCGCAGATCGAATACGTCCTGCGCGACGCGCTGCGCCAAAACGGACGTCTGGGCGGGCGGCTGAAACGCGACGAAAAAGATGGAGAGACTCGATGAAAAGACGTTGGGAATACAAGATCGTGGAAGGCGGCTCCGGCATGACCGGAAAGACCATCCGCGACAATAGCACCGACATCCTCAACCGCCTCGGCCTGGAGGGCTGGGAAGCCTACGCGGTCCATAGCAACACCTCCCCGACGGTCTTCTACCTCAAGCGGGAGCGTTAGGATGCGCTACGAATACAAGGTGGTGACCCTCAAGGCCAGCGCGTGGGGCGGCAAGCCGGAAAAGCGGGACGCGAACTTCGAGTCCGCCCTCAACCAGCTCGGCATGGTCGGCTGGAACCTCGTCGGCGTCTCGCCCTACGGACAGAACGTGCAGGCGTTCCTGAAGCGGGAGAAGTAGCGACACCCGGCGCGTTATTGACCTCACGGCAAATCTGTTTAACGCACGTTAAAGGGGAGGCGTCGTCATGAGATATTGGCTGCTATTGTTGGTCCTGTCCGTGCCGGACTTGGCACGGGCGGATATCGTCCGAAGTCCGCTCACGGCTTTCGATCCGAACGATCTGTGCGAAAAGCCGACTGCAAATGGCGATCAGTCTGCCGAGCCGGTGTCGCTGGCGCGCACCGAGATCATGTCCAAGCTCTTCAAGCGCTACCCGGTGGCGGTATCGTTCGCGGATCTCGAAGGGGACAAGGACCTCTCGCTGGCCGACGTGATCGCGAACAAGGTGCTGGGCTGCGCGGCGGACGGCTCGGATTGCAAGGCGAAAAACCTACCGGATGTGCGACGAATCGAGGACGCGGAAGCGCGTCGGATGAGGCGCGCGCTGCTGCGTCTGTTCGAAGCTTCCAGAACGGGATCGCCGTCCGGCTTCTCGGTGATCGCGAATCCGGGTTTCGCGTTGACGGACGGAACACCGCTGTCCCGTTACCAGCCCGCTGGCGACGTGGGCCATGACGACCAGGTCCTGGCCGCCTTCATCCGCGAAAATGACGGACCGTACCGCGTGGTCTGCGGCTCCGATGAGCGAGACACCACGCGGTATGGCGGGGGGCTGAGGACGTTCGCCTACGGGGTCGCGAAACTGGGCGATGCGCGCGGTCCGAGCCCGTCGGAGCAGAAGGCCCTGACGGAAATGTGGACCCGGAAGCTGGCTCTCGTGAAGACTCCGGATGACTTCGCCAAGGCCAAACCGGACGGGGCGGCGCTTGCGCTCGTGGAAGGGGGGCGCGGCGACAATATCGATGTCGATGCCACGCTGGGCTACCGCTGGCAGAAGTCCTGGGCGGAGGCTGCGGGTGGCTTCGATCATCCGAAGCGCCAGCTGACCCTGACCCCTTACGCGCAGATCGATCAGACACCGGTGAAGCGGACGTTCGACACCGGCAAGGTGGACGAGGACGGAGACCGCATTCTGGACACGGAAACCATCGCCTATGCGTCCTACAGCTTCGGGGGTCGGGCGGAGATGGCTTGGTTCGGGGGGCTTGATCGAAGACCGCCCAGAGAGCCGGTCCTACGCAGCCAGCCTGATCGGGCAGAGGATGCCGGGGTGGCGCTTGGGAGCGGGCGCGGAAATCCTGGCCGACAATCGAGGGATCCAGCACGGAAACGTCCTATCGGCGGACGTCTCCTTTCCTCGCTGGAAGGATGTCTGGGGATATCGCCAGCGAGAGGAATTGCTGTTCGTCGGACCCGGCGGAGCCTTCACCGACTATCTGACGTCCGGTCTCTCCGTGCGATGGGATTTTCGACCGACTCTGGTTCGTCTCGACTATACGGAAAGCGGCGCGCCGCCGGACTATGAAAACGTCGATGCCGAACGCAAGGACATCGACCGGATCGACACGGTTCTGTGGGGGTTCGACTTCGAAGGCGACCTGTTCAAGGCCAACCTGTTCGGCGGGGCCTTCGACGAAAGCTGGGTGAGCCTGAAGACGCGCTACCAATATAGGAATGGCTACGATCCGACGGCTTTCTTCTTGGCCAATGGTCGCTGCAAGGACGCGACGGACACGGATTGCGCGGATGACGACGCGTCGAATTTCTCCGCCACGCTGGAATTCAAGCACCCGGACTTTTCAAAACTGTCCTTCGGTCTGGCCTATGAGGTTGGGGACAACACGGAAAACCTCGTCCGCCAGGAGTCGCTCGGCGTGACCATCGGCGCGACCTACTGACCCGGATCAGCGCACGCTCTTCCCCCGCACGATCCGCCACAGCCGGCGGGCTTCGCGCTTGACCATGTGGCCGGGGCTTCCGGCGATCTTCATCATGCGCCTGAGCCGCCGCCAGCGCTTGCGCGCCACGGGTTGGTACTCCGGGGTGAGATAGTCGAAGAAGATGTCGGTGACCGCGTCCCAAGTGTAGTTTTCAGCATGAGCCCGCGCGGCCTGTCGCGGGATTTCCAGCGCTTGGAGGCAGGCCGTCTTCAGGTCTTCATGCACGACGCCCGCGCCGGAGCCGGGAATGATGTCGACGGGCCCGCTGACCGGATAGGCGGCGACCGGGGTTCCCGTCGCCATGGCTTCGATGATGACCAGGCCGAACGTGTCGGTCAGGCTGGGAAAGACGAACATGTCGGCATCGGCGAAGTGCCGGGCGAGGTCCTCGCCGAACTTCGCGCCCGTGAACGTCGCGTCCGGGTAGCGCTTGCGCAGCTCGTCGAGCTGCGGCCCGTCGCCCACCACGACCTTGGAGCCCGGCAGGTCGAGGTCGAGGAACGCCTCCATGTTCTTCTCCACCGCCACGCGTCCGACATTGACGAAGATCGGGCGAGGCAGGTCGCGATACACATCGCCGTCGCTGCCAGCTTCGCTGCGCCTGTCCGGGTGGAACAGCGCCGTGTCGACGCCCCGCGCCCACACGCCCAGATTGGTGAAGCCGCGCGCCTCCAGGAACGCCGCCATGCTGGGCGTGGTGACCATGGTCCGCCCGCCCGAATTGTGGAAATCGCGTACGAACGTGTAGGGCAGGGACAGGGGCACGAACGGAAACCGCGCCTTGATATATTCCGGGAACTTGGTGTGGTAGCTGGTGGTGAACGGCATCCCCCAGCGCAGGCAGAGCGCGCGCGCCGCCTGTCCCAGCGGGCCTTCCGTGGCGATGTGGACGGCCTCCGGCCCGAAGCGCACGATCCGGCGCTCCACGTCGCGCTTGGCGAAAGGGGCCAGCCGGATGTCCGGATAGGTCGGCAGCGGCATCGTCCAGTAGCCGTCGCTGGGCGCGATCACCTCCACCACGTGGCCGCGCGCGCGCAGCAGCGACACGGTCGTGTCCAGTGTCCGCACCACCCCGTTCATCTGCGGGTGCCAGGCATCGGTGACGAGCAGGATTTTCATGGCCGCGCCCTAGCAGAGCGAGTCGCCTGCCGCACGGGGAAAGCCCGTTGCATGTCGGCGGGCATCTTTTCGGGGCCGAAAGACCGCGTCCACCCTTGCTCGTCGTTACGGTTATACGACGTGTCATTCTGGCGCAGTGGGTGGAATCGGATTCGGTCCGGGCGGTTATCCCGCCTCCATCCACACGGGCGGCGCACGGGACCCGACTCGTCACGCTTGCGATTCAATCAAGGGAGTCAGTGACTTAGCGGATCGCGCCGTTTCGGTTTCGTGACATCCACATGACGAAGCCAAGAAATCTTTGCCCGGAATCCAAGGTGTTAACCGCTTGTTAGCCATCTGGTCGCAGGCGGAACTCCACAAGGTGTTGACGAATTGGTGTGCTACAACACTATATGTAGTCCGAAGCTGCCCCGCTTCGTTCAACCACTTGTTCATGGGCGTGTCCGGAAAACAGGGCCGGATTGCGGGGATGCGACGGCCTATACAGGCCCGAAAACGGGAGAGGAAAAGCGACGTGATGATGAGCGAAGACGAATTCGGCAAGGATCTCGGAACGGCAGAGATGGATCATGCCAACGACCTGGCGACCGATCTGATGGAGCAGGCCCTCCAGGCGGCACCCACCAACGTCTCCGGGCGCGGCAGGGACAATGCCAAGCGCCAGAAGCCGCGCACGCCGGCCCGCGCCAATCGCGTTCGCCCGCCGGTCCAGGACCGCTCGCGCGACGCGCTGCTGACCGATTTCGGCAAGAAGACGCTGGTCGACCGCTACCTGCTGCCCGAAGAGAGCTACCAGGACATGTTCTCCCGCGTGGCGACGGTCTACGCCGACGACGACGCGCATGCGCAGCGCCTCTACGACTATATGTCGAAGCTCTGGTTCATGCCCGCCACGCCCGTGCTCTCCAACGGCGGCGCGGGTCGCGGCCTGCCGATCAGCTGCTTCCTCAACAGCGTCGACGACAGCCTGGAGTCCATCGTCGGCACGTGGAACGAGAATGTGTGGCTGGCGTCCAATGGCGGCGGGATCGGCACCTATTGGGGCAATGTGCGCTCCATCGGGGAGAAGATCGGCCGCGCGGGCAAGACGTCCGGCATCATCCCCTTCATCCGCGTCATGGACAGCCTGACGCTCGCCATTTCGCAAGGCTCGCTGCGTCGCGGCTCGGCCGCCGTCTATCTCGACATCCACCATCCGGAGATCGAGGAGTTCCTGGAGATCCGCAAGCCGTCCGGCGATTTCAACCGCAAGTCGCTGAACCTCCATCACGGCCTGAACATCACGGACGAATTCATGGAGGCCGTGCGCGACGGCGAGGCGTTCGGCCTGCGCAGCCCCGCCACCGACGAGGTCATCAAGACCATCGACGCGCGCGCCCTGTGGCAGAAGATCATGGAGATGCGCCTGCAGACGGGCGAGCCCTATCTGATCTTCTCCGACACGGTGAACCGCCAGCTGGCGGAGCATCAGCGCGCCGTCGGCCTCAAGGTGCAGCAGAGCAATCTGTGCGCGGAGATCATGCTGGCGACCGGCCAGGACCAGTTCGGCCGCGACCGCACCGCCGTGTGCTGCCTGTCGTCGATCAACGCCGAGACCTATGACGAGTGGAAGGACCAGCCGGGCTTCATCGAGGACATCATGCGCATGCTCGACAATGTGCTGCAGGATTTCATCGACCGCGCCCCGGACGGGATGGCCGATGCGATCTATTCCGCCATGCGCGAACGCTCCGTCGGGCTGGGCCTGATGGGCTTCCACTCGCTCCTGCAGAAGAAGGGCGTGGCGTTCGAGTCCGCCATGGCCAAGTCGCTCAATATGCGCCTGTTCAACCATATCCGCTCCGGCGCGGACGCGGCGAGCCGGAAACTCGCCGAAGAGCGCGGGGCCTGCCCCGACGCCGCCGATCAGGGCCGGATGGAGCGGTTCTCGCACAAGATGGCCGTGGCCCCGACCGCGTCCATCTCCATCATCTGCGGCGGGACCAGCGCCGGGATCGAGCCGATCCCGGCCAACATCTACACCCACAAGACGCTGTCCGGGTCGTTCACCGTGCGCAACAAGTTCCTCGAAGCGGTGCTGGAACGTCACGGCAAGAATACGGACGGCATCTGGGCCACCATCCTGGAGGCCGAAGGCTCGGTCCAGCATCTCGACTTCCTGGAGGACCATGAGCGCGACACGTTCAAGACCGCCTTCGAGATCGACCAGCGCTGGGTGATCGAGCACGCCGCCGACCGCGCGCCGCTGATCTGCCAGGCGCAGAGCCTCAACATCTTCCTGCCGGGCAATATCGACAAGTGGGACCTGCACATGCTGCACTGGCAAGCGTGGGAGAAGGGCGTGAAGTCGCTCTACTACTGCCGCTCCAAATCCGTGCAGCGCGCCGGTTTCGCCGGTCAGGAAGATGTGGAAGACGCGGAAGAAGGCAAGTCCGACATGGAACGCGCCATGGAAGCCGCCGCCCCGACCGACTATGAGGAATGCATCGCCTGCCAGTAGAGGTTGCCGACGGGGCCGGACGACACGCTCGGCCGACCCATGAATTTCGAGGCCCGGACGCGCGTCCGGGCCTTTTTCGTGTCGCGAAATGGCGGTGAATTAAGAAAACCGTGACCTGATTGCCAC
>JBATXP010000178.1:0-1639 GCA_049673465.1 Litorimonas sp.
ACACCGATGAGGCCGGTTCCGAGACGACCCGAAACGTCTGTCCACTCGGGCTCGTCTTCTGGGGCAAGGTCTGAACCCTCATCGCATGGTGTGAGCTGCGCGATGACTTTCGCATGTTCCGCGTTGATAGGATTGGTGCTGCCGAGCGTGCGGGCCCCTTTGCGCTCGGTTCTCACCAGAGCCTCGCCGCCTTCTATGCACGGGACGCCGGCTGTGACTTCTGACGAACCTTGCTGGCCCCCTGATCGTGGTCCGCTTCCGGATGACCGGTCAAGCCTAGCTGAGTGTGACGAAGTCCCGGTTATGGCGCTGTGCGCCGGAAGCTATGGTGAGGCGCCGAAGGCCATCACCCCGTTTGCCACGGTGGCGAGACAAGCCGACAAAACCTCTCGGCAGGGCGGGCGCAGAACCTCTTGACGCGATCGCGGTTCAATGGACCAGATCATATGACAACGACCATTTTGACGAAGACAGCCAGCAGCGAGCGCTATCGGCCGGCTTCTTCCAAACAAGGCTTTTCACGAACTCCAGGCCCGGACTGCGGAATGCCTTGCGTAGCCGTTCGGCCGCTTCAGGGTCATCTGCGCCTTCGCGCCCGATGAAGAACGCGGGACAAATGTGGGCGGCCTTGAACTGGTCGCCGACGCGCTCGATGGCCAGCGCCCCACCGCGGCTGTAGCCCGGGCTTTGGTATGAAGCGCCCATCGACACGCCGAGCGGAAACACCAGGCGTCCGCCGGTTGCGAGGTGATCGAGCCATCGCTCGGACGGCTCGCTCACCGAAAAATTCACATAGACGCGGTCGATCTCATCCTGAGGCCAGCGCTCGGCGTCGCCGTGCATGATGGTGATGTTTGGAATTGCAACACAGTTCCGTCGGGCTCGGTCAGCGAGGTCGGGGTCAAACTCGACCCCAGTCACAGAGCCGTCCGGACCCACAAGATGCGCGAGGATCGCGGTGTAGTAACCCGTGCCAGCCCCCAGATGCACGACACGTTGCCCGGGCACTGGCGCCAGCGCGTGGATCAGCCGGGCGTGGAGCGCCGGCTCGCCGTTGTTGACGCCCCGCGCCGGCTGCAAGACGAACAACACGTTCTGGTAGGCGTAGATCGGATCGTTTTCAGCCAGTGGGATCGATCCGCGCCTGAAATCGAAGATGTGCCAGCGGTCCGCGCCAAGAAATGCCTCTCGCGGTACAGTTCGAAACGCGTCCTGCAGCGCACTGTCATCCGCAGCCTCCGCCAGAGCGAGTATCTGCCGAGCATACGCTACCCGGACACTTTGGAGATCGATGTCGGTCATATCGTGCTACTGCCGCTGAAACGACGCCATTCGAGCTGGTGATGTCGAGCCGATTTCGCAACCGGTCACGGTCGGACGCTGGGTGATTAGCGACGACCACATAGTCCCTCAACCGAGCTGCTTCCGTGCGCTCCGAAGGTCCGCTACCTGCCTTCGGCGGTGGACCAGCGTGCGAGGGAGGAAGGCCCGGTTGTGGGCGGTCAGGCTGCGGTTGGGACGATGTCGTGCAGCGTCGCGGTGTGGCCACATAGCCGCCGGGTTTCGTTGTGCCGGTCCGAGTCATCGAGTGCCGCGGCCGGAAATGCGTCCACAACCGTGCCCTCGTGCAGGACAACGA
>JBATXP010000179.1:0-4323 GCA_049673465.1 Litorimonas sp.
CTGGAAGCGTGCGGCACGGAGCGCGCGATTTCGCGGTTGTTGGCCGCCTTCAGCCGGTAGCCCGTCGCCCCGCCCAGGCCGCCCTGCTTGTCGTCGTAGCGGAGTTGGTTGCCCATATTTCGCTGAACGGACGCCATGCCCCGGTCTCGCGCGCCGGTCGTTGCATAGCCTTCGGACACGAGCGCGATATCGCCGTCCTGACGGTAGACGAAATAGTGCAGCCCATCGGTGCCGGTGAATGTTTCCATCCCGTCTTCGGTCGAGGCGGTTTGATCCTGGTAGAAGGCGAGGGGCTGATAGTTGTCGTGGTCAGATCCGCCAGCCGTCCTTTCGCCGCGCAGGTCGGCGGCGGCGGCCAGGGCGGCGTCCTCACCCTCATACCAGGGAGAGGTTGCGATCTCCTGGCGGTTGCCCGCCATCAGGTCGAAGTAGTATTTCCCGTTGGCATGGGTGCGGTGGGTATAACGGGCCGCCTCGGCCATGTTCGCCTTGACCGACGCGATGCCGTTGTCGCGGGCGCGTGCGGACGTATAGGCCTCGCTGATCAGGCGGATTTCGCCGCCCTTGCGATAGGTGAAATAGTGCGCGCCCTCATGGGTGAAGGAGCCGAACCCGTCGGCGGTCGCCGCGTCGTGCTCGGCATAGAAGGCGAGCGGCTTGTCGTTGCCGCGGCGGCCATCGGTCTTGGTCTTCGGCTTGGAGCGCGGCTTTGCTACGGCGGTCGCACCGGCCGGGGCCGCTTTGGTCGCCTTCACCGTTCCCCGGATGCGACCGCTGATGCGCTCGGCCTCGGCCAGCGTGTCGAAGTCGGGCGAGACCGCGATCTCCTGATTGTTCCCAGCGCGCAGGGAAAAGCCGTGCTTGCCGTTCTCCCGCTCCTCGAACCGGTAGCGGGCCTTGGTCTTTTCGTTCTTGCGGACCGAGTCGATGCCGTTGTCCCGGCCCTTGGCGGCCTGATAGCTCTGGCTGATCAGGGCGATGTTCCCGTCGACATAGCGGCAGAAGTAATGGTCGCCATCGACCTCGAACTTGGCAAAGCCGCTCCGGCGCGGCTGGCTATGCTCGCCATAGAATGCGAGCGGGCGGTATTCGTCCAGATTGCGTGCCATGTCGTCCCTTCCCCTGACGGCCGCCCGTGAGGCGGTGCCGAAACGTCCCTAAAAGGAAGATCGACCGATTGCAAAGACGAGCAAAGGCGCGTCAGTTGGCCTCCGGGAGCACCCGCACGGGAAGCAGGCCGATCCGCCCCTGGCGCTCGATCTCGATCTCCCACACATCCGTGCCCTGTTCCGCGTCGAGCGCGCGTTCCGCCGCCCGCGTGCTGTCCACCATGCGGTCGTTGACGCTGATGATGAAGTCGCCGGGACGCAGACGATTATAGTTGGCGGCGGAGCGGCGCTGCACCTTGAGCACCATCACACCGGACAGGTAGGGATCGAACCCCAGCTCCTCGCCCAGCGCCGGGCTCATATTCACGACCACGGCCCCATCGAGCGGATGGATTCCGAGCAGTGGCCGTTCGTCGCGCGCCGGGTCCTCCTGCGGCGTGTCGATGCGCACGGACGTCGTTCGCTCCCGGCCGCCCCGGGCGTAGCGCACTTCGGTCCGTTCGCCCGCGCGCAAGGTGGCCAGCTTGAAGCGCAGACCGCTATCGTCGTTGACCGCCGTACCGCCGACGGACAGGATCACGTCGCCCTTGCGCAATCCGGCCGCATCGGCCGGGCCGTCGGGCAGAATCTCGTTGACGACCGCGCCGCGTGCCCGGTCCAGCCCCAGGGCCGACGCCATGGTGGCGTCCACCGCGTCCGTGCGCGCCCCGATCCAGGGTCGCACGATCTCGCCAGTGGACAAGGCGCTGTCCACGGCCCGACCGACCAGTTCGGCCGGAATGGCGAAGCCGATCCCGTTGGATCCGCCGGAGCGCGAGAAGATCGCCGTGTTCACCCCGATCAGTTCGCCCGACAGATTGACCAGCGCCCCACCCGAGTTGCCGGGATTCACGGCCGCGTCGGTCTGGATGAAGGAGCTGACATTGGACACGTTGGTCCGGCCCAGCGCGGAGATGATGCCGCTGGTAACCGTCTGGCCGACGCCGAACGGGTTGCCGATGGCCAGCACGATGTCGCCGATCTCCCGGTCGCCCTCCTGCTCCAGCCGCAGGATGGGCAGCTGTTCCCCGGCCGTGTCGATGCGCAACACGGCGATGTCGATCTCGTCGTCCTGGGCCACGACTTCGGCGTCGAATTCGCGGCGGTCGTTGAGCACGACGCGCAGCTCGTCCGCGCCGCGAATGACATGTGCGTTGGTCACGACGATGCCGTTGGGACGGACGATGACGCCGGAGCCGAGCGAGTTCTCCACGCGCTCCTGCGGGGCGCGGTCCATGCGGAACATCCGGTCGAAGAAGTCCGACCCTGTGGAACGGCGCGACCGCAAGGTGCGGGAGGTGAAGATGTTGACCACGGCGGGCGCGGTCTCCGCCACGACCGGCGCGTAGGAAAGCTGCACTTCCATCTGGGAAGACGGAATCTGGCGCAGCTCGCCCCCCGGCATCGGTTGCAGGGGTGTCTGCGCGGTCGCCGCCCCGCCCAGCCCCAGCAGAAGGGCCGCCAATCCAGAAGTCAGTCCACGTTTCATAGTCTGTCTATAGGCAACGCCCCGCCATGAGGATAGCGGGGCGTCCAGTTCGTGACCGAGTGTTCAGGCGCGCGGCGGGCTGTTCGCGTGGCGCTACTCCGCCTCGCGCCTCTGCATGGCGGCCTGGGCCTTTTCCAGCGCGGCCTGGGCCTTTTTGAGCTCGCGTTCCGCCTCGCGCAGGTCGCGGTCCGAGCGACCCTCGTCGCTCTCGCGCAGCTGCTCGATGCGCCGCGCCGTCGACTCGATCATGGACTCGGCGGTGCGAAGCTGCACCCCGTTCGCGCCGGACGAGTTGAAGAAGAACGTGCCCGGAAAGTCGCCTTCGGAAAAGCGGAAGGATGTCTTGCCGTCTTCCCCATCGAGGCCGAGCCGCTTGAGGCGAAGCGCGGCGAGACCGTCCAGACCTTGGAGACGCTCGAGGTGATCGACGCTGTCCGGATCGACTTCGACGCGCGTCCCGTCCTCCTCGATGCGGAACGCCTTGACCTCGCCGTTCTCGCTGCGAAGCTCGAAATGGCCGTCCTCATTGTTGAGCGTATGCTTGACGGTGACGCTGCCGAAGCGGCGTTCGCCGTCGCCCTGCAAGGCGCGCAGTCCGGGCTCTCCCGCCAGACGCTCGGCGAAATCCGAGGGGAGATCGTCGCCATATTGCTCGATCAGCTCATCCAGGGAAAGCGAACCGGTCGTTCCGTCCCTGTTCGTGAAGACGAAGGTACGTCCTTCGATCCGCTCGCTCAGTTCGGACAGATCGGACAGATCGGCCGATTCCAGCCTATCGACGACGATGGAGATGGATTTCTCGACCTCCGCCTTCTCGGGATCGTCGGCAAGCGATAGCGGAGCCGTCATGGCCGCGCCGCCCAGCAGCAGTGTCGCCAGTCCGGCGCGCGCCAGCCCGTGGCATTTGGTCTTGGTTCCCAGGGTCATCAATCTCTCCTTTACGGGATGGTGAAGGGACAGGCTCAGGCCCGCCCCGATGGCCGGGCTGGCACGCCCGGAATGTTTGGCCGCGGTCAGCAGCGTTTCGGCATAGGATGCTCGCTCGGTCTCGCCGACGCGGCGAAGCACGGTGGCGTCGCAAGCCGCCTCCTGATCGGCGCGGAAAGCCGACCAGGCGAGGTGGACAAGCGGGTTCGGCCAATTGAGCAGCCGCACGGCCAGCATGGCGGCCGCGCTCCACAGGTCGCCGCGCCGCACGTGCGACATTTCGTGGACCAGGGCGAGACGGCGCTGTTCCGGCGTGAACGTTTCCTCGAACGCTTCTGGCAGGACGATGACAGGTCGCAGCAATCCGGTGACGGACGGCCCCTCGCCGAACAGACTGACCCGCACGGTCGGCGCTCGGGACAGGCCGGCAATGCGCGCCGCCCGATCCGCTTCGGTGCGAAGCCCCGCATCCGGTTCTATCGTGGTCCGGTTCAAATAGGTGGCGTGACGAAGGTGACGGAACAGGATCCAGGTCCCTCCGGCCAGAACGCCCGTCAGCCAGAGAGCGGGAAGTGCGGAGGCGAGCAACTCCAGCGCGTTCGTCGCGACGGGCGCGGGCAGGGCGGGTGTCGCCTCGATCGCGAAAGGCGCGGGTTCGAGGAAAACCGGTAACGGTTCGGGGCTGGCGGGTCGGAAACGGTCGGGCACCCACTCCGATGGGATCGCCATGCCGGGCCAGACCGTCCGCAAGGCGGGCAG
>JBATXP010000180.1:0-3508 GCA_049673465.1 Litorimonas sp.
ATGAAGGTGGTGTAGAAGCCGAAGCCGGTGAAGCCGGCCTCGCGGAGCGCGCGGTGCAACGCTCCGGGGTCGTGGCCGCGCAGGGCGATATCCACGGCCAGACTCAGATGCTCCGATCGGGGCGCGCCGCCGACGCGGGCATTGTGCAGGGCGCAGCGGTGCGCGGACAGGATGCGAAAGGGTCGCCCGACGCGGTCGCGGGCCGCCTGCAACGCGTCCATGAAGTCCGGCCAGTGATGCGCCTCCCCGCAATGACGACATGCCATCTCCGCCGGTGTGAAGTTCGGCCACCGCCAGCGCGGGGCGGACTTGGTCTCGATGAAGCGACGGCGCAGCCTGCGCAGTCGCAGGAATCGGACCATCCTCATCATGCGGGCGCGGTGATGGGTGGGGTTGCCGCGGCGTCCGCGCTCTATGCTGGGCCAGAACCAGTTCGGCACGGGCTTCGCCGCGTCTTGCCGGGAGAGGATCGGATGGGAGGGGGATTTCTTCAACATGCCCCGTTTATGGGGCCGGTCCGGCCAGGTGCGGATCATTCAGTCGAAGAAAAGAAAAAAGCCCGCCGATTGGCGGGCTTACGTCGCGATCCTGATCCGCTTAAGCGGGGATGATCAGCGGAAGAGGCTCAGTTTCTTGGCCTTCTTGGCAGCCAGATAGTAGAAGGTGACTCGCGATTTCAGACGCGTTCCCTTCATCTGCTGGCAGACATCCTTGACCAGGTCCATCTGTCCCGTCTCCAGGCCGAGCTTCTTGGTGACGAACCCGTTGGCGACTCGCTGCAGTTCCGCTTCGTCGGAACAGGCCACGAGGCTCGCATCGCGCGACTTCAGCGATACGCCGCAATAGTCCACGATGTTCGCCACGACCTTGCGCGACGCGCGGGCGTCGAAGGCCTTGACCTTCTCGTGATACTTGTCGAGCGCCTGCTCTTCCTTGGACTTGCCGCCCGCCGCGGCGGTCTTGGCGGGTACCGCTTTCGGAGCGGCTTTCGTGACCGCCGTGGCCTTCGGGGCCGCGACCGCCTTGGTCTTGGCGGCGGACGATTTGCTCTTCGCCGCGGCTTTCTTCTTGGTCGGAGCCTTTTTCGCGGCCGGCTTCTTCGTAGCCGGTTTCTTGGCCGACGTCGCAGGCTTGTCGGTCAAGGTCGCAGCCGCTGCGGAAGCCGCGGTCGCGCTATCGCCTCCAGCGGTCGAATCCTCGCTCAACTCCGCCAGGCGGCTATCGAGATATTTGACCCGCGCGGCGAGGTATCGGTTCTGCCATTCCAGCGCGTAGGTCTCGTCGGAGTCCGTGGTCTTCGCGGTCACGTCGGTCGCGCCTTCGGCCGGGGCCGCGTCGGCAGGCGCGGAAGCGGAGGCTTCCATGGACGCCATTTTCGCGGTCAGGTCGCTATTTTCCGCGTCGCGCGCGGCGATGTGCGATTGCAGTTCCTGGACGCGGGCGCGCAAGGAGTCGGTTTCCGCCCGGAGCGCACCTTCGCCTTCCATGGACAGATCGCCCGCCTGCTTGCGGCTGGGCTTCATGAACCAGCCGATGAACCAACCGATTGTGCCCGCGATCAGGCAGGCGATGAAACAGGACATGGCGCGTTTCCCTTGCTGTGGCGCGCACCGGACGCGCGCTTGAGTGGCCCTAGCCTAGACGAGTCGTCATTCGCCCGCAAAGCAAAACGCGTCAGCCATGCGCGGCAATGCGCGCGACGGCCGCGTCGAACTCGCGCTCCAGCTTATCGACGACCTCCGCCACGGGCGGCGAGGACTTGACTTGACCCACGCCCTGCCCCGCGCCCCAAATGTCTTTCCACGCCTTCTTGTCCGTATTGCCGCCGGAGCCGAAATTCATGCTGCTCTTGTCGGCTTCCGGCAGATTGTCCGGATCCATGCCCGCCTTCTCGATCGAGCCGCGCAGATAGTTGCCGTGGACGCCTGTAAAGAGCGAGGAATAGACGATATCCTCGCCGGTGCTGTCCACGATTTCCTGCTTGTAGCCCTCGTCGGCATTGGCCTCGTCCGTCGCGATGAAGCGCGTGCCGATATAGGCCATGTCCGCGCCGATGCCGAGCGCGCCCGCGACCGAACCGCCCGTGCTGATCGACCCCGAAGCCAGGATCGGCCCGTCGAAAATGGCCCGGATTTCCGGGATCAGGGCGAAAGGCGATAGCGTGCCCGCATGGCCGCCCGCGCCCGCGCAGACCGCGATGATGCCGTCCGCGCCCATGGACAGCGCCTTCTTGGTATGCCGGATGTTAGTCACGTCGTGCAGGATGATCCCGCCATAGGAATGGGTCGCGTCATAGACCTGCTGATTGGCTTGCAGCGAGGTGATGATGATCGGCACTTCGTGCTTCACGCAGACCTCCATGTCCTCCTGCAGGCGATTGTTCGACGGGTGGCAGATCTGGTTGACGGCGAACGGCGCGACGATCTTGTCCGGGTTTGCCTTCTGGTACTCATCCAGCTCCAGCTTGATCCGCACGATCCACTTTTCCAGCGTCCCGCTCGGCCGGGCATTGAGCGCCGGAAAGCTCCCCACGATCCCCGCCTTGCACTGCGCGATGACGAGGTCCGGCCCGGACACGATGAAGAGCGGCGCGGCCACCACGGGAAGTCGGAGCCCTTGCAGAGCCTTGGGAAGAGTCATGTCGAGATGTCCTGAATTCAATCTTTTCAATCGTCCCCGGCATTCATTGCCGGGGTCTGGTGTCGTGAACGCTCACAAGACGAGAGCGGGCGATCGCGTGTGGTCTTGTGTGGCAAGTCTCGAGCAGGCCCCGGCAATGAAGGCCGGGGCCGTGCTATTCTTCTACCTGCGTTTCGCTGTCTACGCGGAAGTCCGTCTCCGCGTTTGCCGCCTCCCACGCCATGAGCGCGAACGCCGCGACGTTCTCCGCGATGTCGTCCGGGTCGATCTTGTCGAGCGTGTCGTCCGGCGTGTGGTGCAGGTCGAAATAGTCCGTACCGTCCTGCTGGAAGCGCATCACCGGCACGCCCGCGGCGGCGAGCGGAATGATGTCCGGCCCGCCATTGGTCTGACGGTCGCCGATGGGCAGATCGAGCGCGGCGGCCACGTTCCGGATCACCTCGTCGCCTTCGCCCACCGTGATCAACACCTCGTAGGGCGGCTCCGCGCCGAAGTCGGATTCGGTCGCAAGCACATGATCTTGCAGGGATTCCTCATGCTTTTCGGCATATTCGAACGCGCCCAGCAGTCCGACTTCCTCCGCGCCGAAGGCGACGACCCGGATCGTGCGCTTGGGGCGCAGCCCCGCATCGATCAGCACCTTGGCCGCGCCCGCCACGATGCCGACGCCCGCCCCGTCATCCACTGCGCCCGTGCCAAGGTCCCAGCTGTCGAGATGCGCGCCGATCAGCACGATCTCCTCGGGCCGTTCCGTGCCGACGATCTCGCCGATGACGTTGCCGGATGGCGAGTCGCCCACGGCGATGGGTCGCACCTTCAGGAAGACTTCCACGGCCGGCCCGCGCTTCAGCACCCGCTCCAGCTGGTC
>JBATXP010000181.1:0-1959 GCA_049673465.1 Litorimonas sp.
GGGCGGCGGAAGGCGTCGTGCAGCGCGGCGCGTCGCGGCTCCTCGCAGTGGCGGAAAGCTATCCCGAGCTGAAGGCCAGCGGCAACTTTCTGGAATTGCAGGAGGAACTCTCGGACACGGAAGACAAGATCGAGATGGCGCGGCGATTCTACAATGGCGCGGTGCGGGAGCTGAACACGGCGGTGGAGACGGTCCCGTCCAACCTGGTCGCCGGGCCGTTGGGCTTCACCCAGAAACCCTATTTCGAGATCGACGCGCGCGACGCCCTCGCCCCGGCCGTGGAGTTCGACGCGTGAGGGCGCTGCTCGGACTGCTACTCGCCCTCCTCTGGGGCGTCGCGGCCACGGCGCAGGAGCGCATCACGGACTATGCGGTCGACATCGTCGTGGAGCCGTCCGGGGAGCTGTTGATCACGGAAACCATCGACGTCGTCAGCGAGGGCGACCAGATCCAGCGCGGCATCTTCCGCGAACTGATCGCGCGCTACACCTTTCTGGGCGTGTCCCAGCCCTACACATACGACCTGCTGGAGGTGACGCGGAACGGCGAACGGGAACGGGTCACGCAACAGCGCAATGGCAACGCCATCGTCTGGCGCATCGGCCGGGCGGACCACCTGCTGGAGCCGGGGCCGCACCGCTACGAGATCCGCTACCGCGTGGACGATCAGATCCGTCGGCACCGCGACCCGGACGACGCATATGGCCTGCGCGACGAACTGTGGTGGAACCCGGTCGGGACCTACTGGACCTTCCCCATCGAACGGGCGCGGGTGAGCGTGCGGTTTCCGGACGGAGCGGACGTGATCGACACCACCGTGTTCACGGGGCGTCGGGGCCAGCAGCGGCAAGATGCGATCGTCGAGGTGCGCGGCAGCACGGTCACGGTCGAAACGGCGCAGCCCCTGCCCCCGCGCAACGGCCTCAACATCTCCCTGTCCGTCGCGCCGGGCGTCATCGCGCCGATGAGCGCGGAGCGTCAGGCGCGGCTGTTCTGGATTCGCTGGGGCGCGCCGATCCTCCTGGGCTTTGGCGGGCTGGGCATTCTCGCCTTCTACTTTTTCTCCTGGAACCGGGTCGGGCGCGACCCGCAGAAGCCTCCGGTCTTCCCGCGCTACGAACCGCCGACCATGAAGAACGGACGGCCCTACAGTCCGGCGGCGGTTCACTACATTCACCATAAGGGGTTCCGCGACATGGACGCCTTTTCCGCCATGCTGATGCAGCTGGGAGCGAAAGGCGTGGTCGATATCGAGGCCGACAAGAAACGCACCGTGATCCGGCAGACCTCCGGCGCGGTGGACCATCCGGACGCGCGCGCCCTGCTGTCGGAGATCATGGCGGGACGGCGCGGCGTGCTGGAGCTGGACGGCGGAACCGATACGAAATTCTTCGCGGCCATCGCCGCCTTCCACCAGACCATCGCGCGCGCCTACGGCCCGGCCTATTACAAGCGCAACCTCGTCCTCGCCGTGCTGGGGCTCGTTCTGTCGGTCGCGCTGGCGGCGATCGTGATCGCCTCGCCGGTCGCCAAGAACGGACCCGTCGTGCTGGCCCTGTTCGCGGGGATCGCCGCGATGAACCTGCTCTTCGCCTTTCTCCTGCCCGCCCCGACCAAGCGCGGAGCGCAGGTCTCGTCGGAGATCGACGGGTTCGAGCTCTACCTGAAGACGGCGGAGGAGAAACGGATCAACACGGCCAACCCGCTCGGCGACCGCCCGCCTGCTATGACGACCGAGCTGTATGAGCGCTTCCTGCCCTACGCCATGGCGCTGGGGGTGGAGAAGCCGTGGACCAAGCAGTTCGAAAGCTCCCTGCCGCGCGAAGCCGCCGAATACCGCCCCTCCTATGCGCGCGGCAACGCCTTCCGGCGCGGACGCGGCCCCATCGATTTCAGCCGCACGCTGGGCAAGACCCTCACCGCCGGCGTCGCCGCCGCCGCGCCCGTTAGCCAGAGTAG
>JBATXP010000182.1:0-3686 GCA_049673465.1 Litorimonas sp.
TCACTGGACGTTGCGCCCCGGCCCGGACGGGCGCTATGCCCTCCCGGACCTCGACCGGGACCTTTCTTCATGAGCCTTATCTACAAGACCGGCACGGGCCTGCTGCGCCGCCTACCCGCCGAAACCGCCCATACCACGACCGTGCGCCTCTTGCGCGCCGGCTTCGGCCCCAAGGGTCCGGCCATCGACCGACCGGAACTCCACACGATGGTGGGCGGGCTGGAGCTTCCCAACCCGGTCGGCCTCGCCGCCGGGTTCGACAAGAATGCCGATGTGCCGGACGCCATGCTGGCGAGCGGTTTCGGGTTCGTGGAATGCGGCACGGTCACGCCGCGCCCCCAAGCAGGCAATGCCCGCCCGCGCCTGTTCCGCCTGCCCGAGCACGAAGCCGTCATCAACCGGATGGGGTTCAACAATGCGGGGCTGGACGCGTTTGCGCAGCGCTTGCGCTCGCGTCAGGGACGGCCCGGCCTGGTCGGGGCCAATCTGGGGGCCAACAAGGACAGCGCGGACCGCATCGCCGACTATGTGGAGGGTCTGACCCGGTTGTGGGGGCTGTGCGACTATTTCACCATCAATATCAGCTCGCCCAACACGCCGGGCCTGCGCAAGTTGCAAGGCGCGGACGAGATGGACGAACTGCTGGAGCGGCTGGCGGAAACCCGCCGCGACCTCGTCTCGTCAGGAGCCGGGAGCGCCTCCAACTATCCCGTCTTCCTGAAGGTCGCGCCGGACCTCGACGAGGCCTCCGTGCCGCGCGTGGTGGAGCAGGTGCGCTCCTTCGCGCTGGACGCGGTGATCGTGTCCAACACCACGGTGGACCGCCCGGCGGAGATCGGCGCGCGCTGGGCGAACGAGCCGGGCGGCCTGTCCGGCCAGCCTTTGTTCGAGAAATCCACGCGCCTTCTGCGTCACTTCTTCGACGCGACGGACGGCAAGGTGGACCTGATCGGCGTGGGCGGGGTCGGCAGCGCAGAGCAGGCCTACGCCAAGATCCGGGCAGGCGCGAAGGCCGTGCAGCTCTATAGCGCGCTGGTGTTCCGGGGTCCGCAGCTGGTGGGCGAGATCTGCGACGAGCTGTCCGCGCGGCTGAAGGCCGACGGGTTCGACAGCGTCGCGGACGCCGTCGGGACGGGCTAGGTCGTATACTCACATCTGGGGCCGGTTTTGACGGCCTTGGGGCGGTTCGTGGCTAGGCGCGGTCTGAACCGAATGCTGGTGCCTTCGGGAAGAGCGCAACGACGTCCACGGGTCGCCCCAAGGCCGCCAAAAGCCGTCCCAGATGTGAGTATACGACCTAACCGGTCCTGAGCTTGAAGGTGGCGTTGGCGCGCGCGACCACCGCACCGCCGCTGACCAGCCGCGTTTCCATGAAGCCGAGCGAGCCGCCCAGCTTCACCACCCGGCTTTCCGTATGCAGCCAGTCGCCCACCTTGGCCTGCCCGACATAGTCGATCGACAGGCCCACCGTGACCATGCCGAGCACCGTGCGGCCCTGCTTGCCCAGCGCCAGCCCGCAGGTGAGACCCATAGCGTTATCCGCCAGCGTGGCGAGGAAGCCCCCGTGTACCAGGCCGCGCGAATTGCAGTGGATCGACTGCAGCACGGTTCCGAGGCTGTAGTCCTCGCCGACGCGCGCATGGAGCGGCTCGAATGGATCGGTGAAGGGCGAGCGGCGCGTGTGGGGCGCGAAGCCTTCGGGGATGGCCACTAGAAGGGCAGTCCGCGTTTTTCCGAATAACGCGTATAGCCCACATTGGCGCCCAGCCGTAGGCCGACCCCTGTCCGGACCGGGGCCAGCGTGATGCCGTTGGTGGCCTGGTAGTTCACCGCCATGCCCGCCACGAGGAAGGCGGAGCCGTCCACGCCGGGGAAGCGCCGGTAGATATCCTCCATATCGTTCAGACCGTAGACCAGGGTGAAGACCTTGGAGGCCTCCGCGCCCGCATCGAACCCGATGGTCGGACCCTGCCAGTAGAGCGGCATGGTGCGCCCGTCCTTCATCCACAGCGTGCCGTCGCCGAAGCGCGCGCCGATGGTCAGCGCGCCGCCGCCCTCTTCCCCGGTTATGTAGCCGACGGGACGGCCGCGTTCGCGGAACAGGCGTTCTATGGCGGTGGCGGCGGATTCGCTCGTCACGCCCAGATGGGTGGAGATGGCGGCGACCAGCTCGCTTTCATTGTAGGTTTCGGCCTGGCTCTGGGACCGGTCCTGCGCGGTGCGGATGTCGTCGGCGCTGTTGGGGTTGTTGGCGGGCGTGGCGCAGGCGGCCAGAGTGGCCGCCGCGAGGACACCGAGCGCGGCGTTGCGGAAGGAGGCGATAGCGGTCATTGACGAAAAGCTCCGAAAGAGTGGGGCGGACCCTCGCCGACTACGGTTAACAAAGGACGAAATTATGGCGAACGGAGTCGATCCCGCTCGCCTGTTCGACCGCATCGTGATCGTGGACTGGAGTTCCGCCAACGGTCCCAAGACGGGTGCGGACAGCATCTGGATCGCCGACAGCCGCGCTCCCACGCTCAACCCGCCGACGCGCGCCGCCGCGATGGAGCGGATCGACGCGGTGATCGAGGACGGCCGCCAGCGCGGGGAACGCCTGCTGACCGGATGGGACTTCGCCTTTGGCTACCCGGCGGGCTTCGCCGCCGCGCTGGGACTGGAGGGCTGGCGGGGCGTATGGGACCGGTTGCACGCGCGGACCCAGGACGGGCCGGACAACCGGTCCAACCGGTTCGAGGTGGGTGCACGGATCAATCGCGAACTGGGACCCCATGGCGGCCCGTTCTGGGGCCATGTCGGGCGGGAGCGGCCGAACGGGCTGTCGGGCCGTCGGTTTCCCTCGGGCGGGCGCGATTTTCCCTATCCGTTCGACTATCTGCGCCATGTGGAGCGCGCCCTGCCGTCCGCGTCGCCCGTCTTCAAGCTGGCCTATCCGGGCAGCGTGGGCAGCCAGGCGCTACTGGGCATCGCGCAACTGGAAGGTCTGCGGCGGCGCTTTCCGGAGCGGGTCGCCGTGTGGCCGTTCGAGACGGATTTCGCCGCCGACCTGTCCGCGCCCGTCACCCTTGCCGAGATCTACCCTTCCGCCCACGCCGTACCGGAAGGGCCGGAGGTAAAGGACCGGCGGCAGGTGGAGGCCGTGCTGCGCGACTTTCTGGATTGGGACGAGCAAGGGCTTCTGCACGAAAAGCTAAACGCGCCGGGCCTGACGGGTGCGGCCCGCGACGCCGTGCGGCGCGAGGAGGGCTGGGTGGTCGGACTTTAAGCCCTGTATTCGCGCCGCGTCACCGAATGGCCGTAGCGCTGCACGAAGCGGCGCTTGACCCGGCGTTCCCAGCTGGCGCGGTTGCCCGGCAGCTCGGCCTCCGCATCCAGCACGCGGTCGGTAAAGACCTTGGACGTGACGGGGATGTTGCCGACCACGAAATCCGTCCCGCGCAGCCCGGCGCAGAAGTCCCATTCGTCGCACAGCGCATCCAGCAACAGGTCGAGATCGCGGATCAGGTCCGGGTCGCGCGGGTCTTTCTTACTCATTGGGGCTTGCTCATTGGGGCTTGCTCATCGGGGCTTGCTCATCGGTCGGTCTCCTGTGCCAATGGATGGGCGGTCTCCACCAGTTCGCGCAGCCGTTCGTCCAGCACGTGGGTGTAGATCTGGGTGGTGGAAATATCGGCATGGCCCAGCAG
>JBATXP010000183.1:0-63285 GCA_049673465.1 Litorimonas sp.
ATTGCAGGCCGTCCGGACCGAAGCGCTGACGCCAGCTGCGCACACCGAACGCGCGGGCTCTGTCCTTGCGTAAATGGTTTTGTTTCTCCCTTCCCCATCGCGGGGCAGGGCCCGCGCTTCGTGCCACCCCACTGGGGATACAGGGCACAAAACGCTCCTCCCGCCGGGCCAGGCCGCCCGGTCGCACCTGAGGTCGTGCCTGAAATTTAAAGGGAGATTTTGCCTCGGACCAGATCGTCGTAATCCGCCGCCAGCTGCTGGATCGTTTCGCCGACCGTGTAGTCGATACCGTCGATCTCCCGCACCGGAGTGACTTCGGCGGCGGTGCCGACGACGAAGCAGCCGTCGAAGTGGGGCATCTCGGCCGGGTAGATGTCGCGGCGGTGGACCGGGATGCCGCGCTTTTCCGCCGGCTTGATGACCGTGTCGTAGGTCAGCCCCTCCAGCAGGATGTCGTTGGTCGGCGTGTGCAGCGCCCCGTCCCGGACGAAGAAGATATGCGCGCCGGTGCATTCCGCGACGCGGCCGCGATAGTCGAACATCAACGCATCGTCCCAGCCGGTCGCCGCCGCCTTGTCCTTGGCGAGCGTGCAGATCATGTAGAGGCCGGCCGCCTTGGACTTGCAGGGGGCCGTGTCGGGGGCGGGGCGCTTCCAGTCGCTGATCATCAGGCGGATGCCTTTCATCTTGTCCGGGAAATAATTGCCCCAGTGCCAGCAGGCGACGGCGAGATGAATCCGGTTGTTCTTGGAGGCCACGCCCATCATCTCGCTGCCGCGCCAGGCGACCGGACGGACATAGGCGTCGGACAGGCCCGACTTGGCGAGGGCGTCGCGACAGGCCTGGTCGATCTGTTCCACCGTATAGGGGATGTCGTAGCCGAGCAGCTTGGCAGAATTTTTCAGCCGGGCGGAGTGGTCGGAGAGGCGGAAGATCTCGCCGCCATAGGCCCGGTCGCCTTCGAATACGGCCGCGCCGTAATGGAGCGAGTGGGTCAGCACATGCACCTGAGCATCGCGCCAGTCGACGAACTCGCCGTCGAACCAGATATGTCCGTCCCGGTCGTGATAGGGTCTTTCGAGCATGGAAGCCTCTCCTGTTTGGGCGGCATTCTTGACTTGGAGCGTGGCAAGTCAACCGCCATAAGACCGGCACGGGAGAGAAATTTGGACCAGCAGACAACCTATCTGGAGCGCAGCGACACGCATGTGCTCGTGATCGACGACGACGACCGGATCCGGGACCTCTTATCGCGCTATCTCGGGCGGGCGGGCTACCGCGTATCGTCGGCGCGCGACGCGGCGGATGCGCGCGCGAAGATGGGCGGGCTGGCCTATGACCTGCTGATCGTGGACGTGATGATGCCGGGCGAGGACGGGATGGAGCTGGTGGCGAGCCTGCGCAACCACATGGACATCCCGATGATCCTGCTGACTGCCAAGGGCGATCCGAGCGACCGCATCCGGGGGCTCAAGGCGGGGGCGGACGACTATGTCGCCAAGCCCTTCGAGCCGGAGGAGCTGTTGCTTCGGATCGACGCCATCCTGCGACGCACGGGTCGCAAGACCGTCAGCGACCGCATCCGCTTCGGGCCGTTCGAGTACAACCTCCAGAACGGCGTGCTGCAGCGAGACGGGGAGACGGTGCGCCTGACCACCAGCGAATCGACCCTGCTCGACCTGCTCGCGCGCCAGGGCGGCGGGACCGTGTCGCGCTACGTGCTGTCGGAAAACGTCAATGGGGAGAGCGAGCGCGCCGTGGACGTGCAGATGACGCGCCTGCGCCGCAAGCTGGAGGACGACCCGTCGGAACCCCGGCATCTGCTGACCGTTCGGGGCAAGGGCTACCGCCTGGTGGCCGAGCCGGCCATCGCGGACGGCGCCGGGTAGCGTCCCGTGATCCGACTGCGCCAGATCGCGCCGAAGTCGATCTTCTGGCGCATCATCCTGATCGTGCTGCTGCCCGTGGTCGTGACCCAGACCATCGTCGCCTATATCTTCTTCAACGCCCACTGGGCGACGGTGACGGCCAACCTGACGGAGTCAGTCGCTGCCGACGTGGCCGTCGCGACGGAGCTGTTCTCGCGCGATCCAAGCGTGGCGGCCGCCGACGCGCTGGACGAACTGCTCCGTCCCGACATGCAGCTCTCCGTCCGCCTGAAGCCCGACGAGACGCTCCCGACCGCGACCCGGCGCAACCCGTTTTCGGTGTTCGACCAGACCATGCGGCGAGCCCTGTCCAATGCGCTCGACCGGCCCTTCTGGTTCGATACGACACGATATCCGCACCATATCGATATCCGGGTCGAGGTTCCGGAAGGCGTGCTGCAATTCTACGCCGCGCGGGACCGGGCCTTCGCGCCGACGGGGTTCGTCTTCATCTTCTGGCTGGTGACGGCGACGCTGCTGCTGACCCTGATTTCGATCCTGTTCATTCGTCGGCAGAGCCGCCCGATCCGCGAGCTGGCCGACGCGGCGGAAGCCTTCGGCAAGGGGCAGGAGATCGGCAGCTACAAGCCACACGGTGCGTCGGAAATCCGCATGGCCGGGCAGTCCTTTCTCAAGATGCGCCAGCGAATCCGTCGTCACTTGGAGCAGCGCACGTTGATGCTGGCAGGAGTCAGTCACGATCTGCGCACGCCGCTCACGCGGTTGAAGCTCGCCCTGTCCATGGCCGAAACGCCGGAGGACATCGCGGCCGCCCAGCGCGACGTGGACGAGATGGAGGCGATGCTGTCCGCCTATCTGGATTTCGCGCACGGAACCGCGGAGGGCGAGAATGCGGAGTTCGAGCTCTCGGAGTTCCTGAACGGAATCGCTGAGGCGGAAGGGGTCGCCGTGGAGACGCCGAACGATGTCACGCTCGAGGGGCGACCCCACCAGCTGAGGCGGGCCATCGTCAATCTCGTGGGCAATGCACGGAAATATGCTTCGGACCCGTCAATCGAGGCGGAGGTGACCGAGACGCACGTGCTGATCCATGTGGACGATCGGGGGAGCGGCATTCCGGTGGAGAAGCGCGCCGACGTGCTGCGCCCGTTTGCCCGCCTAGACGCATCCCGGACCCAGAATATCGAGGGTGTCGGGCTGGGTCTGTCTATCGCCCGGGACATTGCCCAGACGCATGGAGGTCGGTTGAAACTGGACGAAAGTCCGGAAGGAGGGCTGAGAGCGACGATCCAGCTGCCGCTTTAGCGGGACAGCTCTCGGGCGCGTCGGTTCGCGGCCCTTGTGGTCGCGCGCATCAGCTGGGTCAGACCGTCCGGTGCCATGAGCACGTCCAGGCCCGCTTGCGTCGTGCCGCCGGGCGAGGTGACGGCGTCGCGGAGTTCCTGCGCGTCGTTCTCCGACGCCTCCAGCAGTGCGGCCGCACCGGTCAGCGTGCCGCGCGCGAGTTCCATGGCCATGTCGGGATCGATCCCAAGAGACTGCGCGGCGTTGGCGAGAGCTTCGACGAAATGAAAGACATAGGCCGGCCCGGACCCGGATATGGCCGTCACCGCATCGATCTGACCGTCATCCACGACCCGCGCGACGTCCCCGGACGCGGAGAACAGGGCTTCGACCGTCTCGATGGTCTGCGTGTCCGTGTCTTCGTCGGCCAGATAGGCGGTCATGCCTCGCCCGACCGAGACGGGCGTATTGGGCATGGCGCGGATGGTCTGGCAATCCGGGAATGCGGCCTTGAGCGACTGGCTGGAAACCCCGGCCATGATCGAGATGACAAGCGTGCCGTCCGGGACGGCCTTGGCCATCTCGGCTTTCATGCCGTCGAACAGTTGTGGCTTGATCGCCAGCAACACCGTGTCGACGGTGCGCGCGATCTCGGTCGAGTCCGACAAGTGCTTGGCACCGCGCTCGATCGTGTAGACCGCGTCCACGCCAGGGGAGGGATCGAGGATCGCGACGTTGCGCGGCTGCAGGATGGAGGCGTCGATCCAGCTGGACAGGAGCGCCCCGCCCATATTGCCCGCTCCGACGATGAGATGTGTCTGCGCCATATGCGCCCGCTAACCGTGGGACGCGATATCCACAAGGGCTTCGGCCAAGGCATCTTCCGGAGATTTTCCCGCCCAGATGACATATTGCGCAGCCGGATAGCCCCGCTCCACGGCGTCGAGCGCTTGGCTCATGACGTCGAGCGCCTGGTCGGTGGACAGTTTCGCGCCGCCCTTCAGGGTCAACGCGTGGCGATAGACGAGAGCGGCCTCGCTTTGCAGGAAACCGAAATGCCCGGCGTCGAGACGTTCGTTGAGCAGGGTGAGCAAGCGGCAGATCGAATCGGAGCGCCCGCCCGGCACGCGCCCGTCGAACAGGATCACGAGGGAAAGGCGTTCCGCCTCGCCGTCCCAGCCGATGGAGAGGTCATGATCGCACCACAGACCAACCAGCCCAATGCGCAATTCCCGATCTCCGATCCGCTCGAACGGATAGGCTTCGGCGATCGCGATCCGCTGGAACGTGTCGAGCGGGTCCGGGCGCACGCTCTTCGCAGCCTTCAGGCGGGGCAGCGGGCGAATGCAGCGGTCGTCGGCGAAAGCCATGGTCGAATCCGAACTCCTTTAGCCAAAGCGCTAGAGTAATCGTCGCCATTCGCAAGTCGGCGCACCGAGAGGCGTGTTGATAAGTAACTGTGAGGGGTGGAGCTTAACCCTGATCGGGTTTCCACAGATCGTGCTTCCCCATGATACGTTGGAAGCGAGGGGACTCGACGAGTCCGGTCAACCAGCGTCTGGTCCCGGCCGGTGCAGACTGCCTCCACCAATCCGGCTCCACGTTCGCGAACTGCCTTACGAACGGAAACGTCGCCATGTCGGCCAGGCGAGGGGAGCCGCCTCCGAGGAAAGGCCGCGATTCGAGAGGCACGAAATGGGTTTCGATCAGGTCCAGAGCATGGCCGCGGTGTGCCGTGTCGACATCGCCACGCCGTGCCTCTGGATCGTAGCGGCTGGCATATTTGTAGCGGTCGAGCACCGTCTTGAATTCAGAGAGGAAAGTGTCGACGAAGATCGAGTCGGCATCGGCGGCTTCCAGCCATCCTTCCGGGTCGTTTCGGTCGAGCGCCCAAATCATGATTTCTAGGCTCTCGTCGATGACCTTACCATCTTCCGTAACCAGGACTGGCACCGTGCCCTTCGGCGAGGCTTTCAGCATGGCGTCCGGCTTGTTCCGCAAGGCAACCTCCCGGTGTTCGACACGGATGCCCGAGACGTCCAGCGCCATGCGGGCGCGCATGGCGTAGGGGCAACGCCTGAAACTGTAGAGGATCGGCAAACCCATCAGGACCGGCCGAGATGGACCGCGTCCCGGGCCTTGGCGATTTTCATCTGCCGTTGGCGTTCGCGGTAGCGGTCCTTGTCCCGACTGTCGTCGTGGCAGTTCGGACAGGATACCCCCTCTTCGAATCTTGGATGGTCGCGGTCCTGTTGAGTCAGTGGCATCCGACAAGCGAAGCATTGGCTCCACGCCGTCTCGGACACGCCGTGCCCCACAGCGACGCGTTGGTCGAACACGAAACAATCGCCCTCCCACAGGCTGGTGCTCTCCGGTTGCGTCTCGAGATATTTCAGGATGCCGCCCTTGAGATGAAGGACCTCATCGAAGCCCTCGTTCAGCATGAAGGACGATGCCTTCTCGCACCGAATCCCGCCCGTGCAGAACATGGCGATGCGCTTACCGTCCAGCTTATCGCGGTTCGCCTCGACCCAGGCCGGAAACTCCCTAAAGGAGTCTGTTTTTGGATCGAGCGCACCTTTGAAAGACCCCACCTCGACTTCATACGCATTGCGCGTGTCGATCACGACCGTGTCGGGATCCGCCACGACCTCGTTCCAGTCCGAAGGGGCGACATAGGTGCCGACGGTTTGGGTCGGGTCGACCGTGGGCCGGCCGAGCGTGACGATCTCCTTTTTGAGCCTGACCTTGTAGCGTAGAAACGGCTGCGTTTCGCTTCGACTATACTTGACGTCCAACTCGCTCAGCCGCGGATCGGATTGCAAATACCGGATCATCTCTTCCAGTTCGTCGGGGGAGCCGGAGATCGTGCCGTTGAGGCCCTCGCGCGCCAGAAGCAAGGTACCACGAATGTCGAGGTCTCCGCCGGCATCACGCAGTTTACTTTGCAACGCTTCAATGTCGTCGAGCGCGACGAACTTGTAGAGGGCTGCGATCGCGTAGCTCATGGCCGCGCGCTAGAACCTCACTTGGAGTGGGTCAACGACGCGCGTCAGATGGGGCATTGCCTTCGGCGGTGCGTATGAGCTGATCGATGAGGCCGCTGCCGCCTAGAAATCTGACGACCGGATCCGGTATGTCGGATTCCGTCAGGAACGAAGTGATCCGTGTCCTGACGAGGTCCGGATCGTTGCAAGTCCGCGCCAGCGTGCGAAGGTCGCGAACGCCTTTGCCATCCGTTAACTCGTCTTCAAGTGCCTTCACGGCATTGGACAACCGCCACAGCTGCAGAGGTCCGGGCGACCCGCCCGAGAGCCATGTCTTGCCCGCATCCTGAAATGCATCGAGCGCTTTCGAGGACTTATCGCCGATGCGGTCCAAGGCTCGGTCCGCCCTCGCATCGACCCACTCGGCTGTGCAGACGACGTCCGGGTTCGGTGTAGAGGCGCAGGCCGAAAGACCCATCGCGATCAGGGTGGAAGCCAGCATGATGAGAGGGAAGCGCATAAGCCAGCTGTCGTCGCGCCTGCCAAAGCCGTCAACCCATGAAACCGCTGCCTATGAAACCGCCGCATGGACGCGCATGGCGATTCCATCTATGGGCGGAGCCGATGGGGGACGGTATGAGTGCCGCGCGATCACGACAAGCCGAAGCCGAACCACTGTCCTCGCAACAGATCGAGGATGTCCGTGCGCAGCTCGACCGCATCCTCGACGACCCTCTCTTCCGTGACACGACCCGCATGAAGCGTTTCCTCCGGCATGTGACGGAAGAGGCGCTCGCGGGTCGAGGCGATCGGCTGAAAGGATACACGATCGGTCTCGAAGTGTTCGATAAGTCGTCCGACTTCGATCCGCAGTCCGACACCATCGTGCGCGTCCAAGCCGGCCAACTCAGAAGGCGATTGGATCTGTACTATTCGAGTACAGGTCAAACGGACCCGATCCGTTTGACTATTCCGAAGGGCCGCTATGCGCCCTGCTTCGAGTTTCGGTCCCCTGGTGAAGCGGACGAGACATTCGGTTCTCCTCTCGCGAGCCATGACGCGGCATCGCAGAGCAAGGGTCCGCCCAGCATTGCCGTCGTCACGTTCGCGGACCTGACGCCGTCGGATGGAAAGACCTACTTCGCGGAAGGGCTGACGGCGGAGATTGTGGCCGCCCTGGTGCAGTTCAGGCACGTCCGCGTCATCACGCTTCGCTCCACCGACATCGCGCCCACGGCGGCCGAGATCAGCAAGACGATCGGGCGCGCGCACAATGTCGAATTCGTTCTGACCGGGAGCGTTCGACGATCCGGTGACGTTTTCAGAACGTCGGTCAATCTCGCTTCGGCGGAGCAGGGTCACATCCTCTACACGAAAAGCTTTGACCGCCAATACGATCCCGAGGCCTTGTTCGAGTTGCAGGAGTCCATCGCCTCAAACGTGGCGGCCGCCGTTGCCGCGCCTTTTGGCCTCATCAATCGGCACAATCGTCGGCTGAACCTAGGCCGCCGCGCCTCGATGAGTGCTTACGAAGTGGTGCTGAGATTCTATCAAATGGGACTGGCACCCCGCCAAGACCGCGCGATGGCGCTCCTCGAAGACGTCGAGGAGATCACGAACTCCCATCCTGACTTTTCAACGGGGTTCGCCATTTTGTCCATGCTGCACACATTTCTGGTCGCTCAATGCATGCCTCCCGCAGATACCGGCCTTCATCTCGACCGCGCCCTGGAGCAAGCGGAACGAGCCGCGCGTATCGATCCACAGAATGGGTTGGCGTTCTTCGCGCAGTTCCAGGCATTGCATCATTCCGGACGAATCGAAGATGCAGAAGAGAAGGCACGCGTCGCCATCTCCCTCAATCCGAACGACTATTCGATGCTGGCCTATATGGCGCTCGTTCACGCCAATCTCGGTCACCTCGACGCGGCTCAGGCCTACGATCAGTCCGCCCGGTCCCTCGTGGCCGACCCGCCCCACTGGTTCGACTCCACGGAAATGGTGCTATCCGTCTGGAATGACGACTTCGAGCGTGCTGCGGAACTGGCGGGAGAGGTGACGGAAGAGACGTCCGTCATCTTCCCGATCGTGCTGTCCGCTTCGTTCGGACATCTGGGGCGGCGTGAAGACGGTCGCCATGTCTTCGACCTGTTGGCCAAGGAAAGCGGTGATGCGTCCGCCGACGCCTTGCAAATACTCGGGAGCTGGCAGACCGATCCCCGTCTGATCGATAAGGTCGTTACAGGCTGGAAAAAACTGGGCGTCGATCGTGGCGAATGACTACAGGACGTTTCCGGACGTCAGGAAGCTCATATCCATGGGCTCCGCGACCAGCATGGCCCAATAGGTCGAATAGGTGGTGGAGGGTTCGTAGACGAGTGCGATGCCGAACTCCGAAACATCCGGGCGAAGCAGGTTGGCATTATGGCCTGGGCTATCCTTCCAAGCCTGAAACACACTTTCCCAGCTCTTCTGCCCTGTCGCGACATTCTCGCCCGCAATCAGAAAATTGTAGCCGACGCGCTTGACGCGATCGCCATGCGTGGATCCGTCCGTCCCATCGTGGGATATGATGCCCGCCTGAGCGAGGTCGTCCGCATGCATCCGGGAGGCCTCGCTCAGCTTGACGTTCAGGTCGACGGGACCGAGACCGTGTTCGGACCGATAGTCGTTCAGGTCATTGACCGCCTTGTCGATGTCGAGCGGGGCTGGAGGCGTGGGCGGGAACAAGGCGTTCGCTCCCGTGCCATCATTGAGTCGGCATATGGCGTCTGGCTTGTTGACGTCTGGCTGATAGGTCACGGCCCCGCGACAGAGAGGGTCGGTCTTGCAGATCGCAGAGCATGCTTCGGGCGTCTGGACGGAGACCGTCTTGTAGGTCCCATCATCCGGCTTGAACGGACTGGACAGAGATCCCGTCGTCGCCGCAGCCGGTAGTGTCGTCAATGCCATGATCTGCAGCGCGATCGCTGCCGTCTTCCCCAACTTCATGGACTTAGACATAGGAGTATCCTTTCGGTGCGAAAGGACGATGCGCAGGCAAAAGCTAGGATTTCGTTGAGATCGCGGTTAATAATTCGCAACAGTTGGACCTGTTTGAAATGTGTCTGCATTAGGGCCGGATGTTAGCGCCCAGCCGTCACGGTGTTGGATGCGCGTGCCCCGGTCGCCAAATCCCGTTCCGACTGCATGGCGCTGGTCAGACCCTGGTAGAATTGCCTCATCCTTGCGGAGCGTTCGTCATCGGCCCTTGGGTCGGGGGCGGCCAAGGGTAAGGTCGCCAGTTCCTCATGCGCTCGTGTCATGAAGCGTTTCCAAACATCGGCTGGTAAAAGGCCTCCGGTTACCCGGACCATTGGACTGTTATCGTCATTGCCCAGCCAGACTCCGGCCGTCATCTGCCGGGTGAAGCCAATGAACCACGCGTCGCGATAGTCTTGCGACGTGCCCGTCTTTCCAGCCACCTGCCGTGCGCCGAGCTTCGCCCCGTAAGCCGTGCCGCTATCGACCGTGTCCCGTAACATGGAGGTCATCTGCCTCGCATAAGGGACCGGGTAGACACGCTCGTCCCGGTCGGGAGCGCGGTCATAAAGTGTTTCGCCCGTCGTCGTCTCTATCTTCTCGATCAGATGAGGGCGCCTCCGCGACCCTTCATTGGCGAAGACGGTATAGGCTCCCGTCAACTCCAGAAGGTTCACCTCCGAACTTCCAAGGGACAGGGACAGATTGGCGGGAAGGGGAGAGTCGATGCCGAATCGGTTGGCCAAGGCAGCGACGCGCGCGGGCCCGATCTCCGAGCCGACCTGGGCGGCAATAGTGTTGATAGAATGCTTCAGCGCCTCGCGCATTGTCATGGGCCCGCGATAGCGTAGCGTGTAGTTTTTCGGCTCCCACCCGGCGATCTGCGTGGGCTGGTCGACGCGGACGGTCGCGGGTGTGTAGCCCTGCAACAGCGCCGCTGCATAGACGAAGGTCTTGAAGCTGGACCCAGGCTGGCGCTGGGCCTGGACCGCGCGGTTGAACTTCGTGCCTGCATAGGTGCGCCCGCCGATCATCGCTCTAACCGCACCTGAGTCGTTGTCGATGGCGATCAACGCCCCTTGGCTGACCTTTCGCCGTTCGCCTTCCTTGTCCAAGATTGCGTTCAAGCTTTCATGGCCAGCCCGCATCAGCGCGCCGTCGAGCGTCACCGTTACTATGAGGTCCGGATGACGGATCCCCGCCCGGTTGCGTGCCTCCTCGGCGATATAGTCGAACGCATAGCCGAGAATGTCCTCGTCCAACCCAGTCTCGGCTTGCTCGATCACCTCCGGAGGAGTGGCGAGGGCGCGCTCCATCTCGCTCGGCGAGATGTAGCCATTGGCCCGCATTCGACCTAGCACGAGGTGAGAGCGAGACAGGGCGGTGTCGTAATTGCGAGTCGGGTTGTAGCGGCTCGGGGCCTGCGCGAGCCCCGCGATCAGGGCGGCTTCGGACAGGTCGAGGTCGCGTGCGCTCTTGCCGAAGTAGCGCTGGCTGGCGGCTTCCGCGCCGAAGATCTGCGGACCCAGGCTTATACGATTGATGTAGAGTTCCAGGATCTCGGGCTTGGACAGGACGGCTTCCATGTCACGGGCGAGCAGCGCTTCCTGAAACTTGCGACGGTAGGTCTTCTCCGGCGTAAGGACCATAAGCTTGACGAGCTGTTGCGTCAGCGTGGACCCGCCCTGGCTGCGCTCGCCGCTCCGGGCATTGCTGACCAAGGCGCGTAGGATCGCCTTATTGTCCACGCCTTCATGCTCGAAGAAGCGCTCATCCTCGATCGCGAGGAAGGCGTTGGGAAGGTGGGACGGCATGTCGGCCAGTTTGAGAGGTTCGCCGATCCAGGGACCGCGATGCCCGAGACGATTTCCGTCCGAGTCCAGCAGCGTCATCGTCTCCTGCAGGTTCAGCTGCCACATGGTCTGCTTGTCCGGCAGGCTCGGCAGGCCGTTGAGCAGATAGCCCCGACCAGCGATATAACCCACGGAGTACAGCGCGATCAGGGCCGCCAAGATGCCAAGCGCCCAGGCCGAGCGCCGGGCGCGGCGGGACCTGCGCGCCGATGAGCGCGCCACGTTGATGTCGGCCCGGTAGGTCGCCATAGTGCCGCTTAACCTCATTTTCCCCGATTGGTAAGCGCGCATCCCCATGGGCCACACGTCACAGCTCGAACCGTTCTGGCAAACCAAGTCCTTGTCCGACATGTCGTCAGAGGAATGGGAGAGTCTATGCGATGGCTGCGGAAAATGCTGTCTGATCAGCCTTGAAGACGAGGATACGGGCAATATTCATCTTACGGATGTGCACTGCCGCCTGTTCGACGGAACCCGGTGCCGGTGTTCGGATTACGAAAATCGAAAGGCGCACGTGCCGGACTGCGTCATCCTCAAGCCACAGACCATCGCTCAATTGAAGTGGATGCCGCGAACCTGTTCCTACAGGCTGCTGTCGGAAGGGAAGGGGCTACCGATGTGGCACCATCTCGTCTCCGGGAGCCGCGATACGATATACGAGGTCGGAATGAGCGTCCGAAATGCTACCGTCAGCGAAGACACTGTAGCTGAGGAAACGCTTCCGCAGCGCATAACCGTCTGGCCGGGCGAGCCTGACAATATCGAGTGAGCCGAGTCGGTGCGAACGATTTGCATTAAGCTCACATGCAGTGTTTTCAAGAGGCTAGGGTGAAGAATTGCCGCACGAGGGCGTCCGTGGACGGCTGATAACGGCGTTGCAATGGCGGCGGCGGCAAACTAGGTTCGCTCAAACTCCGAGTCCCCGTGTCGAACGCGTGTTCGGCCATGTTTTGTGGGGCCAGTCCTTCGAGGTTTGAATGCCCGATCTTCTGATCGAATACCTGCCCGTCTTGATGATGTTCAGTATCGCGCTCGTGCTATCGCTGGCGTTTCTGCTCGTGCCGACCATCATCGCTCCGTCGTCACCCGACCCGGAAAAAGTCTCGACATATGAATGCGGCTTCGAGGCGTTCGACGATTCCCGGATGAAATTCGATGTCAGGTTCTACCTCGTCGCCATTCTCTTCATCATCTTCGACATCGAAGTGGCATTCTTGTTTCCGATTGCCGTCAGCCTTGACGTAGTGGGTGTCTATGGCTGGGTCGTCATGGTGATCTTCCTGTTGGAGCTGTTGGCTGGGCTGGCTTACGCGTGGAAGATCGGGGCCCTGGACTGGGAGTAGAACGATGACGAATATTCTCACACCCGGCATGGCCGTTCCCGCAGGAGGCGCGGCCCGCGACCTCGGCTCGCCTGCCTACAATCCGACTGTTCACGATGCGGGTTTCGACGGTCTCTCGGACCAGTTGGCCGACAAGGGCTTCATCACAGCGGCGTCCGACGATCTTGTGACCTGGGCGCGAACGGGCTCGCTCATGTGGATGACGTTCGGGCTTGCCTGTTGCGCCGTCGAGATGATGCAGGCGTCCATGCCGCGCTACGATCTGGAGCGGTTCGGCTTCGCCCCGCGCGCCTCCCCACGCCAGAGCGATGTCATGATCGTTGCGGGCACGTTGACCAACAAGATGGCCCCGGCCCTGCGCAAGGTCTACGACCAGATGCCCAACCCGCGTTATGTGATCTCAATGGGCTCCTGCGCGAATGGCGGCGGTTACTACCACTATAGCTACAGTGTCGTGCGCGGTTGCGACCGGATCGTTCCCGTGGACGTCTACGTACCCGGTTGCCCGCCGACGGCCGAGGGGCTGATCTACGGCATTCTGCAGCTGCAGAAGAAGATCCGTCGCGAGGGGAGTATCATCCGATGAGCGACACTCTCTCCCAAGCGCAAATCTCCGAAGATTGGGCCGACGTCCGCGACCATATTGAGGCGATCCACGCAGAAGACATTCGTGAAGTTTCCGAAAGCCATGGCGAGTTGACGCTCACCGTGCGCCGAGCTTCGATCTCTCGCATCGTCGGTTTTCTGCGCGACGACCCGATCTGCCGCTTCAACATGTTGATCGATCTGTGCGGGGTCGACTACCCGGCCCGCGCGCGTCGCTTCGAGATCGTCTACCATCTGCTGTCCATGGCCCATAATCGGCGCATCCGGATCAAGTGCACGACCGACGAAGACACGCCCGTTCAGTCCATCGTGCCCTTGTTTCCCAACGCGGATTGGTATGAGCGCGAAGCCTTCGACATGTATGGTGTCGTTTTCGACCAGCATCCGGATCTGCGTCGCCTCCTTACCGACTATGGGTTCGAGGGCTATCCGCTTCGTAAGGACTTTCCACTGACGGGTTTCGTCGAAGTTCGCTACGACGAAGAGCGCAAGGAAGTCGTCTACGAGCCCGTCGTGCTCCAGCAGGAGTACCGGTCCTTCGACTTCCTGTCCCCATGGGAAGGCGCGAAATATATCTTGCCGGGCGACGAGAAGAGCGAGGCTGCCGAGTAATGGCCACTACCGAAGCCCTCATCACCGACGAGCAGGATCGTCGTTTCACGATCAATTTCGGCCCGCAGCACCCGGCGGCGCACGGTGTGCTGCGTCTGGTGCTGGAGCTGGAAGGCGAGATCGTGGAGCGGGTCGATCCACATATCGGCCTTTTGCACCGCGGTACCGAAAAGCTGATCGAGCATAAGACCTACCTCCAGGCGATCCCTTATTTCGACCGGCTCGACTATGTCGCGCCGATGAACCAGGAACATGCGTTCTGCATCGCTATCGAGCGGTTGGCGGGCATCGAGGTGCCCCGGCGCGCTCAGTTCATCCGCGTCATCTATTGCGAAATCGGCCGTATTCTCTCGCATCTGCTCAACATTACGACGCAAGCCATGGATGTCGGCGCGCTGACGCCGCCTCTTTGGGGGTTCGAGGAGCGCGAGAAGCTGATGGTCTTCTACGAGCGGGCCTGTGGGGCGCGAATGCACTCCAACTACTTCCGTCCTGGTGGCGTCCATCAGGATTTACCGCCCGCTCTGATCAACGATATTCTGGTTTGGTGCGAGCAGTTCCCAGACCGTCTCGCCGAGATCGAGACGCTGCTGACCGAGAACCGTATCTTCAAGCAGCGCAATGTCGATATCGGCGTCGTGTCGAAACAGGACTGCTACGAACTTGGCTTTACCGGCGTGATGGTGCGCGGCTCAGGCATTCCATGGGACTTGCGCCGCAACCAGCCCTACGAAGTCTATAGCGAACTCGACTTCAAGATCCCGCTGGGCAAGAACGGCGATTGCTACGACCGCTATCTGTGTCGCGTCGACGAGATGTACGAGTCGGTGAAGATCATGAAGCAGGCGCTGGAGAAGATGCCCGAAGGTCCGGTCATGACGACCGACAATAAGTGGGTGCCGCCGCGCCGCGCGGAGATGAAGCAGTCGATGGAAGCGCTGATCCATCACTTCATGCACTATACGGAAGGCATCAAGGTTCGCGAGGGAGAGGTCTACGCGGCCGTCGAATGCCCGAAGGGCGAGTTCGGTGTCTATCTCGTCGCCGACGGCACCAACAAGCCCTACCGCTGCAAGATCCGCGCTCCGGGCTTTCCGCATCTGGCGGCCATGGATTATCTGAACAAGGGTCACATGTTGGCGGACGTGTCCGCCATCATCGGCTCGCTCGACATCGTTTTCGGGGAAATCGACCGATGAGCCAACGGCGCCTTTCGCCGGTCCAGCCGACCGATGTCCGCCTGTCGCCCGAAGCGCAGGCCGGCATCCTGGCCTGGACCAAGAAATATCCGGAAGGCCGTCAGAGGTCGGCTCTGATCCCGGCGCTCTGGATTGCCCAGAAGGATGTGGGGGGATGGCTACCGGAGATGGTCTTGCGGGAAGTGGGCGACATGCTCGGCATGGCCTATATCCGTGTCTATGAGGTCGCGACCTTCTACACCATGTTCAACCTCGCGCCCGTTGGCGAGTATCATATCCAGCTCTGCGGGACGACGCCGTGCTGGTTGCGCGGCTCGGACGCGCTCAGGGATGTGCTGGCGCGTCGGGTCGGTCCGCAGAACACGATCGGCGCGAACGGCAGGTTCAGCTGGATCGAGGTGGAGTGTCTCGGGGCCTGCGCTAATGCGCCCATGATGCAGGTCTCGACCGACGAGGACCGCGACCCCTATTATGAGGACCTGACTCCGGAAACGCTCGAAGCGATCCTCGATGCGTTCGAGCGCGGCGAAGCCCCTGAGCGCGGGCCGCAGAACGGCCGGACCAACTCGGCACCCGAAGGCGGGCCGAAGACGCTGAACTCCGCCGATCTCTACAAGGTCGGTCGAAAGCTCACCAAGTTGCCCAACCAAGACAAGAAGGTCGCCCTGCGTCGTCACGCGGACGATCCCAAAGGTGTGCGGGCGACTATTGGCGGTCGTCGCAACAAGCCCAAGCCCCCATCGCCGACGCAAGTTGACCATGAGCGCAGTCCAGCGGGCGAGCTGCTCGAGAAAGCGCGCGATTTGGCCAAGGCGGTGATTCCGGACAACTCCGGAAAATCCGTGACAGATCGCGATCCCGTCAAGGCGGACGGCAAGGCCGTGCCCGATCCAAAGGGAACGGCGGTCGCGCCTCGCCGCCGCACGTCCGGTGCCGTGCCTCAAGTCCTCTACACGGATGGCCCGACGGACGGTCAGCCTGACGACCTGAAGAAAATCAAAGGGGTGGGTCCTGTTTTCGAGAAGGAATTGAACGAAAAGGGTATCTATTATTATCGGCAGATCGGAGCCTGGAAGGCCGCGGACGTCAAGCGGGTCGAAGGCGAGGCTCTGGCGCGTTTCCCGGGGCGGATCGCACGGGATGAATGGGTGAAACAGGCTAAGCGCTTGGCGAAGGAGGCTGCGAAATGACCCAGCTTCTCAAGGATGAAGACCGCGTCTTCAAGAACCTCTACGGCTTCCATGACTGGGGTCTGGACGGCGCTCGCCAGCGCGGGGCCTGGGAAGGCACGGCGGCCATGCTCGCGCAGGGCAAGGACTGGATCATCGATCAAGTCAAGGCGTCCGGTCTTCGCGGTCGCGGTGGGGCGGGTTTCCCGACCGGACTCAAATGGTCTTTCATGCCCAAAGAGGTCGGCGAGCGGCCGCACTACCTCGTCGTCAATGCCGACGAGTCCGAGCCTGGCACGTGCAAGGACCGGGAAATGATGCGGCACGATCCGCATCTGCTCATCGAGGGGTGCCTGGTAGCGGGCTTCGCCATGCAGGCGCACGCGGCCTATATCTACCTTCGCGGGGAATACACGTTCGAGCGGCATCGGCTCCAGGCTGCCGTGGATCAGGCCTATGAGGCAGGCTTGGTTGGCAAGAACGCCTGTGGCTCCGGGTGGGACTTCGACGTCTTCGTGCACCACGGAGCCGGGGCCTATATCTGCGGCGAAGAGACGGCCCTGATCGAAAGCCTGGAAGGCAAGAAGGGGCAGCCGCGTCTCAAGCCGCCATTTCCGGCCAATTCCGGCCTCTATGGTTGCCCGACGACCGTGAACAATGTCGAGTCGATCGCGGTCGTGCCGACCATCCTACGCAAGGGCGCGGACTGGTTCGCCAGCTTCGGCCGTGACAACAATAAGGGCACGAAGGTCTTCTCGATCTCCGGGCACGTCACTACGCCGTGCAATGTGGAGGAGGCCCTTTCGATCCCGCTCAAGGAGCTGATCGAGACCCATGCGGGTGGGGTTCGCGGTGGATGGGACAATCTGAAGGCCATCATTCCCGGCGGCTCGTCCGTTCCCCTTCTGCCCAAGGAGATTTGCGATACCGTTCTGATGGACTTCGATGCGCTTCGCGAACACCAGTCTGGGCTCGGCACGGCAGCGGTCATCGTCATGGACAACAGCACGGACATCGTGAAAGCGATCGCGCGCCTGTCCTACTTCTACAAGCATGAGAGTTGCGGCCAGTGCACGCCCTGTCGCGAGGGTACGGGCTGGATGTGGCGCGTCATGGAGCGCATGGTTCGGGGTGAAGCGGAAACGCGCGAGATCGACATGCTGCTCGACGTGACGAAACAGGTCGAAGGTCACACGATCTGCGCGCTCGGCGACGCGGCCGCCTGGCCGATTCAAGGCCTGATCCGGCATTTCCGACATGAGATCGAGGAGCGTATCGACCTCTACAGGTCTGGGCGTCCCGTTTTCGTGCAAGCGGCGGAGTAAACGCTAGTGACTGCCGATATCGACAACATCATCATCGAGCATCTTCGAGCCATCCGCGCGGATGTTTCCACGATCAAGCTCGACGTGCAGGATCTGAAGGTCCGGATGACCAATGTCGAGGAGCAAGTTGGCTATATTCACACGTCCATGGCGGGTATCAATCGTAGACTGGACCGGCTCGACAACAGGGTTTCACGACTGGAAGAAAGAGCTGGCATCGTCAGTTCGGAATTCCACGAAAAGAGCGATCCATTTCAAGGCTCAGACACATGACTGACCTCCGCACCATCAAGATCGACGGCGTCGAGCATGACGTGCCTGCCGAATACACGCTGATGCAGGCGTGTGAGGAGTATGCAGGCGCTGAAATTCCGCGTTTCTGCTATCACGAACGCCTGTCCGTCGCGGGCAATTGCCGCATGTGCCTGGTCGAATGGGAAGGCGCGCCCAAGCCTCAGGCATCCTGCGCGCTCCAGGTCAAGGATTTGCGTCCGAACCGCGATGGCTCGCCCGCACATATCAAGACTAATTCCGAGATCGTGAAGAAGGCTCGGGAGGGTGTCATGGAATTCCTGCTCATCAATCACCCGCTCGATTGCCCGATCTGCGACCAAGGCGGAGAGTGCGACCTGCAGGATCAGGCCATGGCCTATGGCCGTGACTTCTCCCGCTTCGAGGAGAACAAGCGCGCGGTAGACGACAAGCATATGGGGCCGCTCGTCAACACGATCATGACGCGGTGCATCCAGTGCACGCGATGCGTCCGCTTCATTACGGAAGTCGCGGGCGTCCAGGAGATCGGTCTCGCCAATCGCGGCGAGAATGCGGAGATCACGACCTATCTGGAGCAATCGCTTACGTCCGAGCTATCAGGCAATGTGATCGACCTCTGTCCGGTGGGCGCGTTGACCTCCAAGCCCTATGCCTTCAATGCGCGACCGTGGGAGCTGGACAAGGTCGAGAGCGTCGATGTGATGGATGCTGTCGGGTCGAACATCCGCGTCGATAGCCGCCGTGATGCGGTCTTGCGTATTCTTCCAGTCGTCAACGACGACGTGAACGAGGAATGGATCAGCGACAAGACGCGTTTCGTCTGGGACGGCCTGTCCCGCCAACGCCTGGATCGTCCGTTCATCCGGGAGAATGGCAAACTCCGCCAGGCCGGATGGGACGAAGCGCTCGCACTGGCTGCGACGAAGCTGAAAGGAGACCCCGACCGAATAGCCGCAATCGCGGGTGATCTGTGTGATGCGGAGTCCCTGTATGCGCTCAAGCAGCTCATGGATTCGCTTGGTGTCAAGTCGACCGAGGGGCGTCAGGACGGGAGCCTCATCGGCGCGGGACCGCGTGAGTCCTATCTGTTCAACTCTACGATCGCCGGAATCGACGCGGCTGACGCGATCCTGCTGATCGGCACGAATCCGCGTCTGGAAGCGCCGATCGTCAATGCCCGCATCCGCAAGCGCTGGATCACGGGCGAGCTGACCGTCGGCATGATCGGCGAGGATTGCGACCTGACCTATGATTATATGTCGGTCGGCAAGAGCGCAGCCGACCTTGTGCCGTTCAGCCGCGCGGGAAGCGGTTTTGCCTCGATCTTCAAGGCCGCCGAACGTCCCATGGTGATCGTCGGGGCAGGGGCTTTGGCGGGCGAGGGAGGTCCAGCGCTTCTTTCGGCGATCGCCAACCTCGCCAAAGGGACGGGTCTGGTTGCGGAAGGCTGGAACGGCTTCAATGTCCTCCACACTGCCGCCGCGCGCGTCGCCGCCCTGGACTTGGACTTCATTCCCGGGGAAGGCGGCAAGGGGATGGCCGATATACTGGCCGCGTCCGAAGCGGGCGCGCTCGATACGGTCTATTTGCTCGGCGCGGACGAGTTCGACACAAACCGTCTGAAGAACAGCTTCGTCATCTATCAAGGCCACCACGGCGATGCGGGCGCGCAGGTCGCGGACATCATTCTCCCCGGCTGCGCCTACACCGAAAAGGACGGGCTCTACGTCAATATGGAAGGGCGGGTCCAAATGGGTATGCGTGCCGTCCCGCCCAAGGGCATGGCCAAGGAAGACTGGGCGATTATTCGTGCTTTGTCAGCCGCTTGCGACCGGGTCCTGCCGTTCGACAGCCAGTCTGCGCTGCGTGATCAGATGGTCGAGGCTTTTCCGACCTTTGGCGCGTTGGGCTATGCCCCTGGCGCAGTCGGCGATACCGCCTTCGACCTGTCAACAATCGGGACCGATGGCGTTCTCTCGGAAGAGGTGATGAGCTCGCCCTTGACGGACTTCTACATGACCAATCCGATTGCGCGGGCCTCCAACGTGATGGCGGAATGCTCGGCCGAGATGAGCAAGACCGTCTATCCGGAGGCGGCGGAATGACCGACTTTCTCGCCATTCTGCCCGTCATGCAGACCGCCGCCGTTGTGGTGGATGACCCGAACTGGGGACTCTGGTTCGGCCTGAAGCTCCTGCAGGTTCTTGCCTTCGTTATCGTTCTCGCCCTCCTCGTGGCGGCACTCGTGCTGGCTGACCGCAAGATCTGGGCGGCCGTGCAAATGCGCCGTGGGCCTAATGTGGTGGGAGCATTCGGCCTGTTGCAGACCATCGCGGACGCGCTGAAGTTCTTCTTCAAGGAGATCGTAGTTCCGGCCGGCTCGGACAAGTTTCTTTTCATCCTCGCGCCGCTCATCACCTTGGTCATGGCCTTCCTGGCCTGGGCGGTGATCCCGGTCGCGCCGGGGTGGGTCATCTCCGATCTCAATATCGGTGTTCTCTACGTCCTCGCGATCAGTTCGCTCGGCGTCTACGGCATCATGATCGGTGGCTGGGCGTCGAATTCGAAATACCCGTTCATGGGCGCGCTTCGATCCGCCGCGCAAATGGTGTCCTACGAGGTATCCATCGGTTTCATCATTCTGACGGTGATCTTCGTGACGGGGTCCATGAACCTGACGACCATTGTCGACGCCCAGGCGGGGGGGCTCTGGAACTGGAACATGTTCAATTTTGGGGCCGTGGCGGAGTTCGGAATCGCCGGCATTCTGCTGATCCCCGTCCTGTTCTACATGGGTGTGCTGTTTTTCATCAGTGCCCTGGCCGAAACCAACCGTCCCCCGTTTGACTTGCCGGAAGCGGAATCCGAGCTCGTTGCGGGCTACCAGGTCGAATATTCTTCCACGCCGTTCCTCATGTTCTTCTTCGGGGAATATGTGAACATCATGCTCCTGTCGGCAATGATGACCATCCTGTTCCTGGGCGGCTGGCATGCCCCGGTCGAGGTCGGTTTTCAGTTCCTGCCCGGCGTGTTCTGGTTTGTCCTGAAGACGGCCTTCATCTTCTTCCTGTTCGCCATGGTGAAGGCTATCGTGCCCCGTTATCGCTACGATCAGTTGATGCGTCTTGGCTGGAAGGTGTTTCTTCCGACGTCGCTGATCGCCGTATTGATCGTTTCGGGTGTCGTTGTCTTCGCGGGAGGTGCGTCGTGAGCCGCGTCAAGCAATTCATCCGAGGGGCCTTGCTGCTGGAGTTCGTCAGCGCCTTCGGGCTGGCGATGCGCTACTTCTTCCGCCCCAAGGTCACGGTCAACTACCCGTTCGAGAAAGGCCCGCTCAGCCCGCGATTTCGTGGCGAGCACGCCTTGCGTCGTTACGCCAGTGGAGAAGAGCGCTGCATCGCGTGCAAGCTTTGCGAGGCGATCTGCCCGGCGCAGGCGATCATCATCGAAGCCGAACCGCGCCCGGATGGGTCACGGCGGACGACCCGTTACGACATCGACATGGTGAAATGCATTTATTGCGGTCTCTGCCAGGAAGCCTGTCCTGTCGATGCCATCGTCGAGGGTCCGAACTACGAGTTTGCGACCGAGACGCGGGAGGAGCTCTACTATGACAAGGAAAAGCTGCTCGCGAACGGGGATCGATGGGAAACCGAAATCGCCAAGAACCTAGCCATGGATGCGCCCTACCGTTAAGGGGGCGCGATTCCGCTGCCGCCTCGCGGCCAAACGCCAAGAAGAGAGTTCGTCGTGATCGCGGCCATTGCCTTCTACATCCTCGCGACGATCGCCATCGCGGCGGCCTTCATGGTCATCGCGTCGCGCAATCCCGTGCACTCTGTGATGTTTCTCATTCTGACCTTCTTCAGCGCGGCTGGCCTCTTCATCCTGATGGGTGCCGAGTTCCTCGCGCTGTTGCTGATCATGGTCTATGTCGGAGCGGTCGCGGTCCTGTTCCTGTTCGTCGTCATGATGCTCGACGTCGACTTCGTGGAGCTCAAGAGCGGCTTTCTGAAATACGCACCCATCGGAGCTATCGTTGCGGGTATCGTATTCGTCGAAATGATCTTCATTGGCGCGGCCTACTTCTCCGACGCGGGCCGTCCGCTCGTCCAAGCCGATACGACCATGACCAATCTCGAAGCGTTCGGAGCGGTTCTTTACACCAAATATGCCGGCGCGTTCGAGGCGGCGGGCTTCATCCTGCTTGTCGCCATGATCGGGGCCATCGTGCTGACCTTGCGGGAACGCGAGGGAGTGCGCCGCCAGAACGCGGTCGAGCAGATGGCTCGGACGCGTGAAGACGGGGTCGAACTGGTCGAGATCGAACCCGGACAAGGGCTGGGTTAGCCGAACCGGCTGGGAGGGACACCATGGTCATCGGATTATCGCACTATCTGATCGTCGCGGCGCTGCTGTTCATCATCGGCGTGTTCGGGATCTTCGTGAACCGCAAGAACGTCATCGTCATCCTGATGTGCGTGGAGTTGATCCTGCTTGCCGTGAACATCAACTTCGTCGCTTTCTCCGCGCACATGCCGGTCGCACCGGGCGTCAATCCCATCGACGGGCAGATCTTCGCCCTGTTCATCCTGGCGATCGCGGCAGCGGAAGCGGCAGTCGGTCTCGCCATTCTCGTCGTCTACTTCCGCAATCGCGGCAACATTCAGGTCGAAGACGTCGACCTGATGAAGGGCTGAACCCTTGCTCTATTACATCATCGTCTTCGCCCCGCTGATCGGGGCCATCATCGCAGGTCTGGCGGGCACGCGCTTCGGCGGACGCATTCTGCCCGAGAAAGCCAGCATGGCCGTCACGACGGCTCTGCTCTTCGTGGCCGCCGCCCTCTCCTGGGTGGTCTTCCTCGGCGTCGCCTTCGGCGACATGCCCGACCAGACACTGACGATCATGCGCTGGATGGATATCGGCAATCTACAGGCCGACTGGGCGATCAAGGTCGACACGCTGACGGTCATCATGCTGATCGTGGTCAACAGCGTGTCCGCGCTCGTCCACCTCTATAGCTGGGGCTATATGGAGGAAGACCCCTATAAGCCGCGCTTCTTCGCCTACTTGTCGCTCTTCACCTTCGCCATGCTGATGCTCGTGACGTCCGACAACTTCATCCAGCTTTTCTTCGGTTGGGAGGGGGTCGGTCTCGCGAGCTATCTGCTGATTGGCTACTACTACAAGAAGCCGTCTGCCAATGCGGCCGCGATCAAGGCCTTCGTCACCAACCGGGTCGGCGATGTCGGTCTCGCGCTTGGAATCTTCACGATTTTCCTGGTCACGGGTTCGGTCAAATATGATGATGTCTTCGCGGCCATCGCGCAGAATTCCGACCTGACCCTGTCTTTCCTCGGCATGGACTGGAATGCGATCGAGCTGATGGCGATCCTGCTTTTCATCGGTGCGATGGGCAAGTCGGCCCAGTTCGTGCTGCACGTCTGGCTGCCGGATGCAATGGAAGGCCCGACTCCAGTTTCCGCCCTGATTCACGCCGCAACCATGGTGACGGCCGGAGTGTTTCTCGTCTGCCGCGCTCATCCGATCTACGATGCCGCGCCGGTCACGGCCGGGTTCATCACGGCGCTGGGCGCGTTCACGGCTTTCTTTGCCGCGACGGTCGGCCTAGTCCAGAACGATATCAAGCGGGTCATCGCCTATTCGACCTGTTCGCAGCTCGGCTACATGTTCTTTGCCGCGGGCGTCGGCGCCTACAATGCGGCGATGTTCCACCTGTTCACCCACGCCTTTTTCAAGGCCCTGCTGTTCCTCGGAGCGGGCTCCGTCATTCACGCCCTGCACCATGAGCAGGACATGCGTCGCATGGGCGGCATCTGGCGCAAGGTCCCCTGGACCTATTCCGGTATGATCATCGGAACGCTGGCCCTGACGGGCATCGGTATTCCGCTACTCGGGATCGGCTTTGCGGGTTTCTTCTCCAAGGATTTCGTGATCGAGGCCGCTTACGAGGTCGGCGCGGCCGGCGGCAACAATGCGGCCGTGTTCGCCTTCTGGATGGGCCTCGTCGCGGCGTTGATGACCAGCTTCTACAGCTGGCGACTGATCTTCATGACCTTCCATGGGAAGTATCGCGGCGACGACCACACCCTCGCCCATGCCCATGAAAGCCCGTGGTCGATGCGGGTGCCGCTGATCGTGCTGTCCATCGGCGCGCTAATTGCGGGCGCGGTCTTCTATGAAAGCTTCCGCTACAATCTGAACGACTTTTGGCACGGCGCGCTTCCCGGCGGAGGTACGGACTATGCGCTGGCCCCGACTCATCTCTACGCGGCAGCGGACGGATATGAAGGCGGCGGTGGCGGCCACCACAAATATCCGATCTGGGTCTATTTCGCCCCGCTCGTCGCGACGGCTATCGGTTTCCTGATCTCCTGGGTCATGTATCGCAACGACGGCGCGCAGCGGCACATCGCGGATGTCGCTAAGACGGGTGGGTCTCCGCTCTACCGCTTCCTGCTCAACAAGTGGTACATCGACGAAATCTACGAGGCGACCATCGTGCGCGGTGCCCGGGCGCTCGGAGACTTCTTCTGGAAGGTTGTCGATGTCGGGATCGTGGACCGGTTCGGCCCGGATGGCGTGGCTCGCCTGACCGACGGGACCTCTCGCGGACTGTCCCGCTTGCAGACGGGCAAGCTGTTCCACTATGCGTTCATCATGCTGATCGGCGTCGCGGTGCTCGTCATCATCGGCACGAGCGGGATCGGGGGTTAAGACCATGTTGTCCAACCTTCCCATCCTGACGACCCTGATCGTCATTCCGCTGATCGGTGCGCTGTTCCTCGCCTTCATCTCTCGCCTGACGCGCGACGATGGTCGCGTTCAGATGGAGCGCAACGCGCCCCGGACCGCGCTGCTCGTCAGCCTTATCGTCCTGCTGCTTTCCATCCTGCTGGTCATCGACTTCGATGCGAGCCAGGCGGGCTTTCAATATATAGACGAGGCGCGATGGCTCGGCGGCGGTATCGACTACCGTGTCGGCGTGGACGGTATTTCCGTCCTGTTCATTCTGCTGACGGCCTTCCTCACGCCGCTCTGCATCGTGGCGTCGGAGACCTCGATCAAGTCCCGCAAGGTCGACTACATGATCGCCTTCCTCATCCTAGAAAGTCTCATGATCGGCGTGTTCTGCGCGCTCGATCTGGTCCTGTTCTATATCTTCTTCGAAGCCGTGCTGATCCCGATGTTCATCATCATCGGCGTGTGGGGCGGGGCAAACCGGGTCTATGCCTCCTACAAGTTCTTCCTCTACACCTTGCTGGGTTCCGTCCTCATGCTGGCGGCGATCTTCTGGCTCTATTCCGCGTCGGGCGACCAGTTCGCTCAGGCGACGACCGATATGCGGGCGCTGAAGGACCTCGACATTCCCGCCAATGTGCAGACCTGGCTCTGGCTGGCCTTCTTCGCGAGCTTCGCGGTGAAGATGCCGATGTGGCCGGTCCATACATGGCTGCCGGACGCGCACGTCCAAGCTCCGACGGCAGGCTCCGTTATACTGGCGGGTATCCTGCTGAAGCTGGGCGGCTACGGCTTTCTGCGCTTCTCGCTGCCCTATTTCCCGGACGCGTCGCTGCGCTTCGCGCCCTTCATCTTCACGCTCAGCGTGATTGCGATCATCTACACCTCGCTCGTGGCCTATCGCCAAACCGACATGAAGAAGCTGATCGCCTACAGCTCGGTCGCCCATATGGGCTTCGTGACCATGGGTATCTTCACCTTCAACCTACAGGGTATTCAGGGAGGGCTGTTCCAGATGATTAGCCATGGACTTGTCTCCGGTGCGCTCTTCTTCTGCGTCGGTGTCGTCTATGACCGGATGCATACGCGCGAGATCGCGTTTTATGGCGGGCTGGTAAAGCGTATGCCCGTCTTCGCGGCTTTCTTCCTGCTCTTCACCATGGCCAATGTCGGTCTTCCGGGAACGTCCGGTTTCGTGGGCGAGATCCTGACCATGCTGGGCGCCTATCAGGTCAATCCATGGGTGGCGGCGGGCGCGGCGCTCGGCATGATCCTGTCGGCCATGTACGCGCTTCATCTGTACCGCGAGACGGTCTTCGGCGAACAGGTCAACGAAAAGCTCGACATCATCACCGATGTGACGCGCCGGGAGTGGATGATCCTCGCCTTGCTCGCCTTCTTCACGATACTGCTCGGAGTTTACCCGTCTCTCGTCACCGACGTGACCGCGACGAGCGTCGAGCAACTCATTTCCGATTTCCAGGCCGCCACGGCCGTGACCGTGGCAGGGGTGAACTAAGATGGAAGCCTTCTCCCTCATGGCGCCGGAACTGCTCCTCGCCGGGCAGACGATCTTCGTTGTCCTGCTGAGCTTGTTCGTGAAGAAAGAGCGTCAGGCGGACGTGATGCGCTGGATCGCCATCGCCATGCTCGTCCTGTTCGCGTTGCTTGGCTTTTTGCTGGGCCGCCCGCAGGGCACCGCGTTCAACGGCCTTCTCGTTGTGGACGATTTCAGTCACTACTCGAAGCTCGTCATCGGGCTTGCTGGGGCGCTCGCGCTCATTGTGACGCGGCCCTACTTCAAGGCGGAAGGGCTCGACCGGTTCGAGTTCTCGGTCCTCATGATCTACGCCGTGTTGGGTATGTCCATCATGGTCAGTTCCAACAATCTTCTCGCCCTCTATGTCGGCTTGGAGATGCAGGCTCTGTCGCTCTACATCATGGCGGCCTTCAACCGTGACAGCTTGCGCGCCTCGGAAGCGGGATTGAAATATTTCGTCCTCGGGGCTCTATCCTCCGGCTTGCTGCTCTACGGCGCGTCGATGGTCTACGGCTTCACAGGCCATCTCGACTATTCCGGTATCGCCGCCGTCATCGAAGCGGACGGGCTCAATGGCGGGGTCGTCGGCGGCATGGTCTTCATGATGTGCGGACTTGCCTTCAAGATCTCCGCTGCTCCGTTCCACATGTGGACGCCAGACGTGTATGAAGGCGCTCCCACGCCCGTGACGGGCTTCTTCGCTTCCGCGCCGAAGTTCGCCGCCATGGCTCTGATCGCCCGGCTTCTGTTCGGGCCGCTCGAAGGAATCTTCGACCAGTGGCAGCAGATCGTGGCGTCGCTCGCCCTCGTTTCCATGTTCGTCGGTGCGATCGGGGCTTTGCAGCAGCGCAACGTGAAGCGACTCATGGCCTATTCGTCCATCGCCAATATGGGCTATGCGCTCGTCCCACTGGCCGCGGGGACAATGGCCGGGGTGAAAGGCATGCTGATCTTCATGACCATCTACCTGATCACCTCCATCGGCGTGTTCGCGGCGATCCTCCAGATGCGTATCCAGAACGGCATGGTCGAACAGATCAGCGATCTGTCCGGTCTGTCCCAGACCAATCGGGGCCTGGCCGTCGCCATGACGATCTTCTTCTTCTCCCTGATGGGCATTCCGCCCCTGTTCGGATTCTTCGGCAAACTGTTCGCCTTCCTGCCTGCGCTCGACGCCGGGCTGTGGTGGCTGGTCGTGGCGGCCCTGATCGCGTCCGTCATCGGGGCTTTCTACTATCTGCGCGTCATCAAGACGATGTGGTTCGACGAACCGGCACAGGAGTTCGTGGATGCACCGGCCTCGCTGCGTTATGTCGCGCTCGGCTCTTCGCTGGCGCTCGTCCTGCTGATCGCCATGTCCTTCGTGACGATCCCGGCCCAGAACCTGATGGACAGCGCGGCCGCCGCGCTGTTCTAGCTCTTGCGCTTCATACATCTCGAAACGGTCGGCTCGACCCAGGACGAGGCGCGAGAGCTGTATCGATCGGGCGAACGCGGCGCCGTCTGGATCAGGGCGGACGCCCAGACGAGGGGACGTGGCCGCCAGGAACGCGAATGGGTCAGCAAGACCGGTAACCTCTACGCCTCGCATCTCAGGCCGAACGAGAAGGCGGCATCCGAGTCCGCATTGATGGGATTCGCCGCCGCTCTCGCCATCGCCGAAACGGTAGAGGCCTATCGGGTCGTCCAGTCCGTGACACTGAAATGGCCCAACGACGTGTTGGTCGGCGGCGATAAAATTAGCGGCTTGCTGGTTGAGAGGTTGGACCACGCGCTCATTTTCGGTATCGGAATCAATCTCGTCTCCCACCCCGATGATACGCGCTACGGTGCGACGCATCTTGTCGCGTGTATGTCGCCGGATGACCTCGCCCGAGCGGAACCGCTCTATACAGGCCCTTCGGCCGTGCTGGCGCAGCTGGCCAAGCGGATGGAAGTATGGCTGGATCGCTTCGATGCAGATGGGTTTGAGCCGGTTCGCAAGGCGTGGCTGTCCCGGGCGCATCACCTAGGCCGGATGGTCACGGTGAATGGGCAGACCGGCCTTTTCCAGGACCTCGGCGACGATGGCGCATTGTGCCTCAAGCTTGCGGATGGCAGGGAGACGCGCGTCCATGCTGGCGACGTGTCGTTCGGATAGATATGCTCCTCGTCATCGACAGCGGCAATACCAACACGCTCTTCGCGATCCACGACCAGGGCGAGTGGGCGGGCCAGTGGCGGATTGCGACCGACCCGACCCGCACGGCGGACGAATATGCCGTCTGGTTCTACCAGCTGATGAGCATGGCGAAGTTGCGGTTCGAGAGCATCACCGACTGCGTCATCTCCACGGTCGTGCCGCAATCGCTCTTCAACCTCAGAAATCTCGCGCGACGCCACATGAATGTGGAGCCATTGATCGTCGGTGAGCCAGAGGTCGATCTGGGGGTCAAGGTTCGACTCGACAATCCCGGGCAGGTGGGGGCGGATCGCCTCGTCAACGCGCTCGGCGCCGCGGTCGTCTATGACGGTCCGCTGATCCTGATCGACAGCGGGACGGCGACCACCTTCGATGTCGTATCGGAGGACCGCCACTTCGAAGGCGGCATCATCGCGCCCGGTATAAACCTATCCATGCGCGCCCTTCACGAGGCGGCCGCACAGCTTCCCCGCATCGCCATCCGCAGGCCGGACATGGTCATTGGAAAGGATACGGTCTCCGCCATGCAGAGCGGCGTCTTCTGGGGCTATATCGGCCTGATCGATGGGCTGGTGAGCAAGATCCGCGAAGAAGACCCGCGACCCTTTACCGTGGTCGGAACCGGAGGGGTGGCGAGCCTGTTTGAAGGGGCGAGTGAAACAATCGAGCACTATGATGGCGACTTGACCATTCGTGGGCTGCTGGAAATCTGGAAGCTGAACCGCAATGCCCCGTAAGAACAGACGCGAAGACGAACTCCTTTTCCTCCCCTTGGGTGGATCGGGAGAGATCGGCATGAACCTGAACCTGTTCGGCTACGGGTCTCCCACTCGCCGTAAATGGGTCATCGTGGATATTGGTGTCACCTTTGGCGATGCCTCCACTCCGGGCGTGGACATCATCATGCCGGACACCGCCTATATCGAGGAACATCGCCGCGATCTGCTGGGCATCGTTCTGACTCATGCCCATGAAGACCATATGGGTGCGCTCGCCCGTCTTTGGCCGCGTCTGAAATGCCCCGTCTATGCCACGCCCTTCACCATGTGGCTGGTCAAGGACCGGTTGAGCGAAGCGGGAATACTCGACCAGGTCGAACTGATCGAAATCCCGCTACAGGGGAGTTTCGACCTCGGACCCTTCACGTTCGACCTCATCACGCTGACCCACTCCATCCCGGAGCCGAACGCACTGGCCATCCGTACGGCGCTCGGCACGGTTCTGCACACGGGCGACTGGAAGATCGATCCGACGCCCGCGATCGGCGAAGCGGTGGACGAAGCCGCCTTGAAAGCGCTGGGCGACGAGGGCGTGCTCGCCATGATCTGCGACTCGACCAATGTCTTCTCGCCAGGCGAAAGCGGGTCCGAAGACGGGGTTCGCGACGAGTTAGTCGAGTTGATCGGCGAGTATGACGGACGAGGGATCGCGGTGGCGACCTTCGCGTCCAATGTCGGACGGCTCGATTCCGTCATGCGTGCGGCGAAAATCAATAACCGGTCCGTCTGCCTGATCGGTCGCTCCATGAAGCGCATGACGGCGGCGGCCCGCTCGGTCGGATTGCTGTCGGACTACACGCTCATCAGCGAGGACCAGGCGGCATCCATGCCGGCGAGCCATGTCCTCTATCTCTGCACGGGTAGCCAGGGCGAGCCTCGCGCGGCTCTCTCACGCATCGCCGATGGCTCGCACCGCACCGTCAAATTCCGCAAGGGCGATGTAGTCATCTTCAGCTCCAAGGTCATTCCCGGCAACGAAAAGGGCATCTTCGCTCTCCAGAACGCCCTGGCAGACGATGGCGTTGAGATCGTGACCGAGAAGGATCGCCCGATCCATGTGTCGGGTCACCCCAATAAGGGCGAGCTGAAGCAGATGTATGAGTGGGTCCGCCCGGAGATCGCCATCCCGGTCCACGGCGAACGCCGGCATCTGCTGGAACATGCGCGCTACGCCACGGAAGTCGGCGCGAAGACGTCCATGCCCGCCCGCAACGGGGAAATGATCCGCATCGCCCCGAACGGTCCCGAAGTGGTGGATATCGTGCCGAGTGGCCGCCTCTACGAAGATGGCGGGCTGATCGTGTCGTCTACCGATGACGCGCTTCGTCTGCGCAAGAAGATGGCCTTTGCCGGCCATATCGGCGTCAGCGTCGTGGTGGATCATCGCGGTCGCCTCGTAAGCGGCCCCGAACCACGCATTGTCGGGTTTCCCGAAGGGCGGGACGGGGAGGACATGGATGCGCTGATCGACGCGGTCGCGGATGCAGCGGAAGCGGCGTTCGAGGAACTGAGCCCGCGCGCTCGCAAGGATGAGGACCTGATCGAAGACAAGATCAAGGGACGCGTCCGCCGCGTCGTCCGCGACCGTACGGGCAAGCGCGCGCTGGTCGAAATCCATGCTCACAAGGTAAAGGCCGCCTGATGATCGGACCGTTGAATCATGTCGGTGTGGCCGTTCCGGATATCGGAAAGGCTATTACTTTCTACCGCGACGTATTGGGCGCGACCGATATCACCGAACCCAAGCCCCTGCCGCCGCAAGGCGTCAGCTATGCCTTCGTGACCTTGCCAAGCGGGCAAGTGGAACTGATCGAGCCTTATGGGGAAGGCTCGCCCATCACGAAGTTTCTGGAGCGTAATCCGAAGGGCGGGCAGCACCACATCTGCTTCGAAGTGGGGGACATCCATGAGACGAAAGCGACCATGGAGGTGCGGGGCATGCGCGTGCTGAACGAGCCGCGCATCGGCGCTCACGGCACGCTGGTCGTCTTTCTTCATCCCGGCGACAGTGGCGGCGTATTGATCGAATTGATGGAGACGCCAAAGGATGGTCGCTGACCGACCTGCCGCCTTGCGCGCTATCCTGTAGGGACCACACATGAATTGGTTCACCGGCCTTGCGACTTTCCTCATTCTCTGGTGGCTTGCCCTGTTCATCGTTCTGCCGATCGGGATACGCGGTCAGGCGGAAGAGGACGACATCGAGCATGGAACCGAACCGGGCGCGCCGGTCCGGTCGAACATGTGGAAGCGCGTTCTTTGGGCAACCGTGCTCGCCATCCTCTTCTTCATTCTCACCTGGTTCGTCGTCCATGGCGGCTGGCTGACATGGGAGCGGCTGGGCGGATGGATGGGTCTCAGGCCGGAGCCCAATTAGGCTGCAAGCGCTCGCTTGCCGCTCCCAGGATGCGCCGCTAAGCGCGCTGCATGCGACTCTCCAGGTATTTCCTGCCTCTGCTCAAAGAGACCCCGTCGGACGCGACGATCATCAGTCACCAGCTCATGCTGCGGGCCGGCATGATCCGCCAGAACAGCGCGGGAATCTACACTTGGCTGCCCCTGGGCCATAAAGTGTTGAAGAAGATCGAAGGTATCGTCCGCGAGGAGCAGGACCGGGCCGGGGCGGTGGAGATGCTGATGCCGACGATCCAGTCCGCGGACCTCTGGAAGGAAACCGGACGCTATGACGCGTACGGTCCGGAAATGCTGCGCATCACGGATCGGCATGGCCGAGACATGCTCTACGGTCCCACCAACGAGGACATGATCACGGACGTCTTCCGCAGCTTCGTCCGGTCCTACAAGGACCTCCCGAAACTGCTCTATCACATCCAGTGGAAGTTCCGCGATGAAGTCCGCCCGCGCTTCGGCGTCATGCGGGGTCGCGAATTTCTCATGAAGGATACATACAGCTTCGACATGGACGAGGTGGCAGCGCGGCGCTCCTACTACAAGATGTTCGTCGCCTATCTGAACACGTTCGCGCGGCTCGGCATCCGCGCCATTCCCGTCAAGGCCGATACGGGGCCGATTGGCGGCGATCTGTCTCATGAATTCGTGATCCTCGCCGAAAGCGGCGAAAGCGCCGTTTTCGCGCACCGAGATCTGGTCGAGATGACGGCGCCCGGCGACGTCGATTTCGATGGCGACCTGTCGGCCCATGTCGAGGCCCGGACCTCGCTCTATGCCGCGACGGACGAGATGCACGACGAGGCCGCTTTCGACGCCCTGCCGAAGGACAAGCGAATGAGTGCCCGCGGCATCGAGGTCGGCCACATCTTCTACTTCGGCACCAAATATTCCGAGGCGATGAAAGCCGAGGTCATGGGCGCGGACGGCAAGCCGCACACGGTTCACGGCGGAAGCTACGGCATCGGCGTGTCGCGGCTCGTCGCGGCGATCATCGAAGCGAGCCATGACGAGGACGGCATCGTCTGGCCGGACTCCGTCGCGCCCTTCGGCGTCGGTATCGTCAACCTCAAGGCCGGCGACGAGGACTGCGAGCGCGTTTCCGAAACGCTTTACACGGCATTGGACGATGCCGGCCTCGACCCTCTCTACGACGAAACGTCGGACCGGGGCGGGGTCAAATTCTCGCGCATGGACCTGATCGGGTTGCCGTGGCAGGTGGTCGTCGGACCGAGAGGGCTGAAGGACGGGGTGGTCGAGATCAAGAACCGCAAGACCGGCGAGCGAGAGAGCCTGTCGCCCGAAGCGGCCATCGCCAAGCTGACGGGCTGAGCGGCCGTGGCGTCGGCGAAGCGCAGCACGCCTTTCGGCCTGGTCGAGCGGATGATCGCCATGCGCTATCTGCGCGCCAAGAAGAGCCAGGGCGGGGTCGGCTTCATCGCCGTCATCAGCTTCCTCTGCATCTCGCTCGCCATCTTCGCCATGATTGCCATCATGTCGATCATGAACGGCTTTCGGACCGACATGATCCGCCTGACCATCGGTAGCGAAGGCCACATCTACGTCCAGACGGCAACGGCCGAACCCGATCCCGTCAGGATCGCGGAATTGGAACAGCGGATGCGTGGCGTCGAAGGCGTGGAAAGTGCTTTCGAATTTACCCAGCACTATACCGGCGTTCAAGCCAACGGGCAGTTCAGCCTCGCGCAGGTGATCGGCATCGAGCGGGAGGATCTGCTCGCCTTCAATCTGATCGCGGAGAACGTCATCCAGGGCGGGTTGGAAACGCTTGGGCAGGGTGCCGGATCGGACCAGCGCATCGCCATGGGCTCCGGCATGGCGGCGATCCTCGGCCTTCAGGTCGGCGATAAGGTGATCGTCTTCTCGCCGCGCACCCGGGCTACCATTTCCGGCTCCGTTCCCGTCAGGAAGACCTACACGGTCGGCGCGATCTTCAGCGTCGGCTTGCTACAGACCGATCAGGCCTATCTCTATATGGAGATCGAGGAAGCCAAACTCCTGTTCGAAGGGGGCGAGTCGACCGGCGAAATACAGCTCAGACTCGAAGACCCTGACGCGCTCGACACGTTGCGCGGCAAGGTCGTCGAGGCGGCGGCCCAGGCAATCTACATCCAGACCTGGCGTGACCGGAACTCGCAAACGGCCAGCGCGCTGCGCGTGGAACAGATCGTGATGCGGCTGATCTTCATGATCGTCGTCGTGATTTCCGCCTTCCCGGTCCTCGCTTCCATGATCATGCTCGTGAAGAATAAGTCCCGCGACATCGCTATCCTGCGTACCATCGGCACGACCCGGGGTGGCATCATGCGCATCTTCCTGATGAGCGGGGCGACGGTCGGTATCCTCGGGACGCTGTTCGGACTGATCGCGGGAATCGTGTTCTGTCTCAATATCTATCCGATCCAGCTCTTCATCGAGGGCTTGTTCGGGATAGAGCTGTTCCCGGCCGAAGCCTATCAACTCGCGGACCGCATACCCGTTCGTATCGTCTGGTCGGAAGTGGCGTCCGTCGCGGCCTGGGGCTTTCTCATTTCCGCGTCCGCCGTATTCTGGCCGGCCTGGCAGGCCTCCAAGATCGATCCCGTCGAGGCGCTGCGCTATGATTAGGCCCGTCCTTTCCGTCCGCAATCTGCACCGCGCCTACAAGTCGGGCGAGGGACTGCTGAAGGTTCTCGCTGGCGCGGATATAGACGTGTTTCCAGGAGAGATGATCGGCCTGATCGGACCGTCAGGGTCCGGCAAGTCGACCGTGCTGCATGCTGCGGCGCTCCTGGAGAAGCCCAATGACGGGGAGGTCTTCATCAACGGACGCGAATGCCTGAAGCTGGGCGACGAGGAACGTACCGCGATCCGTCGTCGCAGTATCGGCATGGTCTATCAGTTCCACCATCTGCAAAAGGAGTTCACGGCCGAAGAGAATGTCGTAATCCCGCAAATGATGGCCGGCATTTCCCGCAGAACGGCGACAGCCGAAGCTCGGCGGCTCCTCTCCGCCATGGGGCTGGCCGAACGCCTGACGCACCATCCGAGCCAGATGTCCGGCGGCGAACAGCAGCGCGTGGCGATCTGCCGGGCTCTGTCCAACAAGCCGCAGATCCTGTTGGCCGACGAACCAACTGGCAATCTCGATCCCGCGACCAGCGCGTCCGTTTTCGACCAGCTCTACCAGCTGACAAGGACGGAAGGAGTCGCCGCTCTCGTCGCGACGCACAATATGCAGCTTGCGGGATATATGGATCGACTGCTCACGGTCAGGGAAGGGCTTGTCGTACCGTTCACAGGTACGGTGCCGTCCTACTGACCGCGTCGAAGAGCGAACCCCTGCGATCAATCCTATTAGGAAGAGAGCTGTCAGAGGCTGGCGAAGTCGTCTCGATCCCTCAAACCCAACCGCCCGATGAGCGTTTCGAGACTGCTGAATGCCTGCAGGTTGCCCGAAGACACGACAATAGCCGCGGAACTCTGCGTTGAGGTTCGGTCGAGGGCAGGGAGGCCGGGCTTATCCACAGTCTGGGGGAGGCTGCTCGGGAAACAATTCCTATCTTCTTGACTCTGGAACAAAGGCGGAACAGAACAAAGCGGCAACATAGGAAGAGAAAAGGGGATAACCATGATGAAGCAGTTCGCTCACGACCTTGGCGCCGCTATCGTTCTGGGAGCATTCGTGACGGTGATATCCGTCTGGATGATGGTTCTCGGAGGGTAACAGACGTCATGATCCGTGATTTCGTCCATCTGCGCATGCGCTCACCCTATTCCATGCTGGAGGGGGCGCTGAAAATGAAAGAGACGGCGGCGCAGCTTGCCAAGTTCCGTCAGCCCGCCATCGCCATCACGGACACCAACAATCTCTGCGGCGCGCTGGAGTTCTCCGAAGTCATGACAGGATCGGGTATTCAGCCGATCATCGGCGTCACCCTATCCATCGACATGGAAGGCGAACAACAACCGGGCCGCTTGCGCCGCGACCCCGACGGCTCGCTCGTTCTGCTGGCGCAGGACGAAGGCGGTTACGCCAACCTCATGGCGCTTTCCTCCGCAGCGTTCCTGGACGTGGAAGCGACCGACCTGCCGCATGTGAAAGCCGGTCTTTTGGACGGGCGAACGGACGGCGTCATCGCTATGACCGGCGGATCGGATGGAGCGCTGGACCGCCTGATCGCGTCGGGTCGCACCGGCGAGGCGGAACGCTGGCTGGAGCGGCTGATCGCTCTGTTTCCAAACCGTCTATATATCGAGCTTCAGCGGCATGGCACGCCGCAGCAGGCGCAGGTGGAGCCCATTCTGCTCGATCTGGCTTATCGTTACGGGCTACCCCTCGTCGCCACTAACGAACCTTATTTCCTCGGACCCGAAATGCACGCGGCGCACGACGCGCTGCTGGCAATGAGCGAAGGATCCTACGTGCTGGAGCAGGACCGTCGCAAGCTGACGGCGAAGCATTATCTGAAGTCCACGGAAGAGATGCTCGACCTGTTCGAGGACCTGCCGGAAGCTCTCTCCAACACGCTCATCATTGCCCAACGCTGCGCCTACCGATCGCAGACCCGAAAGCCGATTCTGCCCCACTTCGGCGACGGCTCGCAGTCGGAGGCGGAAATCCTCGCCGAGCAGGCACGGGACGGACTCGAAGCCCGGCTTGCTGCCATCGAGCCCGCCGTCGCGCGAGACGACTATTTCGACCGTCTCGACTACGAACTCGGCGTCATCACAAATATGGGCTTTCCGGGCTATTTCCTGATCGTCTCGGACTTCATCAAGTGGGCTAAGGAACAGGAAATTCCGGTCGGCCCGGGTCGGGGTTCGGGTGCCGGCTCCGTCGTGGCCTGGGCGCTGACCATTACCGATCTCGATCCGCTCCGCTACGGTTTGCTGTTCGAACGCTTCCTCAACCCCGAACGCGTCTCCATGCCTGACTTCGATATCGACTTCTGCCAGGAACGACGAGGCGAGGTGATCGACTATGTCCGCCGCAAATATGGCGACGGGCAGGTTGCGCAGATCATCACCTTCGGAACGCTCCAGGCTCGCGCGGTGGTGCGGGATGTCGGCCGGGTGATGCAGATGCCGCTGGGGCAGGTGGACCGTCTCGCCAAACTCGTACCCAACAATCCGGCCAACCCGGTAACGCTCAACCAGGCGATCAATATGGAGTCGGCGCTCCAGGACGCTCGCCGGTCCGATCCGACCGTGAAGCGGCTCCTTAACACCGCGCTATCGCTCGAAGGCCTGTACCGTAACGCGTCGACCCACGCGGCCGGTGTCGTCATCGGCGACCGCCCATTGACCGAGCTTGTGCCGCTCTACCGCGACCCGCGATCCGAAATTCCGGCCACGCAGTTCACCATGAAATGGGCGGAAAAGGCCGGTCTGGTGAAGTTCGACTTCCTCGGCCTCAAGACACTGACGGTGATCGACCGCTGCCTGCGCCTGCTTCGCAAGGACGGCATCGTCGTCGACATCGACTCCGTCAGCACGTCCACGCCGGAAGCCTACGAGCCGCTCGCCAAGGGTCTGACGGCCGGAGTGTTTCAGCTGGAAAGCTCCGGAATGCGCGATGCGCTCCGCAAGCTGGCGCCCGACTCCATCGAAGAGCTGACTGCCATCATCTCGCTCTACCGTCCCGGTCCGATGCGCAACATTCCCGACTTCATCGAACGCAAGTTCGGACGGCAGGAAATCGCCTATCCGCATCCCAAGCTGAAATCCCTGCTGGAAGAGACCTACGGTATCATCATCTACCAGGAACAGGTGATGGAGATCGCCAAGATCCTCTCGGGCTTCACCCTGGGCGACGCCGACCTTCTGCGTCGCGCCATGGGCAAGAAGGATCAGGCGGAAATGGACCGCCAGAAGGACAAGTTCATCGACGGCGCGGTGGAGCGCGGCGTGGACCGCGATCAGGCGGCAGGCATCTTCGACCTCGTCAACGAGTTCGCGGGCTACGGTTTCAACAAGTCGCACGCTGCCGCCTATGCGTTGATCTCCTTCCAGACGGCCTATCTGAAGGCGCTCTATCCGGCCCACTTCATGGCCGCCATCATGAGCCTCGACCTCAGCGTGGCCGAGAAGCTGGCCTTCTTCTTCCAGGAGTCGAAGCGCATCGGAGTCGAGGTGTTGTCACCTTGCGTAAACCGCTCGCAGGCGGACTTCGACGTCGCCGACGGCAAGGTGCTCTATGCGTTGGGTGCGCTCAAGAATGTCGGTCTCGAAGCGATGAAGCACGTCGTCGAGGTCCGGGAAATGGATGGCCCGTTCGAGGATATCTACGATTTTGCCCGCCGCGTGGATATGCGCATCGTCAATAAGCGCTCCATCGAGAACCTAGCCCGCTCGGGCGCGTTCGACTGTCTCGGCATATCCCGCGCCACTGCCCTGGCGTCGGCAGAGATGCTTCAGAAGGTTGGCGCGCTGGCTACCGAGGAACGCGAGTCCGCGCAGGTCAACCTCTTTGGTGGCATCGAGGAGGCGACGCCTGATCCCGATCTCGTGCAACGCCCGGACTGGGCCACGGTCGAGCGACTGGAGCACGAGCTGGGCGCGATCGGCTTTTATGTGGGCGGACATCCGCTGGACGAGCACCTGAAGGGCACCCAGGAGAGCATTGCCTTGTCGGAAACGCTCGAAGACCGGGTCGTGGCGGGGCAGAAGAACTTCCGCGTCGCGGGCATCGTCCGTCGCCGCCAGGAGCGAAGCTCCAAACATGGCAAGCGCTTTGCCTATCTCGGCCTCTCCGATCCGACCGGGGAGTATGAACTCTTCGTCCGCGAGGATCTGCTCTTCTCTCGCCGAGAGGTCATGTCGCCCGGCAATGCGGTGATCTGCGAGGTGCGCGTGGAAGGCGAGGGGAGCGACACGCGCTTCTTCGCCCAGTCCGTTCAGCTGCTGTCCTCTTCCGGGGCCAATACGGATAATGCGCTGCCGCCCAGAGGACTTCGCATCCGTCTCCGCGACGCCGACGCCGCGACACTCAGCGAGCTTGAAGCCATGCTCTGCAAGCTCCGCGATGCCCCACACCTGCATTCCGGCCTGATCGAACTGTCGGCCCCATTGACGCCGGACCGGGAAGCGTCTTGGCGGCTCAGCGGAAAATGGGCGATCGACCCGGATGTCCGTCGCGCGCTGAAGGCCAATCGCGCTATCGAGATGATCGAGGAGATCGCGGCCTAGCCGTCTTTTCGGCGGTATAAACCGCTTGCAATCGAGTCCGCTCGCCTTATAGCGCCGCATCAATTCGCGTGTGGGTTCGGCCCCGTGCATATAGCACGGATCGTCGGTTCCGGTGGGAAGCTCTCCCTCAACCCCACACATAGGCTAACCGGAAGCAGGAGATATCCAATGGCTCTTCCCGACTTTTCCATGCGTCAGCTGCTCGAAGCCGGCGTCCACTTCGGCCACCAGACGCACCGCTGGAATCCGAAAATGGCTCCGTACATCTTCGGCGCCCGCTCCAACATCCATATTCTCGATCTGTCGCAGACCGTTCCGCTCCTGCATCAGGCGCTAAAGGAAGTCCGCGACGTCGCCGCCAAGGGCGGACGCGTTCTCTTCGTCGGTACCAAGCGCGCCGCTTCGGAGCCTGTCGCCCAGGCCGCGCAGCGTTGCGCCCAATACTATGTCAACCACCGCTGGCTCGGCGGCATGCTGACCAATTGGCAGACCGTGTCCGGGTCCATCGCCCGCCTGAAGCAGCTCGACGCCATGGATCCCAACGATGCGGGCCTGACCAAGAAGGAACTGCTCAACCTTGCTCGTGAACGCGAGCGGCTGGACCGTACGCTGGGCGGCATCAAGGACATGGGCGGCAAACCCGACCTGATGTTCGTGATCGATACCAACAAGGAAAGCATCGCCATCAAGGAAGCGCGTCGCCTAGGCATTCCGGTCATCGCCATCCTCGACACGAATTGCGACCCGAGCGAAGCCGACATTCCAGTGCCCGGCAATGACGACGCGGCCCGCGCGATTCAGCTCTATTGCGAGCTGATGGCCGACGCCGTGCTCGACGGCATGACCGAGGCCGCGGCTTCCGTCGGCATGGACCTCGGCGCGGCCGAGAACCCGGAAGAGATGGCGCTCAACCTCGCGGACACGGTTCCGGCCGAGGAAGAGGCGGTCGCCGCCGAAATGGCCGAAGCGGCGTCTGATCCCGCTCCGAGCCCGGCAACGGAACCGCTGACGACCGAGCCTGCGGCCCCGACCATGCTGGCCGACACCGCGCCGACGCTGCAGGACATTGCCCTGATCGACGGCATCGGCCCGGTCTACAAGGAGAAGCTGGAAGCGGCCGGCATCAACTCCCTGGAAGTCATGGCGAACCTGTCGGACGAAAAGATCGCCGAGATCGATGCCGCGCTCGACATGAACGGCAAGCTCAAGGACGGTGACTTCCGTCAGCAGGCCAAGGATATGCTGGCCGGTGGTGCGCCCCGCGCCAAGGTCGACCAGGACGCCCTCAAGACCGCTGCCGAAGGCTGAGAAAAGCCCGGCGTCTTTAAATCGTCGCGCGCCGCCCCTATGTGCGGCGCGAACATCTTAGATCGACTCGCCCCGGAGACCCACTCCGGGGCTTTCAACAATGGAGAGACCCATGGCGATCACTGCCGCAATGGTCAAAGAGCTGCGCGACAAAACCGGCGCAGGCATGATGGACTGCAAGAAAGCCCTGAACGAGACTGACGGCGACATGGACGCCGCGATCGACTGGCTGCGCAAGAAGGGTATCGCCAAGGCCGACAAGAAGGCCAGCCGCGTCGCCGCCGAAGGTCTGGTCGCCGCAGCGACCGACGGCACGACCGGCGTGGTCGTGGAGGTCAACTCCGAAACCGACTTCGTGGCCCGCAACGAACTGTTCCAGGATGCCGTGTCGAAGATCGCGACGCGCGCCCTGACGACGGGATCCTCCGACGAACTGGCCGCCGCCGAACTCGACGGCGGCAAGTCCGTCACGGACTATCTGTCCGAACTGGTCGGCAAGATCGGCGAGAACATGACCTTCCGCCGTATGGAAAAGCTCGAAGTCTCCAAAGGTGTCGTGGCGTCCTATATCCATAATGCGGTCGCGACCGACATGGGCAAGATCGGCGTGCTGGTCGCGCTCGAATCCGATGGCGATGCCGCCAAGCTGGAAGAGTTGGCAAAGAAGATCGCCATGCACGTCGCGGCGACGGCCCCGTTGGCCAATACGGTCGACGACCTCGACGCCGCCGTGGTTCAGAAGGAACGCGACATGCTCAAGGCCGAAGCGCTGGAGTCCGGCAAGCCGGAAAACATCGTCGACAAGATGGTCGATGGCCGGATGCAGAAGTTCTTCAAGGAGAGCGTGCTGGCGACCCAGATCTTCGTGATGGACGGCGAGCGTTCCATCGAGAAAGTGCTGGAAGATGAAGGCAAGGCCATCGGCGCCGACATCGCGCTGGCCGGGTTCGTCCGCATGGCCGTCGGCGAGGGCATCGAGAAGAAGGAAGAGAACTTCGCCGAGGAAGTGGCCGCCGCCGTCAAGGGCTAGGTCTCATCTCCGAACTCTGTTCGCCCACCCCGGCCATGCCGGGGTGGGCTTTTTTGTGTCGCCTGCTTGGATAGTCCGCAGGGGTGGGATAGAGCCGCGAAAACCGCGCAGAGAAACCATGACCGACTACACCTATAATCGCGTTTTGCTGAAGATTTCCGGCGAAGCGCTGATGGGCGATGCCGAATATGGGATCGATACGGAAACGGTAAAGCGGGTGGCGAGCGAAGTCGCGGCCGCGCATGAAAAGGGGCTCCAGATCGCGCTCGTCATCGGTGCGGGCAACATCTTCCGGGGACTTTCGGCTCAGGCGTCCGGGATCGAGCGATCCACCGCCGACTATATGGGAATGCTGGCAACCGTGATGAATGCGCTCGCCATGCAGAGCGCGCTGGAGCAGATCGGCGTGGATACGCGCGTCCAATCCGCGATCCCGATGCAAACCGTGTGCGAAAGCTACATCCGTCGACGAGCCGTCCGCCACATGGAGAAGGGACGCGTGGTCATCTTCGCTGCCGGAACGGGCAATCCCTATTTCACGACCGACACGGCGGCGGCCCTGCGCGCCGCCGAGATGGAATGCGACGCCCTGCTGAAGGGAACGCAGGTGGACGGGGTCTACGATTCGGATCCCAAGAAGAATCCGGATGCGAAGCGCTACGACACGCTTAGCTACCACAAGGTGCTGGCGGACGATCTCAAGGTCATGGACGCGTCGGCCATCTCGCTGATGCGCGAAAACGACATTCCGATCATCGTCTTCTCCCTGCACGAAACGGGTGGACTCGACTCCGTTATGGCTGGGCACGGCACCTCGACCTTGATAAAGTCCTGATTTTGCCTTGAAGATCGCCCCGAGACCGTAAAGGAGGCACCCATGACCGATTTCAATCTCTCCGAATATAGAAAGCGAATGGACGGCGCGCTCGACTCCCTGCGAAGCGACTTTGGCGGCCTGCGGACGGGCCGCGCCAATGCGGGACTTCTGGATGGCGTCGTCGTCAAGGCCTACGGGTCGGAAATGCCGATCAATCAGGTTGCGTCCGTGACCGTGCCGGAAGCGCGCATGCTGACCGTTTCCGTCTGGGACAAGACGATGGTCCAGGCCGTCGACAAGGCGCTCCGCCAGAGCGCGCTGGGCCTCAACCCCGTCATGGACGGCCAGACCCTGCGTATTCCCATGCCGCCGCTGACCGAGGAACGTCGCAAGGAACTGGCCAAGGTCGCGGGGACCTATGCGGAAAACGCGAAGATCGCCGTCCGCAATGTTCGTCGCGACGCCATGAACACGCTCAAGCGCCTCGAAAAGGATGGCGACATGAGCGAGAACGAGCAGAAGGCGCATGAGAAGGACGTCCAGAACGCGACCGATGAGCTGGTGAGCAAGATCGACGATGCGCTGTCTCACAAGACCGAAGAGATCATGCAGGTCTGACGATCGCCACCTGTTCTCCATATGGCGATAGCCTTCCGAACCATGTGGCCATCATCATGGACGGCAATGGTCGATGGGCGCGCGCCCGTCGCCGTCCTCGCAGTTTCGGCCATCGCAAGGGCGTCGAAACGGTCCGCCGTATCGTGGAGGACGCCTCGCAGATCGGTATTGGCTGTCTGACCCTCTACAGCTTTTCGACGGAAAACTGGACGCGCCCGCGTGCGGAGATCGCGGCTCTGATGGCCTTGATGCGCGAATATATCGAGGCCGACCTCGACCGGCTGGACCGGGAAGGGGTCCGCGTGCGCATTCTGGGCACGCGCGAAGGGCTGGATGCACAGACACGCTCGCTGATCGAGCGGACGGAGCGACAGACCGCGGCCAATACGGATTTCAACCTCAACATCGCCTTCAACTATGGCGGTCGCGACGAAATCCTGCGGGCCGTGAAGAAACTCTCCGCCCAAGGTCGCGCGGGCGAGACTCTCACCGAAGAGGAGTTTGGGCGCTATTTCGACACGAGCGGCCTGCCCGATCCCGATCTGGTCATCCGCACGAGTGGGGAGCGGCGACTGTCCAACTTCCTCCTGTGGCAGGCGGCCTATGCGGAGTTCGTGTTCGTCGACACGCTGTGGCCGGATTTCACCCGCGACGACCTGGTCGCCGCGCTGGAGGAATATGCTGCCCGAGACCGACGCTACGGCAACGCCGCCTCTTCGGAAGTCGCGTAGTGTCCGTCGCGGGGCCCAAGAAACGCTGGTCCAACCTGGGCGCGCGTCTGGGCACCGGGCTCATCATCGCTCTCGTGGTCATTGCGCCTTTCTATGTGGGCGGGTGGATCTGGGTCGTTCTGGTCGGACTGTTTGGGGCTCGGGTCCTGTATGAGTGGATGCGCATGACCGATCCCGACGCGTCCGGCCTAGCCTTCGCCATAGCGGGCGGCGGGCTGCTGATCGCCTTGCTCTATGCAGGCCAGACGATGCCGATCTGGGCGATCGCGACGCTTGTCGTGACCACGCTCTTTGCCGTTGCGGAGCGGATGCGGCGGGGCGGTCCGGGCTGGACCGCGATCGGCCTGCCCTACATCATCGTCCCGGCGATCGTGCTCGTCATGCTTCGGGGATCGGAAGTCGGTTTCGACACGCGCGGTTTCACACAGCTCATCTTCGTCATCCTGATCGTGATCGCTGCGGACGTAGGCGCTTATTTCGGCGGGTCGATGATGGGCGGGCCGAAACTCGCGCCTCGCCTTTCGCCCAACAAGACCTGGTCCGGATTCGTTTCCGGTCTCGTCTTCGCGATGGTCGTGGCGGCGGTCTGCGGTTTGTTCATCGGCTTGCCCGTCCTGTTTTCCGCGTTGCTCGCAATCCCCATCGTGATCCTGTCGGTCCTGGGCGACCTGGGCGAGAGCGCGGTCAAACGCCGCCTGGACATCAAGGACACCGGAACGATCCTGCCAGGCCATGGGGGCCTGCTCGACCGGGTCGACAGCCTTATGGCGGCGGTCGTCGGAGCGGCCTTCATCTTCATAATCGTCGGGGATCGCTGGCCAATCGCATGACGCGGACCATCACAGTTCTCGGCTCCACCGGTTCCATCGGTGAAAATACGCTCGACCTGCTGGAGCGCGCCGAACCCGGCCAGTTCGAGGTCGTCGGCCTGTCCGCCAACCGCAACGTCGCACGCCTGGCCGAGCAGGCCATCGCCTTTGGGGCGAAGGCTGTTGCCATAGCCGATCCTGCCGGCGAGACGGAACTTCGCGAAAGGCTGGCATCCCACTCCATCGATGTCCTGCTGGGCGAGAGCGGCCTCGTCGAACTGGCCCAACGGCCGGCCGACATCACCATGGCGGCGATCGTGGGAGCGGCAGGTCTGGAACCGACCTTGGCTGCGGTCGGGCAGGGCAAGACGGTCGCGCTCGCCAACAAGGAATGTCTCGTCTGCGCCGGAAACAGCTTCATGCAGGCGGTGGACCGGCATGGAACGACGCTCCTGCCGGTCGATTCGGAGCACAATGCCATATTCCAGGTTCTGGACAGGAACAGGCCCGAAACCGTGACCCGGCTGATCCTGACCGCGTCCGGCGGACCGTTTCGCGAGACCTCGCTGGAGGACCTACAATCCGTCACCCGCGAGGACGCGCTCGCTCATCCGGTTTGGTCGATGGGATCGAAAATCAGTATCGACTCCGCGACGTTGATGAACAAGGGATTGGAGCTGATCGAGGCTTCGTGGCTGTTCGATGTATCATCCAACAGGATCGACGTGGTGGTCCATCCGCAATCGACCATCCATTCCATGGTTGAATATATCGACGGCTCGGTTCTCGCGCAGATGGGGTCTCCCGACATGCGGACGCCCATCGCCTACGCGCTGGCCTGGCCGGAGCGCATGGTCGCGCCGGTTGAGCGGCTCGACTTCGCGAAGCTTGGTCAGATGACCTTCTTCGAGCCTGACACCGTGCGCTTTCCCGCCTTGAGGCTCGCCCGCGAGGCATTGGAAGCTGGGGGGCAGGCGAGCTGTGTGCTCAACGCGGCCAACGAGGTCGCCGTGGACGCCTTTCTGAACGGTCAAATCCGCTTTCTCGACATCCCTGCCATATGCGAACGTGCTTTGGACCAACTCTCCGCCAGCCAGGATATGGGCTGCTCTGACGTCGATCTGCAGGCAGTGTTGCGCATGGATCGACGGGCTCGCGACGCTGCAAATGAGCATATTGTAAACTTGTAAGCCCGGCTCGTTCCGGGCACGTCCCCTCATGCCCGGAATCGGGCGCAAGCCTTGGGGACCTGTGCTTTTAGACGTCTTCTATATCCTGTTGGCCGCATTGGCCTTCATCGTCGTGATCTCCTCGCTCATCTTCTTCCATGAGCTCGGTCATTATAGCGTGGCGCGGATGTTCGGCATGAAGGTCGACCGCTTTTCGCTCGGTTTCGGCAAGCCCATCTATCAACGCAAGGCGAAGTCGGGAACGACCTGGATGCTGTCGAGAGTACCGCTTGGCGGCTACGTCAAGTTCGCGGGCGATGCCGGAGCGGCCTCCAACCCCGATGCGGAAGCCTTGGACAGGATCCGGGCGGAACAGGGCGACGTTACCGATATCTTCCATTTCCGTCCCGTCTGGCAACGCGCGCTCGTCGTTCTGGCCGGGCCATTGGCGAACTTCCTCTTGGCGGCTATTCTTTTCGGAATTGCGGTGATGTGGGTCGGAACGCTCCATCCCCAAGCGTTGATCGGAGAGGTGGAAGCCGGCAGCCCCGCCGCCGAGTCCGGTATCCGTCCGGGTGACCGTGTCGTCCAGATGGACGGACGCGAGATCCGCGACTGGATCGAGATGAGCCAGCACATTCAGCTCCGTTCCAACACGCCGATCGAGACGGTGGTCGAGCGTGACGGGGAGCGCGTGGCCCTGACCGTCACGCCGCGCCTGATCGAAGCCAAGGATTTCGTCGGAGGGCGAATGACGCGCGGCCAGTTCGGCGTTCGCCTTTCGCCCGACGCACAGATCGACACGCGCCGCTACGGTCCCGTCAGCGCCTTGGCCTTCGGTACCAACCAGGTGGGCGCGACCATCGCCGCCACGGGCCAATATATCGGGCGCATCTTCAACGGCAAGGAAGACGGCAAGCAACTCGGCAGCATTGGACGGATCGCCACCATGGTGGGCAAGTCTACGGTCGATGTCGCCAAGACGGAACGGCCCGTATCCGACAAGTTGAAGGCCTTCGCCATTCGCATGCTGCAGCTCGGGGCTGGCATTTCGGTTGCATTGGGCTTTGCCAACCTTCTGCCCATTCCGATGCTCGATGGCGGCCACCTTATGTTCTACGCCTATGAAGCCGCGGCCGGAAAACCACTCAGCCAGAAAAAGCAGGAGTTCGGTTTCCGCTTCGGAATGGCTGTGATACTCGCGCTGTTCGTCGTTTTGACGATCAACGACATCGGCTACCTTAGAAGTTTGTAATCGGACTGCGGCGAATGGGACCTCACCACACTCTGACCAGGCGGCGTGATCGTTTTGCCTCCGGTCTTCCAGCTTGGCTGGCGACGCTTTTCGTCGCGCTGCTGTTCGCGGGCATTCAGTCTCCGCGCGCGATGGCCCAGGATAGCGCACCGCAGGCCCAAGCACCGGCCTACCAGCCCCCGACCCGTATTCGCACGATCCAGGTCGTCGGCAATCAGCGCGTCGAGGCCAACACGGTCGCGTCCTACTTGCTGTTCGCGCCGGGCGATCCCTATTCGGAAGACCGGATCGATGTCAGCCTGAAGACGCTCTACGCCACCGGCCTGTTCGCGGACGTGGTCATCGACCCGCGCGACGGGAACGTCCTCATCCAAGTCATTGAAAACCCAATCATCAATCGCGTCATCTTCGAGGGCAACAAGTCCCTGAAGTCCGACAAGATCAATGACGAGATCAACGCCGAGCCGCGCGCGCTCTTCACTCGTGCCCAAGTACAGGAAGACGTGCAGCGCATCATCGAGCTCTATCGTCAGTCCGGCCGTTTCGGCGCGACGGTCGAGCCCAAAGTGGTCGAGCAGCCGCAGAACCGCGTCGACCTGATCTTCGAGATTTCCGAGGGGCCCGTCACGGGCGTGAAGCGCATCAACTTCATCGGCAACGCCGAATATTCCGATCGCAAGCTCCGCAAGGAAATCGCGACCCAGGAGTCGATCTGGTACCGGTTCTTCAGCTCAAACGACAATTACGACCCGGCTCGGCTTGAGTTCGACCGCGAGCAATTGCGGACGTTCTACACCAATCGCGGCTTCGCCGACTTTCGCGTCGTGTCCGCTGTGGCGGAGCTCACGCCCGACCAGGAAGACTTCTACATCACCTTCACGGTGGATGAGGGCGGCGAGTATCGTTGGGGCGACATCTCCGTCGAAACCGAGCTTGAAGCGCTGAACGAGGACTTCCTTCGCCGACTGGTCAACATCCAGGAAGGCGAAGTCTACAATGCCTCCCAGATCGAGAATGCCATCGACAACCTCAACTTCGCGGCTGGGACCGGCGGCTATGCTTTCGTCGACATCCAACAGGATCTCCGCCTGAATCGCGAGGAGAAGACGGTCGATCTGGTCTTCAACATCGTCGAGGGACCGCGTGTCTATATCGAGCGTATCGACATTGTCGGCAATACGACCACGCTGGACTATGTGATCCGCCGCGAAATGGAATTGGTGGAAGGCGACGCCTTCAACCGCGTCCTGCTCGATCGTTCCCGCAATCGCGTTCGCGCGCTCCGCTACTTCGAAGATGTCGAGATCGAGGAGACGCAAGGCTCCTCGCCGGATCGCGCGGTGGTCGAAGTTCGCGTCTCCGAACAGCCGACCGGCGAACTCTCCTTCTCGGCGGGTTTCTCCTCGGCAGACGCCTTCCTTGTCGACCTGTCCATCACGCAACGCAACCTGCGAGGCCGGGGGCAGCTGCTGCGCTTCGTCGTCCGTGCCTCCTCCAACCGTCGCGAAATCGATGCACGCTTTACCGAACCGCGCTTCCTTGGGCGCAACCTGGCCGGCAGTATCGAATTGTTCGATGTCGTGATCGACTTCCTCGAAGAAGCCGGTTTCCGTTCGACCCGGACGGGTGCGCAGGTCGGTCTGGCCTTCCCGCTGACGCAGAATACGAGCCTGTCGGCGCGTTACTCTCTCCGGCAGGAGTCCATTGAGTTTCCGGGCGAAGCCCAGTGCGACTCGATCCTGTTCAATGCCGCCAGCGGTCGCTTGACCCCGCAGGAGCAACAGAACCTGACCCTTTGTCAGCAGGTGGGCGGGCGCCTGTCGTCCATTGTCGGCTATACGTTTGGCTGGGATCGCCGGAACGACCCGATTACTCCAACGGGCGGTTTCGACCTGCGCTTCAGTCAGGACATTGCGGGCCTCGCCGGGGATGTGCAGTACCTTCGCACGGACGTTCGCGGTAACTACTATAAGGGCCTGTTTCCTGGCGTCATTGCCTCCGCGACCCTGTCCGGCGGCTATATTCGCGGCTGGGGCGGCGACCCGGTCCAGCTGAACGACCGCTACTTCAAGGGCAATTTCGACTTCCGAGGGTTCGACAATGCCGGTATCGGTCCGCGCGTCGTCAACTATGTGGCCGAGACCGGATCGACCCTCATTCCGACTGCGGCTGGCGGGTTCGACGGGCGGGAACGGGCGCAAGGCGGCAATGCCTTCGGCCTGGCTGCAGCCGAGGTGAGTTTTCCGGTTGGTTTGCCCCAGCTGCTCGGGTCATTGTTCATTGAGGCCGGAACGGTTGGCCTGCTGGACGAAGACTTCCAGTTCAACATCATCACCGATCCCGGTGCGACGACGCTCCGCGCGGGCGACAGTTGCGAAGGGGTCGACGCTCCCGGTGTCGTCTGCCGACGCACCATCGACGCGCTCGATCCACGCGTGACGGCCGGGGCGAGCATTTTCTGGGAGAGCCCCTTCGGGCCCATCCGCTTCGACTTCACGCAACCGATCGTGAAGCAACCCTATGACGACAGACAGTCGTTCCAGTTCACAACCCGTACGAGGTTCTAACATGACCAACGCCAAGAAGACGTTCCGAATGGCTGCGAAGATCGCGCTCGGCACCGCCGCCGCGATGCTCGCCACCGCGTCAGCCTACGCCCAAAGCACCATCCTCGTGGTCGACACGGCCAAAGTCTACAATGACAGCACCGTCGGCCAGCACGTCGCCCGCCAGGTCGAAGCCATGGCCACGTCGACCGGATCGCAGCTCAACGCACAAGCGACTCCCTTGGAAGCGACCGAGAAGAACTTGAAGCTCAAGACGGACGGCAAGACGCAACAGCAGATCCTCGCCGATCCGACGCTGCGGTCAGAGATCGAGACCTTTCAGAAGAGCGCGATCAAGCTGCGCCAGGACACGGCCATCGCGCAGCGTGAGCTCCAGATGACCGAAGCCAAGGCCCGTCAGGTCGTCACGGCGAAGATGAAGACCATCATCGATCAGATCGCCCGCGAGCGGAACGCCGATGTCGTACTGGAAAAGCAGCTCGTCATCTATGGCGAACCCGCCGACATCACCAACACGGTCCTGAGCCGACTCAACGCCGAGATGACCACGGTTCCCGTGACGCGCGAGCGCCTGCCGCGCGGCTAACGCGCTGCCGCCCGCGTCATGCGATGACATGGGACGTGTGTTGAGAGACAGACGTCCCAAATCTACCTCCGCCCCATGATCGACCCGCGTTTCTTTGCCCTTGTGGACGGGGGTCTATCTCTCGCAGAGCTCTGTGAAACGCTCGGGCTCGACCGCCCCGATGGCACGTTCGGCGAAGTCCGGGTCGAAAAGCCAGCCCCTCTTCCGAACTCACTGACCGGTGATGTTTCCTTTCTGGAGTCCAAGCGCCATCTGTCCGCGCTTGAGACCGCAAAGGCTTCGGCCTGCTTCGTCACCGCTGATCTGGCGCAAGACGTGGCGGCCAGGCATATCGTTCCGCTGATCTGCGACGCGCCGAAATACGAACTTGCAAGAGCGACCGATCTTCTCGTCGCTCCGGTCGAAGACGCCGATCTCGACATAGACGAAACCGCGTTCATTCACCCGACGGCCGTCATCGAACCGGGCGTCGTCATCGGGGCGCATAGTCGGATCGGACCTCACAGCACGGTTTCCAACGCCGTCATCGGGGAAGGGGTCAGCATCGGTAGTTGCACCGTCATTGGCGGCTCCGGCTTTGGCGTGGTCTCGGACGGGCAGGGGACGTTGCTTCCCGTCCCGCATGTCGGCCGGGTCGTCATAGGCGATCGGGTGCGAATCGGCTCCAATAGCTGCGTCGACCGCGGGCAGCTTGGCGACACGGTCGTGGCCGACGGATGCCAGATCGACAATCTCGTCCAGATCGCCCACAATGTCGTCATGGGCAAGAATTGCATCGTCGCCGGACGAGTCGGCATATCGGGATCCTGCATCATCGGGACGGATGTGATGATGGGCGGAGGTTCGGGTTTGGCGGACCACATCACCATCGGAGACGGCGCTCGCTTGGCGGCCTTTGCCGGGGTCATGCATGACGTTCCCGCAGGCGAGACCTGGTCGGGCATTCCCGCCATGCCGATCCGTCAGCATATGAAGATGCTGGCCGTCTCCAAACGTGCGATTCGCAAATGACGCCCTCCCTTCCTCTCGACAAGGCCGCCATTCAGGAACTGTTGCCGCACGCTCCGCCCGCCCTGCTGGTGGATCGAGTGCTATCCTATGACGGCACACGCGTTCACGCCCAGGTAGACGTCTCGCCCGAATGGGACGTCTTTCGCGGGCACTTCCCGAACAGGCCGATCCTGCCGGGTGTTCTGATGGTCGAGATGGTCGCCCAGACGGGTGCGCTGATCGGCATATTCGGTGAGTTGGTCGCGCGCGACTCGTTCCTCGCCTTCACCGGCATCAACAAGGCCCGCTTCCGTCGGCCCGTCATACCTGGGGAAACTCTGGACCTTCACGCGGAACTCGTTTCGGTGAAACGGAATATCTATACCTTCAAGGGGGCGGCCGAATGCGAGGGCGCGAAAGCGTTGTCGATCGATTTTCTCGCCAGCCCGCTCTCCTTCGATGGCTAACACATGACGGCTAACATCCACCCAACAGCGCTCGTGGACAGCGCGGCCGAGCTTGGCACGAATGTCGAGATCGGGCCCTATTCTACCGTAGGTCCACACGTCCGGATCGGAGACGGGTCACGCTTGATCAGCCACGTCACGCTGGAGGGGCGGACCACGATCGGCCGGAACTGCGTGCTCTATCCGCAGACCTCGATGGGCTACCCTCCGCAAGATTTCAAACATCGCGGTGGAAGCGAGATCGGGATCGAGATCGGAGACGATTGCACGTTCCGGGAGATGAGCAACGTCCATCCCGGCACGGATGTCGGCAAGCCCGTCACGCGTATCGGGAATGGCTGCTACATGATGGTCGGCTCCCACGTTGCCCATGAATGCCAGATCGGTAACAATGTCACCCTGTCCAACTATGCGCAGGTCGGCGGGAACGTCACCATCGGCGATTACGTAACCCTCGGCGGGGTCTGCGCCATCCACCAGCACACGCGCATCGGCGACTACGCCTTCATCGCGGGCATGGCGCTGGTGACCAACGACGTCATTCCCTATGGCTTCGTCATGGGCAATGCGGCGCACCTCAATGGCCTCAACGTGATCGGTCTGAAACGACAGGGGTTCAAGAAAGCCCACATTCACAAGCTGCGCGCGGCCTATCGCCAACTCTTCGCCTATGAGGGGACCCTGGCCGAACGCATCGAGGATGCGCGCCGGCTCTACGCAGACGAGCCGCTTGTGACCAAGATCATCGAGTTCATCGAGGCGCGGGGCCAGGGCCGCAACCTCACCCTGCCCGAGCATAGGCGATAGCGATGCGCCACATCGGATTGATCGCGGGGGGAGGCAAGCTTCCCGTCAACGTGGCCCGTTCCGTCCGCGAAGGCGGCGAGCCGCTGACCGTGATCGAGATCGACCCGGACTCTCCGCCGGGGCGCTTCGAGGACTCCGTTCGACTTCCGCTCTCGAAATTCGGAAAACTCCTCAAGGTCATGTCCAAGCGCGGCGTTACCCATGTGTGTCTGGCCGGCAAGGTGGGGCGTCCGGACTTTTCGACCTTCGTGCCGGACGTGGCCGCGATGCGCTATCTTCCCGGTACCGTCATGGCCGCCCGCGCGGGCGACGACGCTCTGCTGCGACACGTCATGGAGATCCTGGAGTCCAAGGGCTTCGAGATCTTGTCCGCGCAGGATTTGTGTCGGGCCTTGTTGCTGCCCAGCGGTATCTTGGGCCGGCACGGTCTGAACGCGGCGTCGCGGTCCGATGCCGAACAGGCGATGGAGGTGGCCTCCATCATGGGCGAGCACGATATCGGCCAGGCCGCCATCGTCGCGGACGGAGTCGTTTTGGCCGTAGAAGCGCAGGAAGGGACCGACCGGATGGTCGAACGTGTCGGCCAGCTACCGGAGGCCCTCAGAGGGACCCTGCAGAAAAGGCTCGGCGTCCTCGCCAAGCGCGTGAAGCCCGGACAGGATGAACGGGTCGACCTGCCGACCATCGGACCCCGTACGGTCGAGCTTTGCGCCGAAGCCGGGCTGGCCGGGATCGTGTCCGACGAAGGCCGCGCATTCCTGATCGACCGGGACGAATGCATCCGAATGGCTGACGCGCATGGGCTGTTTTTGATCGGATTGCCGCAAGCGACCCATGACGCGACCTGACGTCTTTCTGGTCTCCGCCGAGCCGTCCGGCGATCAACTCTCTATATCGCTGATCCGCTCGCTGCGTCGGAAGCGGTCGGAGGTGCGCTTGGAAGCGATTGGCGGGACAGCAATCGAAGCGGCCGGGCTATCGAGCCAAATGAGCGTGGACGGGCTCTCCGTTCTCGGGTTCGTCGAGGGTCTCAAGGCCTACACCCATGTCCTGGCCAAAGTCAGGGAAGCGACGGACATCATCCTGCGGTCCGATCCGGCGATGGTGGTTCTGATCGATAGCTGGGGCTTCATGGTCAGGGTAGCCAAACGCCTGAAGGCCAAAGGCTATCGCGGATTGATCGTGAAATATGTCGCGCCGCAGGTCTGGGCCATGCGACCCGGCCGGGCGAAGGTATTGGCGCGCTATGTCGACCATCTGCTTTCCATCCAGCCGATGGATGCGCCCCACTTCGAGGCCGCGATGCTGCCGCAAACCTATGTGGGCAACCCCGTTTTCGATACGGACTTCACGGGAGGCGACGGCAACGCGTTCCGCTCGCGGCACGGACTGGACGGCACTGCGCCCATCATCGGTTTTTTCTTCGGCAGTCGCCCCTCGGAGATCGACCGCGTCGGACCGGCCATCGTCGCGACGCATCAGCACCTCCTGACCCAATGGCCGGACTTGCAAGCCGTCTACGTCCTGGCAGACGCCGTCAGAGACCGATCCGAGACATTGATAGACGGTGTGGGCGCGGTGCGAGTCGGACAGGACGAGTTGCTGGATGCACTTGCCGCCCTGGACGGTGCCGTCGCCTGCTCGGGGACCGTCACCACGCAGCTCGCCTCGGCGGGCGTGCCGACCGTCGTTCTTTACGAGCTGTCCCCTCTGACCTTCTTCTTCGCGAGTCGGCTTTTCGTGCCCCGATATATCTCGATCGTGAATATCGCGGCCGATGGCCCCGACCACGATCTGGATGCACCCCTGATGCCGGAGTTCATGCAGGACGAAATCCATACCGCCGCCCCGGCGAACGCCTTGATCGAAATCCTCAAGGACGAGGATAGCGCCACCGGGCGACGCAACGCGCTGCTGACACAGACGCGTCGCATGGGGGCCAATGTGGGGTCGGCGTCTGACCGGGCGGCGGACGCGATCCTGACCTTGCTGGATCAGCGAGCCGAGATCGGCACGTAGTCCCGCTCCGTCGCGCCGGTATAGAGCTGGCGGGGACGACCGATGCGCTGGCTGGGGTCTTCCAGCATCTCGTTCCACTGGCTGATCCAGCCCGTCGTACGCGCAAGCGCGAACAGGACGGTGAACATGTCCGTCGGGAAACCGAGCGCGGACAGCACAATGCCGCTGTAGAAGTCGACATTGGGATAGAGGCCGCGCTGCACGAAATAGTCCTCGTTGGTCGCGATCTTCTCCAGTTCCAGCGCGACTTCGAGAACCGGATTGGTGATGCCCAACTCGCCGAGCACTTCGTGCGTGGTCTTGCGCATGACGTTGGCGCGCGGGTCGGTCGCCTTGTAGACCCTGTGACCGAAGCCCATCAGGCGGAACGGATCGGATTTGTCCTTGGCCCGGTCGATATATTCCGGAATACGGTCGACCGTGCCGATCTCGCGCAGCATGTTCAGCGCCGCCTCGTTGGCTCCGCCATGACTCGGCCCCCAGAGACAGGCCGTACCGGCCGCGATGCAGGCATAGGGGTTGGCACCGGACGAGCCGGCAAGGCGTACGGTGGAGGTCGAGGCGTTCTGCTCGTGGTCGGCGTGAAGGATGAAGATCTTGTCCATGGCGGACTCGATGACCGGATTGACCTCGTACTTTTCGGCCGGAACCGCGAAGCACATGCGCAGGAAGTTGCGCGCAGAGGACAGGTCGTTCTGCGGATAGCTGTGCGGCTGGCCGATGCGATACTTGTAGCAGCGCGCGGCGAGGGTCGGAATCTTGGCGATGATGCGATGGATGGCGAGGTTGCGCGCCTCGTCTTCTGTCGTGTGCTGATCGTCGTGATAGAAACCGGACAGCGCTCCCACCGTACCGGTCAGCATGGCCATCGGGTGCGAATCCCGGCGGAAGCCATTGAAAAAGCCCTCGATCTTGTCGTGGAGCATGGTGTGGTTGGTAATCGTCTGCTCGAAGGTCTCGTACTCTTTCTCGTCTGGCAGCTCGCCATTCACGAGCAGATAGGCGACTTCGAGGAAAGTCGACTGTTCGGCCAGCTGTTCGATCGGGTAGCCGCGATAGAGGAGCTGACCCTTTTCGCCATCGATGAAGGTGATCTGGGACTCGGTCGAGCAAGTGGAGGTGTAGCCGGGATCGAAGGTGAAGTGTCCGGTCTTCTTCGACAGGGCGCGAACGTCGATGGCCGGTTGGCCCATGGAACCCGTCAGGACCGGAAATTCCGCGGCCTCGCCGCCGTCGATTGAAATGGTCGATGTGCCGATTTGCTTGACTTTGTTTTCCATAACTCTCTTCGTTTCAGCCCATGAGGGGAAGGGCGTCTTCTATACGTGCCAGTGCTTCGTCTCGGCCCAAATAAGCCAGGACGTCGTGCAGGTCGGGTGAGGGGGACCCGGCAGTCAAGGCCGCCCGGACGGGCGCGCCGATCTTGCCAAAGCCGATTTCCTGAGCAGCCACGAAATCGGTCAGCACCGATTGCAACGCGTCGCCCGTCCATGCACCGCTTTCTAAGCTTTCTAGCTGGCTTGTCAAAAGTTGCACAAGCTTTCGCGTGCCCTCGCGGCGTAGGGCTTTGGTCGTACGACCCGTCAGCTCCAAGGGCCTGACATCGAAGAGGTAGGCCGCGTTTTCAGCGAGTTCGACCAGCGTTTTTGCTCTCGGGCGAAGGGAGGGCAGGGCGGCGCGAACGCGTGCTAGGACCGCGTCGGATAGCGGATTGCCGTTTCTGGCCTCCAGAAATGGCAGGGCGGCGTCGATCAGCCTGTCGGAGTCCAGATGCGCGATGTGCTGCGCGTTGACGAAGTCCATCTTGTCGAAGTCCAGACGGGCCGGAGCCGTGTTGATGCCGGATAGCTCAAAAACCTCGGCGATCCGCGCATCGTCCAGGAACACTTCCTCGTCGCCATGCGCCCAGCCGAGCTTGACGAGGTAGTTGCGCAGTCCCGACGGCAGATAACCCATGTCGCGATAGGCTTCGACGCCCAGCGCGCCGTGGCGTTTGGACAATTTCTTGCCGTCGGGACCGAAGATGAGCGGCACATGCGCCCAATTCGGACAGTCCCAGCCGAGCGCGTCGTAGAGTTGCTGCTGACGGCCTGCATTGATGAGATGGTCGTCGCCGCGAACGACGTGAGTGATTCCCATTTCGTGGTCGTCGACAACGACGGCGAGCATGTAGGTCGGCGTGCCGTCGGCGCGAAGCAGGACCAGATCGTCGAACTCCGCATTGTTCCAAACGACCTCGCCCTGCACGGCGTCCTCGATCGCCGTCTCTCCGTCCGGCACGCGGAAGCGGACGACGCTGTCGCCCGATCCGCTTTTCCCGTCGCGATAGGGTGAGCGAAAGGCTTCGCCGCGAGCCTTGGTCTCATCCTTGAGTTGGGTCGCTCGTTCCGGCGATAGGTAGCAGCGATAGGCGGCCCCGGAAGCCAGCATTGCTTCTGCCGCCGCGACATGGGCGTCCGCGTTGCGGCTTTGAAAGACGACGTCCCCATCATGGCGCACGCCCAGCCAGTCCAGCCCGTCGAGAATGGCTTGGGTCGCGGCGTCGGTGGACCGGGCGCGGTCCGTGTCCTCGATGCGCAAGTGCATCGTCCCGCCGACGTGATCGGCGAAGTAACGGTTGAACAAGGCCGTCCGGGCACCGCCAATATGAAGAAAGCCCGTCGGCGAGGGCGCGAAGCGGGTTCGGATAGGGCGGGACATGGACGGGTTTCTCCGAGCGAGCGCTTGATCGGGGAGGCTGCGCGCGGTCTATGCAAGATCATGGTCGGCATGGAAAGCCCAATCCGGTCAACCCCGTGGCGCGAGCGCATCGCGTCATCGGCGTGGACCCAACCCTTGCGCATCAGCTTCGAGGCGGGCGTGATCGCGTTCGCGGTCGGCATTGCCGTCTATTTCGCCTGGCCGTCCGAACCGTCACTCGTGATCACGCTCTGTCTTGTCTGCGTCGGTTGGATCGCTGCGATCCATGGCGGTCAAGCTCTCGGCTCGTTTGCTCTGCTCATGGCTCTGGTCGCTGCCGGGATTAGCTGGTCGGCGGCGCGGACGGCAATGTCGGACACGAACCCTCTGGTGCGCGAAGGCCGTATGGCCATCACGGGAACGGTCGTCTCTATCGACAGCGCGCGGTCCATGCGCCGTCTCTACATCGATGTCGCGACAGCCGACCCGCTGCCGCCCTCCGGCCTACCGAACACGCTGCGCATACGGGTCGGGAAGGCTTTCGGGGCAGTCGAGGCGGGAGACATCCTCTCGATCGACGTGGTCGCTGGACCCTTGCCGGGACCGGCCATTCCCGATGGGTACGATCCAGGACGGCGCGCTTTTTTCGACGGCTTGGCCGGGTCGGGTTTCGCCATAAGCGAGCCGATACAGCTCGACGCGACCCATGACGTCACGACGCAGATGAAGGCCAGACTGTTCGAGGTCCGCCGGTCCATTGCAGATCGCGTGATGGAGAAAGCGCCGGGCAAGACGGCGGGTTTGCAAGCGGCGCTTCTGACGGGACTGCGAGATGGCATCGCGCCGGCGCAGACCGAGAGCTTGCGCGCATCGGGCCTCGCCCATATCCTGGCGATCTCCGGTCTACACATGGGCATGGTCGCGTTCGGCCTGTTCGCGCTCGTTTCCATCGTCTTGGCCTCCGTCGAGCGATTTGCGCGCGGCCGGGACGTGCGCAAACCGGCCGCTCTCATCGCCTTGCTGGGCGCGACGCTCTATCTTCTGCTGTCCGGGGCGTCCGTTGCCACGCAGCGCGCCTACATCATGGTCTCCATCGCTTTTCTCGCCGTCCTGTTGGACCGGCGCGCGATCAGCCTGCGATCCGTCGCGGTGGCAGCGTTGATAACGCTGGTCATCCGCCCGGAAGCCCTGACGAGCGTGGGGTTCCAAATGTCCTTCGCGGCGGTGGCGTCGATGGTCGTCATCTTCAGGGCGTGGCAGGATTGGCGGCCACCCCGTCGGGCGGACGGGTTCCGGGACCGCTTGGTTGCCTTCTATGGATCGCTTTTCGGAACGAGCCTCGTCGCAGGTCTGGCGACGGGCGGCTTCGCCTTGCTGCATTTCGGGCGGATCGCGAAATATGGCCTGATCGCCAACATGGCGGCGATGACCGTGTTCCCGGTCGTCATGGCGTTCGGCATTCTGTCACTGGCCGTCATGCCCTTGGGATGGGAGACCCTGCCACTCTGGGCGATGGGAAAGCTCCTGACCTTCATGCTGGGCGTCTCGGACTGGGTCGCGGGTCTGCCGGGCGCCGTGTCGACCGTCAAGGCAAGCTCGCCGACCGTGCTGGGACTGTATGGGCTGGGGTTCGCCTTGGCCTGCCTAAGGTCTGGCCGTGCCTTGGTTTCCGGAACTGCCTTGATGGCCCTGTCGATCCTGCTCTGGACTCAGACCCCGCGCTACGACCTGCGCATATCGGAAACCGGTCGGGTGAGCGTTCTCTCGGAAGAGTTGGGCCAGACTTCGTCGCTACGGGCCGACAGATATGGGCGCGACCAGTTCGCGCGGTCCGACGGCAATCCCGACCGCGAATGGGCAAACTATCGTGACGACTTCGCCCAATGCGACACGCTTGCCTGCCGTTTCATCCACAAGGGCCATGCCGTGACGGTCGTCGAAGAACCGTCGGAAGTCCCGGACGCCTGTCGAGACAGCGCCGTCGTCATCCTGGCGTCGCGCGAGGCCGGACCCGTGTCGCGGCGGAATTGCGAGGCGATCCTGATCGATGAGAGACGGTTGCGCGAGAGTGGCGGATTTCACGTCAGGTTCGAGGTGCAACCCATCCTCGTGCCCATAAGGGACCCGAAACGGGCGCGCCGTCCATGGGGACGACGTGCCGGAACTCAGTGGTAGTTGCGAACGAGGCCGACCAGGACGCCCTGCACCTCGACCCGGTCGGGACCGAAGCTGCGGGTCGGGAAATCCGGATTCTCCGCGATCAGCTCGACCCGGTCATCCTTGCGGTAGATACGCTTGAGGGTGGCTTCCTCGTGATCGACCAGAGCTACGACGATCTCGTTGTTGCGGGCCGTGCTGGTCTTGCGGACCACGACGACATCGCCGTCCATGATGCCCGCACCGATCATCGATTCGCCCTCGATCTCCAGCGCGTAATGGTCGCCATTGCCCAACATGCTCGGCGGAACGGCCATCAGGTTCAGACCGTCCTCGATGGCGGCGATGGGTAGACCGGCCGCGATCTTGCCGACAAAGGGAATCTCGAAGGCGTCGTTGGCCGCAACGGGTCGGAGCGCGTCGTCGTTCTGTAGCCCCTCCGGCATCTTGATGACCTCCAGGGCACGCGCCTTGTTGGGTAGGCGGCGCACGAAGCCGCGCTCTTCGAGCGCGGTGATGAGACGATGGATGCCGGACTTGGAAGCAAGACCGAGAGCATCCTTCATTTCGTCATAAGAGGGCGGGACGCCGACCGCCTTGATGCGGGTGTCGATCAGGACCAGCAGGTCCTTCTGTTTCTGAGTGAGCATAATGTCCTCCCGTCAGCCGGGCCAATAACCCGAACAAATCAGCAACGTTTCCTGTCTGTTCCAGGAATGTTCCGATTCTGTCAAGGAAGAGTGTATGAACGGCGCAAAGATCGCGTCGCCTCGGCGACGTCCGGTTGCCGCATCAGGCTTTCCCCGATCAGGAACGCTTGCGCGCCGGAGGCGGCGAGGCGGCGCACATCTTCGCCAGTGAAGATGCCGCTTTCCGCGACGAGCAGGGCTTCATTTGGGACGCGGGAGGATAGACGCTCGAACGTTTCCAGTGACGTCTCGAAAGTCCTGAGGTCTCGGTTGTTGATGCCGATGAGGGTTGCGCCCAGCGCCATGGCTCGCTCGACTTCGTTCTCGTCATGGGTCTCCACGAGAACGTCCATGCCGAGCGATTGGGCTTCGGCCATCAACTCGGCAGAGACCGCGTCATCCGTCATCGCCAAGATAACCAGAACGGCATCCGCACCGACGGCTCTCGCTTCGCGCACCTGCCACGGATCGATCATGAAGTCCTTGCGCAGGAGGGGGAGATCGGTCGCCTTCCGGACCTGCCGGAAGATGTCGAGCGATCCCTGGAAGCCGGGGCCGTCGGTCAGAACGGACAGGCAAGCCGCTCCGCCCGCCTCATAGCCCTGCGCGATCGAGACGGGATCGAATTCCTCCCGGATCACGCCCTTGCTCGGGGACGCTTTCTTGACCTCGCAGATGAGCGCCGGGGCTTTGGCCGCTCTAAGGGTCGTTTCGAAGCCACGCGGAGCGAAGGCCTTTGCTAGCCCAGCCTCGACCGCGCTCCGGTCTATTTTCGCAACTTCGTCAACCTTGTAGGCGGTGATCTTCGCGAGAATGTCGGGGACGTCCATCATGCTCGGGTCGCGGCTCGCAGTCGTTGCAACGTATCCCGCGCTGCCCCGTCGTCGATGGCGCGCGTGGCCAGCTCGATGCCACCTTCCACGGACGGAACGACACCTGCGAGCATCAGCGCTACGCCTGCATTCAGTCGGACGATGTCGCGATACGGTCCAGCCACACCGTCGAGAAGCGCCGTGAGGGCGTTGGCATTGTCTGCTGGCGCACCTCCGCGCAACTCCGCGAGCGAGGCCTTCGGTATGTCGAACATGTCGGGCGTGACGGTGAGTTCGCGAAGGGCTCCGTCCTTGACTTCCGTAACGAAGGTGCGCGCGGTCGTCGTGACTTCGTCCAATCCGTCCTCTCCGTGGACGACCCAGACATGCTCCGCACCCAGATCGTTGAGCGCCTCCGCCATCGGCTTTCGCCAGCGATCATCGCAGACGCCGAGCAGCATCCGTTTGGCCCCGGCCGGGTTCGACATCGGTCCGAGCATGTTGAACAGCGTGCGGATACCGAGCGCTTTCCGGGCCGGACCGACATGGCGCATGGCGGGATGGTGGTTGGGCGCGAAAAGAAAGCCGATCCCGACTTCGCCGATGATTTGCCCCGCTCGCTCCGGGCTGATCGACAGGTCGAGGCCCAGCTCCGACAGCGTGTCGGCCGTCCCCGTGAGGGAGGAAGCGGCCCGGTTGCCGTGTTTGGCGACGACCGCGCCCGCCGACGCGCTGACAAGGGCCGTCGCGGTGGAGATGGACAGGGTGTGCAGACCGGTTCCGCCCGTGCCGACAATGTCGATCACATCCGCCTCGACCCGAACGGGTCGCATGTTGGCGCGCATCACTTCCGTTCCGACGCGAAGTTCGCGAGACGACAAGCCGATCATTTCCAGGCCGAGCAAGAGGGCGCTGATCTGCTCCGACGCCGCTTCGCCGGACAGGATGCTCGTCAGCGCGTCGCGAAGTTGCGCCTCGCTTGGCCGTTCGTTGCGGCTGAGCGTCTTGAGGATCGCGGGGTCGAAGCTCATCGCAGGCCTGCAATCTCCAGGAAGTTGGCGATCAGCGCGTGACCGTTTTCCGACGCGATGCTTTCCGGATGAAATTGCAGCCCGTGAATCGGGCGCGTCGCGTGGCGCAATCCCATGATCTCGCCGTCATCGGTCCAGCCATTGACCAGTAGCTCGCCCGGCAATGTGGCCCGCTCCACCGACAGGCTGTGATAGCGCGTCGCTTCGAACGGGCTGTCCAAGCCTTTGAACAGTCCGGTCCCATCATGATGGATTGGCGAGGTCTTGCCGTGCATGATCTCCTTGGCGCGGATCACCTGGCCGCCGAAGGCCTGCCCGATCGTCTGTTGCCCGAGGCAGATCCCGAGCATGGGCAAGTCGTCCGGAGCCTGTTTTACGAGGTCGAGGCAGATCCCGGCCTCGTCCGGCGTCTTAGGACCGGGCGACATGAGAATGGCCTTCGCACCGGAACTCAAAGCCTGCCCCACGCCGATCTCGTCGTTGCGAACCACAACCGTCTCCGCCCCCAGCTCCTGCGCGTAGTGGACGAGATTGAAGGTGAAGCTGTCGTAATTGTCGATGACGAGGAGCATGAAGGGTCCGGCTGATTGTGTAGTCGGTTTTCTAATCTTGCTGTCCCCGGCATTCATTGCCGGGGTCTGCCGAAAGTCTGCTTCACGAGACGATGAGAATAGCAACGTGTCCGCTTGTGAGCTTTGAGGAGATCAGACCCCGGCAATGAATGCCGGGGACGGGCCCAGGAAAGATTGTTTCCTAGTCCTGCCGCTCTTTCAGCCAGTTCTCCAGCCAGTGAATATCGTACTCGCCCGCCTGAAACTCGGGGTCCTCGATCAGGGCTTCGTGCAGCGCCTTGTTGGTGGTGATGCCGGAGACGACCATTTCGCCGAGGGCGCGGCGCAGGCGCAGGATCGCGCCTTCTCGCGTATGCCCCCACACGATCAACTTGCCGATCAGGCTGTCATAATGGGGCGGGACGGAATAGCCGGTATAGAGGCCTGAATCCAAGCGGGTGTTCATGCCGCCCGGTGCGTGGAAATCGGCGACCTTTCCGGGCGAGGGCGCGAAGGTGAAGGGGTGCTCGGCATTGATCCGGCACTCGATCGCGTGGCCCTTGAAGGTGATGTCGCTCTGCCTGTAATTGAGGGGCAGACCGGAGGCGACGCGGATCTGTTCTCGGACGAGGTCGATCCCGGTGATCTCCTCGGTCACGGGATGCTCGACCTGCAGGCGCGTATTCATCTCGATGAAGAAGAACTCGCCATTCTCGTAGAGATATTCGACCGTCCCCGCGCCGCGATAGCCGATGGCCTGCACGGCCCTGGCCGTGACCTCGCCGATTTCCGCGCGCTGCTCGGCGGACAGGACGGGCGAGGGGGCTTCTTCGAGGACCTTCTGGTTGCGGCGCTGAAGCGAGCAGTCGCGCTCGCCCAGATGGACGACGTTGCCGTGCGTGTCCGCCAGCACCTGGATCTCGATGTGACGCGGACCCTTGAGATAACGTTCCAGATAGACCGCGCCGTTGCCGAACGCGGCCTGCGCCTCGGTCTGGGCGGAGCGGAGCGCCTCGTCGAGGTCGGCTTCCGTCTCGGCCAAACGCATCCCACGACCGCCACCGCCCGCGGCGGCCTTGATCAGGACCGGGAAGTCGATCTCCTTGGCAACGATCTTGGCTTGTTCGAAATCGGACACTTCGCCGTCGCTTCCGGGCACGACGGGAATGCCGGCATCGGCCACGGTGGCCTTCGCGGTGATCTTATCGCCCATGATGCGGATATGCTCCGCCGTCGGCCCGATGAAAGTCATGCCGTGAGCTTCCACGATCTCGGCGAAGCGGGCATTCTCGGACAGAAAGCCGTAGCCCGGATGCACCGCATCCGCGCCCGTGATCTCGCAGGCGGCGATGATGGCCGGAATGTTCAGATAGCTATCCGTGCTGGACGGCGGGCCGACGCAGACGGACTCGTCTGCGAGGCGCACATGCATGGCGTCGCGGTCGGCGGTGGAGTGGATGGCGACCGAGGACAGCCCCATCTCCTTGCAGGCGCGGTGAATACGGAGCGCGATTTCCCCGCGATTGGCGATCAGGACCTTGGAAACCATCAGTCGATCAAAAACAGCGAGTCGCCGAACTCGACGGGCGCGACATCCTCGACATAGACCGCCGACAGCGTTCCGGACTTGGGGGCCGTGATCGGGTTGAAGGTCTTCATGGCTTCCACCAGCATGATGGTCTCGCCTTCCTTCACATGGTCGCCGATGGCGGCGAACAGTTCGGCATCCGGCGACGGGCGAAGATAGCACGTGCCGACCATAGGCG
>JBATXP010000184.1:0-10750 GCA_049673465.1 Litorimonas sp.
GACGACACATGGCAAGATTAATAGGTCCTGAGCCTAAGACCCGAGCACCTAGTAGCGGTCCGGCATCAGAGCGCCGAGCAGGTCGCCGTCCCAGCGGTCGGTCGCCGTGTCGAACATCCCGAATCCCGGACTGGCGAAGTCGAACACGCACCAGCCCATGGCGTGGGCTTCGGAGCGTTCGCGGATCGCGGCGGTCCATTGCATGCGCTGGCGCGGGGAGAGTTCCGTGCTCGTGCCGAACTCGCCTAGGAGGACCGGCATGTCGCGGCCTTCGCGCGCGCGGAAGCGCGACACGGCGTCGAACGCATCGGCGATCGCCCTGTGGTCCGCGCGCGTGCCCCAGGGCCGGCCGAGATTGGGCCGATCCGCAAATTCCAGATCCTGATGGGTGAAATCCATCGGTTCGTAGAAATGGAAGGTGGTGATGACGCGCGGATCGAAGTCAGGCGCGAAGCGCACCCCGTCCACCCCTTCCGTCATCGGATAGTGCGAACCCCATTGCGAGCTGCCCAGCACGACCCAGCGGTCCGGATTGGTCCGGCGGATCTGCGACAGGAGCGCGGCGTTGACGCGGTTCATGCGCGCGATTCCGGTGGGGCGGCTATAGTCCTCGTCCCCGACGCCTTCCACCGCGTCGAAATGCGGCTCGTTGATCAGCTCGAAGATCAGCGCGTCCGGATAGTCGCGAAAGTGGGTGGAGAGCTGACGCCAGATCGCCGCCAGCCGCGCCTCCTGCGCATCGGGGCGGGCGTTGAACCGGTCGAAATGGTGAACGTTGAGCATGACCTGCAATCCCGCGCGCAAGGCGTCGTCGACATGGCCGTCGACCGACTTCAGAAAGCGTGGGTCGATCGCGTAGTCCGGCCCCGGCCCAGTATAGGCCGACCATTTCACCGGCAATCGGATCGTATCGAACCCGGCGGCCCGGATGCGTCCGAAATCCTCCGCCCGGATGGTGTAGCCCCAATTCTCGCCGGGCGGCGCTTCCAGGGCGGCGGCGATGTTGACGCAGCGCCGGATGGGCTGGCGCTCGAACATCGCGCTGCGGGTCGTGGTCGCCTGGACCGGAGCGGCCTCGGCGGAGGCGAAGGACAGGCCCAGGACCTGCTGCGCGAGAACCAGCGCGGCCACGGCGGACACGGCGAGGCTGATCAGAACGGCACGGCGGCTGATTGGGTCGGAAGCACGGGACATGACGTCCGGCCTGCAAGTTCCGTGCCCGTCTTGCGCGCTTGACCGATAGGCTTTCCGCGCCTATCTAGCACTCACAGCCGTCCTGGCTGGCGAGTTTCGACACGCGCAACACGCGACAAACTCTGCAAGGCTCCGCCACTTTCCAGATTTACTCAAGCCGCTGCAGGCCAACCCTTGCGCGCTTTTTTTCAAAGACAAGACCCTATGACCGTCGATAAACCCGTCGATCAGCTCGAGACCATCTCGCTGGACGACCTGAAAGCCATGAAACCCGGCGAACTCAACCGCTTCGCCGAGGAAGTCGGGATCAAGAATCCCGGCTCCATGCGCAAGCAGGATATCTTCTACCAGACCCTGAAGGACCTGGCCGAACGCGAAGTGCTCGTGCGCGGCCGCGGTGTGCTGGAAGTGCTCCAGGACGGCTTCGGCTATCTGCGAGCGCCCGAGGCCAACTACCTCGCCGGGCCGGACGACATCTATGTCCACCCCAAGCTGATCCGCAAGTTCGGCCTCCGCACGGGCGACACCGTGTCCGGCATCCTCAACGCGCCGCAGGGCGACGAGCGCTACTTCTCGCTCAAGGAACCCGAGGAGATCAATTTCGGCACGCCGGAACAGGCGCGCATGAAGGCGCACTTCGACAATCTGACCCCGCTCTACCCCGACCAGCGCTTCCAGATGGAGATCGAGGATCCGACCCTGAAGGACACGTCGGGCCGCGTGATCGACATCGTGGCGCCCATAGGAAAAGGCCAGCGCGCCCTGATCGTCGCCCCGCCCCGCACCGGCAAGACCGTGCTGCTGCAGAACATCGCGCACTCCATCGAACGCAACCACCCGGAGTGCTATGTCCTCGTTCTCCTGATCGACGAGCGCCCGGAAGAGGTGACCGACATGCAGCGTTCCGTGAAGGGCGAAGTCGTGTCGTCTACCTTCGACGAGCCGGCCACGCGCCACGTCCAGGTCGCCGAAATGGTCATCCAGAAGGCCAAGCGTCTTGTCGAGAGCGGCAAGGACGTGGTCATCCTGCTCGATTCCATCACGCGACTGGGCCGCGCCTACAACACGGTCGTGCCCAGCTCCGGCAAGGTGCTGACGGGCGGTGTCGACGCCAACGCCCTGCAGCGACCCAAACGCTTCTTCGGTGCCGCAAGAAACATCGAAGACGGTGGCAGCCTGACCATCATCGCCACCGCGCTGATCGATACCGGCTCCAAGATGGACGAAGTCATCTTCGAGGAGTTCAAGGGCACGGGCAATAGCGAGATCATCCTCGACCGCAAAGTCGCCGACAAGCGCATCTTCCCTGCCATCGACGTGACGAAGTCCGGCACGCGGAAGGAAGAGCTGCTGGTCGATCCAGTGGCGTTGCAGAAGACCTATATCCTGCGCCGCATCCTCAACCCGATGGGCACGATGGACGCGATCGAGTTCCTGCTCGGCAAGCTGAAGGACACGAAGACGAATAATGATTTCTTCGACAGCATGAACACGTAGATCACTTTCCTTCCCCTTCAGGGGAAGGTGGCACGCCGCAAGCGTGACGGAAGGGGCTCCCTCGGTAGAGGTGGACGCTATGCGGCGGCAGCTCCCTCCGCCGCTGCGCGGCACCTCCCCCAAATGGGGGAGGAAACTTACAGGGACCCGTTAATCAATTTCATGACCCCGCTGAAATCCAACCCGCCCTCGCCTGCCGCTTCCATCAGCGCGTAGAGCGCTTCCGCTTGCGCCCCCATCGGTGTCGCCGCCCGCGCCGTCGTTGCGGCTTCCTTCGCCAAACGCAGATCCTTGAGCATCATCGCTGCCGCGAACCCCGGCTGGTAGTCCCGATTGCTTGGCGCGCTTTCCACCGGCCCGGGCGCGGGGCAGTAGCTCGTCATGCTCCAGTTCTGACCGGAGGCCGTGCTGGAAATGTCGAAGAAGGTCTGCGCGTCGAGCCCGAGCTTTTCCGCCAGGTTGAACGCCTCGCAGGTCCCGATCATGTGGATGCCCAGCAGCATGTTGTTGCAGATCTTCGCGACCTGCCCATTGCCCGCATCGCCGGCGTGAAAGACGTTCTTACCCATGATGTCGAGCAGGGGCTTGGCGCGCCCAAACGCCTCCGACGTCCCGCCACACATGAAGGTCAGCGTGCCGTCCGCCGCGCCCTTGACCCCACCGGAGACGGGCGCGTCGATCATGTGATATCCTCGGTCGGTCGCCTCGCCGATCACGGCGCGCGCGCTGTCCACATCCACGGTCGAACAGTCGATCATCAGCGTACCGGGCGCGGCGTGATCGAACACGTCGGCGTAGACCGCGCGAACGTGCTGCCCGGCCGGAAGCATGGTCACGACCGCATCCGCGCCGGACACGGCCTTCGCGACCGTGTCCGCCTTGGAACAGCCCGCGTCGCACGCCTTGGCGACCGCCCCATCGGACAGGTCGAAAGCGCGCACGTCATGTGACCTGGCAAGGTTCGCGGCCATCCCGCCGCCCATATTGCCCAGTCCGATGAAGGCGATGATCATAAGTGTCTTCCTCTCTTGCATCGTCATGGCACAGCTCGACTGTACCATCCCCCTGGTTTCGTCTGGCTCCGACGACGGCATCCTAGCCAGCCGCATGGATCGCACAGTCGAGCTGTGCCATGACGGATTCAGGTCTGGTCGGTGAACGCCAATCTGGGCTCCGCGACCGCGCGGAACATGCGCTCGACCTGCTCAACCGTCACGTCCGCCAGGCCGTCATGCGACCACCCCGGATTGCGGTCCTTGTCGATCAGCTGGGCGCGGATGCCTTCGTAGAAATCCTGGATGGTGAGGAAATTGAGCGACAGGTCGAGCTCCATGGTCATGGCATCCCGGAAGTCCATCGACGCGCCGCGTCGCAGCGCTTCCAGCGTAGTGGCCAGCGCCAGCGGGCTCTTGCGGCGGATCGACTTGGCCTGCTTGGCCGCCCAGTCGGAGCCTTCGCGGTCGAGCTCGGAGAGAATGTCGCCCACGCTGTCCCGGTCGAACAGCTGCACTTCGGTCGGCACGTCCGCCTCGCCCGGAGGGGTCGCGGCAAAGGACTGGATCAGGCCCGCAACCTCGTCCGACGCGTTCGCGTCGGCCAGCGACTTGACCAGCTGCTCGTGCTTTTCCGTGGGCACATAGGCCGTCGCCACGCCAATCTCGAGACATTCCGCCGGACCGAGCCGCGCGCCCGTCAGGCCGAGCCAGTTGCCGATATCCTGCCTGAGCCGTGGAAGAAAATAGGTCCCTCCCACGTCCGGGAAGTAGCCAATCCCCGTTTCCGGCATGGCGAACAGCGTCGTGTCCCCCGCCACGCGGTGATCGCCGTGGACCGACAGGCCGACGCCGCCGCCCATCACGATGCCGTCGATCAACGCGACATAGGGCTTGGGATAGGTATGGATCAGCTCGTTGAGCGCATATTCCACGCGCCAGAACGTTTCCGCCCGCCCGTCCTTGGCCTTGCCGCTGTCATGCAGCATGACCACGTCGCCGCCCGCGCAGAAGGCCCGGTCCCCAGCGCCGTCCACGATCACGGCGAGGACCGATGTATTGTCCCGCCAATCCAGCAGAGCGCGCGTCATGGCCTCGCACATTTCCGTCGTCAGCGCATTGAGCGCAGCGGGCCGGTTCAGCGTGATGCGCCCGATGGCGCCTTCGGTCCGGGCGATAATGGTGTCGGTCATGATCTACTGCCTTATGAGTCCACGCGAGATGATCACTCGCATGATGTCGTTCGTGCCTTCGAGGATTTGGTGCACCCGCAGGTCTCGCACGATGCGTTCGACCTGATAGTCGGCCAGGTAGCCATAGCCGCCATGGACCTGCAGCGCATCGTTGGCGATTTTGCTGCACAGGTCGGTCGCGAAGCGCTTGGCCATGGCGCACTTCACGCCCGCATTGGGCGCGCGGTGGTCGAGCGCGTCGGCGGCGGAGTAGATCATGAGCTGCGAAGCCTCCAACTCGGTCGCCATGTCGGCGAGGCGGAACTGGGTGTTCTGGAACTCCGCGATGGCCTTGCCGAACTGCTTGCGCTCCTTGGCATAATCGGTCGCGAGTTTCAGCGCCGCCGCAGCGCCACCGAGGCTGCACGCGCCAATGTTGATGCGACCGCCGTCGAGGCCGGACATGGCGAAACGGAATCCGTCGCCTTCCGCGCCGACACGGTTTGCGGCGGGAATGCGCGCATCCTCGAAGATCACCTGCGCCGTTGGCTGGGCGTGCCAGCCCATCTTGCGCTCCGGCGGCCCGAAGCTCACGCCCGGCATGTCGGTGTCCACGACGAAACAGGACACCCCGCGCGCACCGTCATCCGAGGTTCGCGCCATGACGACATAGGTGTCCGACCAGCCCGCGCCGCTGATGAACTGCTTGGCCCCGTTGAGTATGTAGTCGTCGCCGTCCCGGACCGCCTTGGTCGAGAGCGACGCCGCGTCGGAGCCCGCGCCCGGTTCCGTCAAGCAGTAGGAGGCGATCAGTTCGCCCGCGACCAGCTTGGGGACGTAACGGTCTCGGAGCTCTTCACCCGCATAGGACGCGATCATCCAGGTCGCCATGTTGTGGATCGTCATCATCGCCGTGTGCGACACGTCGCCGGCGGAGAGCTGCTCGAACACCATGGCGGACGCCAGCCGCGACAGGCCCGTGCCGCCCAGCTCTTCGGGAATGTAGATGCCGAGAAAGCCAAGCTCGGCGGCTTTCTCGAACACGCCCCGGTCGAGATATTTCTCCCGGTCCCAATGCTCGGCATGCGGCGCGAGCTCGGTCGCCGCGAACGACGCCGCCATGTCGCGGATCAGGGTGAGGTCTTCGGTGAGTTGGAAATGCATTGTCTAATCGGACCTTTGTCTTCAACCGCTCTGGATCAGCCAAGGAACCGTCCAATGTGGGCCTTCTTGTTCTTGAAATCCTCACCCGACGACTTGATCGGCGGGTCCAGGGCGTCACTCCGTATCGCTATAGTCGAGTTCGATGTTCTGCCACTTGGGATTATGCTCCTCGATCAAAGCGATCTTCCAAGCCCGCTTCCACCGCTTGATGGCTTTCTCCCTCGCGATCGCATCGACCAGCATGTTGTGCCGTTCGTACCAGACGAGCGTGTATACGCCGTACCTGGATACGAAACTCTCCTTGTCCTTGTCGCTCCGGTGTTCGCCAAGCCTCGCCGCAATGTCGCGCGTCACACCGACGTAGAGCGTTCCGTTTCTGCGGTTGGCGAGGATGTAGACAAAGCCGCAGAGCTTCATGCCGGCCTCCCTGGACCCGCCGGTCAAGCCGTCGGGTGAGGGTAAGGAATAACCTTACCCGAAATGCGGAATGATGAACGCACTGTCCTCCGTTTCGCCTTCCGGCCAGCGCTGCGTGACCGTCTTCACCTTGGTGTAGAACCGCAGGCCTTCCATCCCGTACTGGTTCGCATCCCCGAACGCGCTCCGCTTCCAGCCACCGAATGAGTGATAGCTGACCGGCACCGGGATCGGGACGTTGATGCCGACCATGCCGACCTCGACCCGGTCGGCGAACTCTCGGGCGACGCGACCGTTGGCGGTGAAGATGCAGACGCCGTTGCCGTACTGGTGCTCCGACGGCAGGCGCAGCGCTTCCTCGAAATCCCTGGCGCGCACGATCTGCAGGACGGGGCCGAAGATCTCCTCGTGATAGGTCTCCATGTCGGTTGTCACGTCGTCCAGCAGCGTCGGGCCGACGAAGAAGCCGTCCTCATGACCTTGCAGGGTGAAGCCGCGCCCGTCCACGACCACGGTCGCGCCCTCGGCTTGCGCCTGGTCGATCAGGCTTTCCACGCGCGCCTTGTGCGCGCCTGTCACGACGGGACCGTAATCGGCCTCCGCATCCGTGCTGACGCCGACGCGCAGGGCTTCCAGCTTGGGCATGAAGGCCTCAAGGAAGCGTTCCGCCGTCCCCTCGCCCACCGGCACGACGACCGGCAGCGCCATGCAGCGCTCGCCCGCCGAACCATAGGCCGCGCCGAGAATGTCCTTGGCCGCCTGCTCCATATTGGCGTCGGGCATGATGATGCCGTGGTTCTTGGCCCCGCCCATGCACTGGGCGCGCTTTCCGGTCGCCGTCGCGCCCGCATAGACATATTGAGCGATGTCCGAGCTGCCGACGAAGCTGACCGCCTTGATGTCGTCATGGGCGAGGATCGCATCGACCATCTCCTTGTCGCCGTTCACGACGTTCAGCAGCCCTTTCGGCCCGCCCGCTTCCACGAACAGTTCGGCGAGGCGCATCGGCACGCTCGGGTCCTTCTCGCTCGGCTTGAGAATGCAGGCATTGCCGGTCGCGATGGCCATGCCGAACATCCACATCGGGATCATGGCCGGGAAGTTGAACGGGGTGATGCCCGCGACCACGCCCAGCGGCTTGCGCATGGAATAGACGTCGATTTCCGGCCCCGCGCCATAGGTGTGCTCGCCCTTCTGCGCGTGGGGCACACCACAGGCGAACTCGATCACGTCGAGGCCGCGCATCACGTCGCCGCGACTGTCCGCGATCACCTTGCCATGTTCGGACGAAAGCAGGTGCGCCAGCTCGTCCATGTGGTCTTCCACCAGCGCCTTGTAGGCGAACAGCACGCGGGAACGACGCTGCGGATTGGTCTGCGCCCAGGCGCGCTGCGCTTCGACGGCGGACGCGACAGCCGCGTCCAGATCGGCGGAGTTACCGAGGACGACGCGACGCTGAACTTCGCCGGTGTTGGGATCGAAGATATCGTGCAGCCGGGTTCCGGCGCTCTCGACCTGTTCGCCGTCGATGAAATGTCCGATCGTGTCCATGGCAGTCTCCTTGAAGCGCGTGAGTCACAAATCCGCGCGAGCATGGCAAGTGGGGCAAACCGCCCCCTGGCAGCAGCGGCTTGCGGAAGCGAGGCCCTGAATGGGCCATCACGACCGCGATGTTCCGAAAGCGGGCAAAGCCTTGCCCGCCTTGCCCGCCTTGCCCCACCTTAGTCCACGCAGATCGCGTGGTCGGCCCGACCGTCCACGATCTCCGTGTAGCAACCGAACGGATTGTCGTCGGCCTGGCACACGCCCATAACCGGTTCGCCGGAGTCGGGCGAGAGATCGTCGCTGCGGCATCCGCCCTCGCACTGGCCTGAATCGGTGCAGAGCTTGCCCGCATCCGAATAGGGCCGGGTACAGCGCTCCGCCCCGAGCAGGCCCGCTCGCTCCACGATCCCGCCATCCGCTTGGCAGGCGGCGCGGTCCGCTTCGCTCAGCATCGGTCCCGAACCCGACGATGGCGGTATTTCGGCGGCGGGCGTCGCCGCGCACCCCGCGAGAGCGAACAGGAAGACGAGAAGCGAGTTGCGTGACATTCGCGCCATTTGCGCCATTCGCGCCCCCATTACAAACGGGATGAAGGCGGCGCGTCGCTTTCGTTCGTCGCCGCGACCGGACTAGGGGTCCGCCATGACCGACCTCTTCCAGATCCCGCAGCCCATCGAAGACTACCTCGCCGAGCTCGACGCCTTCATCGAGGCGGAGATCCGCCCGCTAGAACGGCAGGACGACAATATCCGCTTCTTCGACCACCGGCGCGAGGATGCCCGTACGGATTGGGACCGGGACGGCCTGCCCTCTGAAGACTGGGAAGCGCTGCTGGACGAGGCGCGGCGGCGGGCGGACGCGGCCGGACACTACCGCTTCCAGCTGCCGCGCGAATTCGGCGGGCAGGACGGCGGCAACCTCGCCATGGCGCGCATCCGGGAACATTTCGCCTCGAAAGGTCTCGGCCTGCACAACGACCTGCAGAACGAACACTCGATCGTCGGCAATCTCGTCCAGCCGCTCATGGTACGGGACTTCGGGACAGAGGCGCAGAAGCGGTTCATCGAACCCATGTGCCGCGGCGAGATGGTCTGGAGCTTCGGCCTGACGGAGGAGGAGCACGGCTCGGACGCGACCTGGATGGACACGCGCGCCGTCCGGCACACGCAGGACGGCATCGACGGCTGGCGGATCAACGGCAACAAGATGTGGACGACCGGCCTGCATGTGGCGACCCACGTCATGTGTTTCGCCCGCCATTCCGGGAAGGACGGCGACGCCAAAGGCATTGGCTGTTTCGTCGTTGACGTGACGTCGCCCGGCTTCGAGATCGGCGAATATCTCTGGACCTTCAACATGCCGACGGATCATCCGAAATGCACCTTCCGGGACGTGTTCGTGCCGGACGAAATGATCCTCGGCGATCTCGATTTCGGCCTCGCCGCCGCGCAGCACTTCGTCCACGAAAACCGCATCCGGCAGGCCGCCTCATCGCTCGGCGCGGCACAGTACTGCATCGACGAGTCCGTCCGCTACGCGAAAGAGCGCGCGCCCTTCGGCAAGCCGCTCTGGCTCAACCAGGCGATCCAGTTCCCACTCGTGGAGCTCCAGACCGAGGCCGACATGCTGCGCCTGCTGATCTACAAGACCGCCCACGAAATGGACAGGATGAGCAAGGTCGAGGTCGCCCGCCGCCTGACCGACAAGGTTTCCATGTGCAACTACCGCGCAAACCGCCTCGTCTGCGAGGCGGCGGACCGGGCCATGCAGGTCCATGGCGGGCTGGGCTATTCCCGTCACAAGCCGTTCGAGCACATCTACCGCCACCACCGCCGCTACCGCATCACGGAGGGCAGCGAGGAAATCCAGATGCGCAAGGTCGCCGCCGTGATGTTCGGGAAAATCAAGACACGCTGAGTCAAGGCCTGTCCCCGCGTCCCCGGATCATGGGTTGCAGTTATCCCATGTTGCGATTGAACTTTTAATTGCTTAAAAGTGCGACGGGATGACCCTGTACGACCGCATCACGGAAGAGTTCGCGCCCGCCCATGAGGTCGAGAGGCGCGGTACCACGCTTTCCGACGAGAACCGCCTCGACGCGCTCGCGCGCACTGGCCTGATGGACAGCGAGGCGGAGCCCGTCTTCGACCGCCTGACGCAGCTCGCCGCCCGCCTGCTCGACGCGCCGGTCAGCCTCGTTTCCCTCGTCGACGACCATCGCCAGTTCTTCAAGTCGGCCTGCGGCCTGCCGGAGCCGCGCGAAACGCCGCTGACCCATTCCTTCTGCCAGCACGTCGTGAGGCGGGCGGAGCCGCTCATCGTGGTGGACGCGCGCAACGACGCACGCGTGCGCGACAATCTCGCCATTCCTGACCTCGGCGTGGTCGCCTATCTCGGCGTGCCCCTGCTCAGCCCGGACGGATTGCCCCTGGGCTCGTTCTGTGCGATCGACACGAAGCCGCGCCAGTGGACCGAGGACGACCTGCTGCTGCTGTCGGACCTCGCCATCGCGGTTCAGAGCGAGATCATCTCCCGCATCGCCCTGCTCGAAGCGCGCGAACTGGCGCGCGAACGCGATCTGCTGATGGACGAGCTGAACCACCGGGTGAAGAACCTCTTCGCCATGGTGTCCGGCATGATCGGCCTGACCGCGCGCAACAGCGTGGACCCGGTCGACATGGCGCAGCGCCTGCGCGGCCGCATCACCGCGCTCGCCGACGCTCACGCCCTGGTCCAGCCCGCCATCACCGGCAAGCTGGAGTCGGACGG
>JBATXP010000185.1:0-3290 GCA_049673465.1 Litorimonas sp.
GTGCCCGCCATCCGCTTCCGCCGCCCGACCTTTGAAAAGCTCAACTCACGCGCCGAGGCCCCCTGGCCTTCGCCGTCCTTCTTCCACCAGCGCAGCTCCACATGGGTGACGCGCCGACCGGTCTTGATCGGCGCGATTTCAACAACGTAGTCCGACAGCGCGTTGACCTCAGCCACCGAGGGGGTAATCGCGCGCAGGTGCAGGTTCGACCAGCTCGTCAGCTTGCCCTTCGGCACCCCTAGGATGCCGCGCAGCTCGTCCAGCGAGAACCGCTCCGAGGCGCGCCAGCGCAGGTTGCCGCGCTTCTGAACCATCTCGTAGAGTGTCAGCGCGTATTTCGAAGTCAGCGCAAACATCACCTCGCGCTGCAACCGCGCGAAAATCGTTGAATTGGAGATGATCTTGCGCAGCCGCGCCGGGATCTCGTATTCCAGCAGCCCGTCCGAGCGCAGCGTCTCAACGTTGCCGCCCAGAAGCTGCACCCGCTCGATGGCCGGCTCACCGTCCCAGACTACCTCGATCCGGACGATGGCACTCATCAGCCGCTCGATGCTGGCGCCGATCCGGTCGTTGGCGTTGTGGCTGCCGCGCAGCAGGCTTTTCGCGATGACATGGGTGACGGGTCGCTCGATGGCGTCCCAGGCGTTCTCCAGCAACAGGTTGTATATCCGCCGGTCGGCCAGCGTCAGCGGCGTGACCTCGACCACATCCACCAGCTCGCCGGGCTTGATCAGCGTCTCCGCCGTGGGTCTGGCGGAGAGCGTGCGATAGGGCCTGTCCGCCATGACGCTTACGTCCTGCTCTTACGGAAGTTGCCTTTTGCACGTATGGTAACGGTAATCCCCGCCCCGGTCCATCACCCGATCCGTAAGATTTGACGCGGGCCAATCCGATGGGCGACTCGGGCAGCAGACTCGCTTTTCCCTTCATATCAAGGCTTTTCTGACCTGTCCAACGCACCCCAAACGTAGGACTTCGCGACACACCCGAGCCGTAAGACTTCCCCACCCGGGCCGTAAGGCTCCGTCACCCCAGAGGTAGCGCAATGCACCCGATGCGTAACTGTTGTGGGGGAAAACCCTTTTGCAGGAATGGCTTGCATCGACCGAACAGTGAATCCCGAACAAGAACAAAAACCGGGTTTGTCCTATTGGATTTTTCTGATTTTTACCCGCCTTTGCCTTCTGTCCGACCGAGCACCTATTTTCACCGTTCCAAGACCGAACCCTAGAACCCGCCCCCGCAACTTCCCGACATTCCCCGTCCTTGCCGTCAAAACCGCACTTGAGCCCGAGGCGCGCAAAGCGCATGATTCGCGCGACCACTCTATTCCAGGAACCGCCATGTCCCCGCCCACTCCCCTGCCCGGCGTGACCCTCGAAGACCTCGACCGACTCTCGACCCGCGCGGCCACCGTGATCGAACGGCTGCGCGGGCGGCTTTATGCACCGGGAACCGAAAAGCGGCTGGAGATTGCCTTCAACGTCCGCTCTGCCGCCGAGATGGTCGGGCGCACCGAAAAGGCGATCCGCGATGCCGAGGGCGACGGCCGCCTGCCCGCGCCGACGAAGGATCCGGTGACCAATCGGCGCACCGGCTATTCCCTGGTCGAAGTGAACCGGATGCGCGAGGTGTTCGGCACCCTGCCGCACCGCGCCGAAGGCGACCCAGCCACGGTGCTGGCGATCCAGAACTTCAAGGGCGGGGTCGCTAAATCCACGCTGGCCACGCATCTAGCGCAATATTTCGCCCTGCGCGGCTATCGCGTCTGCATCGTCGATTGCGACAGTCAGGCTTCCACCACCGCGATCTTCGGCCTAAACCCGGACGTCGACGTCGATGAGCAGGAAGACACGCTCTATCCGTTCCTGCAGCACGGCGGGCCGAAGACGCTGCATTATGCGCTCCGGGCGACCTATTGGCCGGGCATCGCGCTGATCCCCGCCAACCTCGGGCTCTACGATGCGGAATACGAGTTCGCCGCCCGCATGGCTCGCGATCCGGAATTCGTGCTCGACAGGCTGCGCGATGGCATCGCCAGCATTTCCGACCAGTTTGATATCGTGATCCTGGATCCGCCGCCCGCGCTTGGAATGATCTCGCTCTCGGTGCTGCGCGCGGCCAACGCGCTCTTGATCCCGGCGCCGCCCAACAACGTCGACTTCGGCTCAACCGCGCATTTCCTCAAGATGATGGGCGCCACCCTGTCGGAAATCGCCCGGCACGGCGGCGAACGCGAATACGCCTTCGTCAAGATCCTGGCCACCAAGATGAACGACCAGAAGTCCGCCCATGTCGCGATCAAGCGGATGATGGATGCGGTCTTCCCTTCGGACATGCTCAACGCCACGTTGAAGGACAGCGCCGAAATCGACAACGCCACGGCCAACCTGTCGACCGTCTACGAATTGACCGGCGCGCAGATTCGGACCGAAACCCACAAGAGATGCCGCGTCTACCTAGACGCCATTGGTCGGGAGGTCGAAACGCTGATCCGCAAGACCTGGCCCAGCCATCACGCGGCACTGCGAAAGGAAGGTATCCTGTGAGCAAGAAGCACGATGCGATCTTCGACGACGTCCTCTCGGACCTCGATTCCGAAACCGCCAAAGAGGGCAGGGCAGGCGCCCGGTTCCTCGCCCGCAAGACCAGGGTGGGCGACCGCCTGTCGGGCGATGTGGAGGAGAAGACCCTGCGCTGGATCGACCCGGGCGAGGCACGGATGTGGGCCCGGCACAACCGCGCCTACGACCTGCTGACGGCGGACAATTGCCGCGACCTGATCGATGGCATCCGCGCCCAAGGGCGGCAGGAGTTTCCCGCCATCGTGCGCCGCACCGGCGATTCCGATCACCCCTACGAGGTGATCTGCGGCGCCCGGCGTCATTTCGCGGTGAGCTGGCTGCGCGCCAACAATTACACCCAGTTCCGCTATCTGATCGAGGTGCGCGACCTGACCGACGAGGAGGCGTTCCGCCTCGCCGATATCGAGAACCGCGACCGCGAGGACATCAGCGATTACGAGCGGGCGCGCGACTATCTTTCCGCCCTCGAGCAATATTACGGCGGCAGCCAGAAGGAGATGGCGGCCCGGCTGGAGGTCTCGCCGACCTGGTTGTCGCGCTATCTGCAACTGGCGCGACTGCCCGAGGAGATCGTCGCCGCCTTCCCCTCGATCCGCGACGTCAGGGAGCTACATGCCCGGACGCTCAAGCCGCCTCTGGGTCGCCCGGCGGAAGCCGAAGCGGTGATCGCCGCGGCCCGCGATCTGGCGGGGCAGGGGCTTGACC
>JBATXP010000186.1:0-5847 GCA_049673465.1 Litorimonas sp.
GATCCGATCACGGCGACGAACTCGCCCGGCATGACGGACAGGTCGACCCCGTCCAGCGCGTGAACGGTGGACCCACCCAGCGTGTAGGACTTGCGCAGGTCCCTCGTCCGGATCATGGGGTCGGTCACGGTTCTAGCGCGACGCGCCGGGGCGTCCGCCACCTGGTGAGCCGCCGGGACGTCCCCCGCCCGCTCCGGCGGCGCGGATGCCCGTGACCACGCGCTCGCCTTCGTTCAGGCCGGACACGACCTGCACGAAGGCCCCGTCCGACAGGCCGAGCTTGATCGTGCGCTGCGCCATCTTGCCGTCTTCCGTGGCGACCCACACATCGACCGGGCGGATGGTGCGCTCCAGCGTGACCTGGGCCTGATAGCGGCTGTTCTCGTCCGGGCTGAGGAACTGGCGCACCTGATTGTTCACGATCTCGCCCAGCTGGATGCGCATGGGGGTGTGCATGAAACTCTTGGTGGGGTCGTTGATGATGTCGCGCACGCCCTGCGTGGACGGCTCGGCCCGCGCGGCGAAGGCCTGGATGCGGTCGTCCGCGATGCCGATGGTGCGCAGCCGGTCGTATGTCGGGTCCAGCAGGGTCGGCGCTTCGGTTTCCGCACTGTCGGCCTGGAAGCGCGCGACCTGTTCGGGCGACGGGCGGAAGCGCTCGGCCGTGACGGGCAGGCGGGAGACGCCGGAGCGGACCTCCGTGGTGATCTCCAGATTGGCGGTCATGCCGGGCATTAATGCGCGGTCGGGATTATCGGCCTTCACCACGGCGACGTAGGACACGATGTTGTTGGCCTCGACCGATTGCAGACGCAGCTGCTCGACAGAGCCTTCGATGGTGCGGTCGGGATAGGCGTCGACCGTGAACTTGGCCGTGTCGCCCGGGTCGAGCCCGGCCACATCGGATTCCACGATGCGCGCCTCCACCATGATCTCCGACAGGTCGGCGGCGATGGTGAAGAGTTCCGGGGCGCTGAAGCTGGCCTGCACGGTCTGGCCCGGATCGACCTTGCGGTCGATGATGACCCCGTCGATGGGGCTGGTGATGGTCGCGCGGGCGAGGTCCTGGCGGGCCGTGCCGAGCTCGGAGCGCACTTGGGCGATGGAAGCGCGCTGGCTCTTGAGCTGGGCGCGAGCGACGTCGAGACTGGCTTCCGCCACGCCGACATCGCGCTCGGCCTGCTCCATCTGGGCTTCGGACACGGCCTGCTGGGCGAAGAGGCCGAGGCGGCGGTCGCGGTTCTGGCGAGCCTGGGCGAGCGTGACCTCGGCGGAACGGATGCGCGCCTCCTGCACCTCGATCTCCGCCAGGGCGGAACGGATGCGCCCTTCCAGCTGGTCCACGCGGTTCTGGAAGTTGGTCGGGTCGATGATGGCCAGCACCTGGCCCTCCTCGACTTGAGAATTATAGTCCACCAGCACGTCGAGAAGCCGCCCCGACACTTCGGAACCGACCATCACCTCCGTACGCGGCACGATCTTGCCGGTCGCGCCGATGACGCGCGTGATCTCGCCGGGCGTGGCGGGAACGGCGGATAGCTCCATCACCGCATCGGGGGTGTCATCCTGGGCGGCGCAGCCAGACAGCAGGGCCGCCCCCGCGAGCGCAACGGTCAAAGCGCGGCTGATCATTCGGTCGTCTCCCCAGCAGTCCGTCTTTCCCCTCCGAAACGGCGAAGAAAGATTGATTACGACTGTAGTCGTCGCAGCCCTGCCCCGTTGCGTCAATTGCAAAGCGCAGACTTGCCAAGGTTTAATCCGCGAACCGACAGATTCTCCCGTCAGATCGCCCCGGTCAGGCGGTCAGGCGGTCAGGCGGTCAGGCGGTTCGGAGCAGTTGGTCGATGGCGTTGGACAGGGAGCCGTCGTCGATGGGTTTGGTTAGAACGGTCGCGCTTCTGAGCTCCGGCGGCAATTCCAGGCCCGAACCGTATCCCGTCACGAACAGGAACGGGGTTCCCTTGCGTTGCAGGGTGCGGGCGATGTCGAAGGACACGACCCCGCGCAGGTTCATGTCCAGAACGGCGAAGTCGAAATCCGCGGTCTCGACCTGTCGCAGCGCTTCCTTGACCGTGCTGCAGGTCTCCACGCGCGTTGCTCCCAACCGGGTCAGACTTTCCACCATGTCCATGGCGAGCACGATATTGTCTTCCACCAGGAGAGCAGTGCGGTCGCTCGCGACGTTCTCCACCCGGCCGATCGAGCCGACCAGCTTGGTGTCCGGCTCCTCGGTCATCTCCACCAGGTTCTTGGCGGGCAGGCTGAACTCGAACGTCACGCCGCTTTCGGCATAGTCCAGGGCGACATGACCGTCGAACTCGTACGGGATGGCGCGCTCGATCAGCGACCGGCCGAAACCGTGGCGCGTGGGCGGCACGACGGGAGGACCGCCCATTTCCCGCCAGCTGAACGTCAGCCCGTCTTCTGAGACGCTCCAGCGCGCCCGGACGACGCCGTCCTGCGTGGACAGGGCGCCGTATTTGGCGGCGTTCGTGACGATCTCGTGGAATACCAGCGCGATGATCGGGGCGACGTCGGGGCGCAACCCCACGAGCGGTCCGGACAGGAGGTACTGCGCCCCGTCATCGCCGCTATAGGGACGGAGTTCCGTCGCCAGTATACCGCGCAAGCTGACGCCCTGCATCGTGTTGGAGACGGCGAGGTCATGCGCGGCGGCGAGCGCGCTGATCCGCTGCTCCAACGCCTGGGCGTAGCTTTCCAGCGAACCCGAAGAGGCCTTGGCCTGGCGCGACAGCGACCGGATCAGGGCGAGGATGTTCTTCACGCGGTGGTTCAGTTCCGCAATCATCAGGTCCTGTTGCCGCTGATGGGTGACGAGATCCTTGTGCCGGGCCATGGCCGCGCGCTCGCCCTTGGCCGTGATCTGGGTCAGCAGGACCTGTAGCTCGCGCCCTGCCTCGCGGTCATAGGTCGACCACTCGGTGCTCCAGGCGGACTGCTCCTCCAGATAGGTCGCGAAGCTGCCGCGCGGGCTCAGGCGCGTGCCGTGCTTGCCGGTCTGGATCGTCTTTTCCGGCTTCCCGGCCCATTTGACTTCGCGTGTCTTGGCATCCCGGAAGAAGATGAGCTGGAGCGGATAGGCCGCCGTGCAGCGGATCAGCATGCAGCCCGCCACATGTGTCAGCTCCGACGCCTCGATCCAGCCTTCATGGATCAGGGAGGAGGTGTGTTCGAGCAGATTGTCGTCGTCGGGCGAGCGGTCGGTGATGGCCCGGATGACGCTTTCCTTGGGGACGGACCCCAGCGTCGCGATCTCGCCTTCGCGGATCACGGCGATGCCGTCGCTTTCCACCACGTCGCTGAGGATCGGTCCGACTTCGTCGAAACTGTGCAGCAGGTCGGGCGTGGTGTCGGTGTCGGCCAGGATCTGGCGTCGGCCTTCGCCCGCCTTGGCGCGCGCGGCCGCCCGTTCCACTTCCAGTTTCTGCTGGATGACGAGCGAGACGAGCTGCCCGAACAGCTCCACCGCGATGCGAAGGTCCGACCGGATGGTCTTGGGCGACATGTGGTGGCAGGAGAACATGCCCCACAGCCGTCCGCCCACGATCAGGCCCAGCGTCATCGTCGCGCCGACGCCCATATTGTGCAGATACTCCACATGGATCGGCGAAATGCCGCGCAGATGGGCCAGCCCCATGTCGAGCGGGGGCAGGTCCGGCGTCAGGGCCAGCATCGGCACGGGCGACTGGTGAACGTCCGAGAGCATGCGCACCGGATTGCGGATCTGCAGGGCGCGCGCCTGGGTCGGAACGTCCCAGGCCGGGTAGCGCAGGCCCAGAAAGCTGTCCGCGTGCGAGGCGCGCGATTCCGCGACCACCTCTCCGTCGCCATTTGCCGCGTAGACATAGGCCTTGACCCGGTCGTAGCCGGTCAGGCCGCGCAGGCCGTGGGCGCAGACGCGCAGCAGGTCGAGGATGGAGCCCTGCTGGCTGGCCTGGTCGAGCAGGACCCGCATCTGGTCGATGGGCGATTTGCGGTCGTTGGCAGTGTCCTGGACCGGCTCGAACTCCACCACGGCCAGACCTTCCGGATTGCGGTGGGCGAACACCTCGACCATCGTCTCGCCGCGCCGGAAGGAGCCGACGCGTTCGCGCTGGCGCGACGCCGTGGACAGGCTCAGCGTGTTGCGGATGTCGTGGGCCAGCGCGTTGTCCAGCACCGCGGTGAAATCCGTGCCGAGCAGGCGCGCCGGGGCGAGGCCCAGCACGTCGCCAGTGTTGGCGCTGGCATAGTCGATGCGCGACAGGTCGGCAGGCCCGCCCAGCAACGCCCCGAAGGGCTGGACCTGGCCCGGTGTGTGGATCGGTTCGGCGTCGCAATTGTCGAGCGCCAGCTCTTCATCCTGCGAAAGGAAGACTTTACCCATGCGGCTCGGCTTTCATCTGTTTCCCTGCATCCGCGCCGCCCAACGCATCCGTCATCATGGAATAGATAGCCGTCCGTGACCAGATAAAGTAGGATAATCCGCACCTTTCTTGTGCGGCAAGCCGCGCCCCCATATAGCGCCGCGCGTGAGACCCCCCCGAACAGAGCTGCGCCTCCGCCTGCGCGAGGGAACGGCGGAGAGCCACAACCGCATCGACCGCCGCATGGGCTCGCTGGACCTGACGAGCGTGGACGGGCTGGCGCGGCTGCTGGGCGCGCACTGGCTGGTCCAGTCTCTATTCGAGGCTGAGCTGGGCGAGGATGCCGCGTTCGGCTTCCTGCCGCTGCTGCGTGCGGACCTGCGAGCGCTGGGCCGCCCCGCGCCGGAGTGGACCGCCGCCCCGCATGTGTCGAACGTCGATCCGCTGGGATACCGTTACGTGGTGGCGGGCAGCCAGCTGGGCGGACGACTGCTGCATCGGGACTGGAACCAGGCCCGCGATGAGGCGGTGCGTGCGGCGGGGCGATATCTGACGGCCAACCTCCGAAGCCGGGCCTGGCCGGACTTCCTGGCCGAAACGCGCGAGCGCACGTTCGACCCGAATGAGGAGGCGCGAATCCTGCGCTCCGCGAACCGCGTCTTCGAAGTCTACGACGCGGCCGCGACCGAACTCGGCATCGGGATCGGGCACAATTAGACGACGGTTGTCGTTTTTCGGGTTTACATCACGACATCTGTCGTCTAATGCGGCCGACATGAAACAGACCGCCAAACCGTCTCCGGCCGAAACCGCCATCCTGCAAGTGCTGTGGGAGCGTCAGCCGCTCAGCGTCAAGGACATCCACGAAACGCTCAGCCGGACCAAGACGGTCGGCTACACCACCACGCTCAAGCAGGTGCAGCGCATGCACGCCAAGGGCCTGGTCAGCCGGGTGCGCGGCGCGGGCAAGTCCTACGACTACAGCGCGGCGGTCGGGGAGGACGACACCAAGGCGAGACTGTTCGACCGGTTCGTGTCCACCGCCTTCGAAGGCTCCGTGCCGGACCTCGTCATGCACGCGCTGGGAACCGACAAGGCGAGCCCGGACGATATCGAGAAGATCCGGGACTTCCTGGACACGCTGGACCGCGACGCAGGCTGATCGAGCCGGACGCGCGAAGACAAAAGGGGACATGACATGACGCTGGATTTCACGGGACTCTGGAACGCCTTCGGATGGGCGATCCTGCATAGCCTCTGGCAGGGAGCGCTGATCGCGGGGCTCGTCTGCGGACTGAGGCAACTTGCGACGGAGCGGCGGGCGCAGTGGCGCTACGCCGTGGGCATGGCGGGGCTGCTGGCCATGTTCGCCGCCTTCCTCGCCACCTTCGTCGCCCTGTCCATGAACATGGCGATCGGCTGGCAGGGCATGGTCGCGGATGGCGGCTCCGGCGTCGTGCCGGGCGCGGTCGCGCTGAGC
>JBATXP010000187.1:0-3642 GCA_049673465.1 Litorimonas sp.
TCCAGGCGCTCTACCGCGCCGCCGCTCCGCTGCTGGAATTGGGCGAGACGGCCAGCCCGGAGGAGTGGGCGGGCGGCCTGATCGCCGCCGCCGAAGCTCTGGCCAGCACGGACGAGACGCGCGGGACCTTCCGCCTGTGGGGCAGCGATGCCGGGCGGCAGGCGGCCAACGTGCTGGAAGGCATCGTCAGCCACGGCTACGCCCTGCCGAACACGGATGCGGACGGCTTCTCGCGCTTGCTGAGTTCTCTGCTGCAAGGCTCCGTCGTGCGGCCCAGTCAGGGCGTGCATCCGCGCCTATCCATTCTCGGCCCGCTGGAAGCGCGGCTGCTGGAAGCGGACGTGGTCGTGCTGGGTGGGCTGAACGAGGGCACCTGGCCCGGCGGGGTGGACGCCGGGCCGTTCCTGTCGCGCGGGATGCGCGAAACGATGAAGCTGTCCCTGCCGGAGCGCCGCTACGGGCTTGCCGCGCACGACTTCGCGGAACTGGCCGCCAACGGCACGGTCTATCTGACCCGGAGCCGCAAGGACGATAGCGGGCCGACCGTGGCCTCGCGCTGGGTGTGGCGGCTCAAGACCCTCTTGCGCGGGGCGATGCCGGACGACCGGGTCGAAGCCCTGCTCGGCACGGGCGAGCGCTATCTGGACTGGGCGCGCCGGATGGATCGCAGCGACTATCCGCAGCCCGTGTCCCGGCCCAATCCGAAACCGCCCGTGGACAAGCGCTGGGCGCGCAAGGGGCGAGAGATCTCCATCACCGCCGTGTCCACCTGGATCCGCGATCCCTACAGCCTATTCGGGCGCGACGTGCTGCGGCTGAAGCGGCTCGACCCGCTGGATGCGCCGCTCGACTCCCGCCATTTCGGCACGGCCATGCACAAGGCGGTGGAGGATTATGTCAACGCCGTGGACGCGCCGGGCGAGGCGGCCAACCGGCCGCAGCTGGGTCAGTTCTTCGTGGACGCGCTGCTGGATAGCGGCGTGGAGCCTGCCGAGGTCTACAAGGAGCGCGCGCGGATCGAGCTGTTGTCGGGGCAGCTGGTGGGCTGGTTCCGCAAGCGCGCAGCCATGGGCTACGAGGTGGTCGGAACGGAAGTGGAGGCGCGCCACCACATTGCAGACCTCGACTTCACCCTTGTCGGCGTGCTCGACCTGGTGGAGCGTTCGCCCACGGGCTACGCTTTCTTCGATTTCAAGACGGGCACGCCGCCGTCCGCCAACACGGTCGCCGCCGGGTTCGACCTGCAACTGCCCCTGGCCGGGTGGCTGGCGGGCGAGGACGCGCTGGACGGGCTGGGGCCGCTCGGCACGGAAGCGATGGGCTATGTCCGCCTCAAGGGCTCCAATGACGACTTCAAGGAAAGCTCCGCCGTCAAGACAGGCAAGGAGGGCACCACGCCCGACGCGCTGATGGAGGATGCGATCAAGACCTTGCGCGCCCTGATCAAGGCCTTCGACAAGCCGGAAACCGGCTATCCGAGCCAGCCGCGCGCGCAATACACGCACGATTACGGCGAATATGACGACCTCGCCCGGCGCGCCGAATGGCAAGCTGCCGGCCCGGCGGAGGACGCATAGTGGACCGCCTGACCGTCGAGGCCGCGACCGAGCTGCAACGCATGGCGGCGGACCCGTCCGCGCCGCGCATGGTCAACGCCAATGCGGGCTCCGGCAAGACCAAGGTGCTGGTCGACCGCGTGTCGCGCATCCTGCTGCAAGGCACGGAACCCGACCGCATTCTGTGCCTGACCTATACCCGCGCTGCGGCGTCGGAGATGCAGGAACGCCTGTTCGAGGCCCTGTCCGAATGGTCGGTCGCGACGGATGCGGACCTGCGAAACGCGCTGCACGAACTGCACGGACGCCCGCTGGAGGAGGTGCGACCGCCCGTCGACATCGATACGGTTCGGTCCCTGTTCGCCCGCGCGCTGGAAACGCCAGAAGGGCTGAAGGTCATGACCATTCATGCCTTCTGCGAACGCATCATCGCGCGCTTCCCCATCGAGGCGGGGATCATGCCGGGCTTCTCCCCGCTGGACGATGCGGACCGACGGGACATGCTGGCGGACAGCCGAATGCGCCTGCTGGAGCGCGCGCGCGAGGATGACGATCTGGCGGCCGCGCTGCACCACCTGACGCGGCTGAAGGCGGACAGCACGCTGGACGATCTGCTCTACGGGGTGGCGAAGAATTTCGACCGCACGCGCGGCTGGGTCCGGTCGGGCGGCCTCGCAGGGTTTCGTCGCAAGGCGGGGCTGGGGGCGGACGACACGGAAGCGAGCCTGTGCGAGGCCGCCTGGTCGCGCATGGACCTCGAATATCTCGCGCTTTATGCCGATGAAGCGATCAATGCGGGCGGGCACGCGCGGAAGTTCGGCGAGGCCATCCAGGCCGCACTGCTGGCCGACGATCCGGTTACCGCCTTTGCCCTCTATAGTCGGCCCTTCTTCACCCAGAAAGGCACGCTGACCTCCCAGCTGCCGGCGAAGGCGTTCCAGGCGCGCGACCCCTTCATCAGCCCCGATAGTGCGGAGCAGCGCCGCGTCGCCGCCGTTGCGGCCAAGCTCAAGGCCGTGCGGCTGGTGGAAACGACGGAGGCGGTGCTGACGCTCGGTCACGTGCTCGGCGAAGACCATGCGACGGCCAAGCATCAGGCGCGTGGGCTCGACTTCGACGATCTGATCGTCAAGACGCGCGACCTCCTGAAGAGGCGCGAGGTCAGTGACTGGATCGCCTACAAGCTGGACGGCGGGGTGGAGCACGTGCTCCTCGACGAGGCGCAGGACACGTCGCCCACGCAATGGGAGATCATCGACGCCATCACCGAGCCCTTCGCGCAGGACGCGCCCGACCGGGACCGTCCGCGCCGGACCTTCTTCGCCGTGGGCGACCCGAAGCAGTCCATCTACCGCTTCCAGGGCGCGGCCCCGTCCATCTTCATGGACAGCGTGCGTACCCGTGCCGGAGAGGATGGCGAGGTGCGGCTGCGCATGTCCTTCCGCTCCGCGCAGGCCGTGCTGGACGCGGTGGACGCGTTGTTCATCGAGCGTGGCGGGATGCAGGCCATGTTCGATGCGGGCAGCGTGCCCGATGCGTCCGAACTCGTCCGACACGACGCCCATCGGGGGGATGTCGGAACAGTCGAACTCTGGCCACTCGCTCCCCGCGTCGAGGCGTTGGAAGACAAGGCCCCGTGGGATACGACGCCCGTGGACGAGCGCGGCGACGGCGACCCGCGCACCGTGCTGGCCCGGACCATCGCCGAGCAGATCGCGCACTGGATCGACTGCGGCGAACCCGTCTTCGACCGAAAGCTGAAGCGCCATCGACCGATCCATGCGGGCGACGTGCTGATCCTGGTGCAGAAACGGGTTGGGGGCCTGTTCGACGCGCTGATCAAGGCATTGAAGGAGGAAAGGCTGCCCGTCGCGGGCGCGGACCGGCTGGTGTTGCAGGAGGCGGTCGTGGTGCGCGACCTGCTGGCGATCACGCGCTTCGTGCTCCTGCCGGGCGATTGCCTCAGCCTGGCCGAGGCGCTGAAGTCGCCCCTGTTCGGCTTGGACGACAACCAGCTTTTTGCGCTCTGCGTGGATCGGGAGGGCACGCTGTGGGAGGCCGTGCAGGCCCGCGCGCCGGTCCTTTC
>JBATXP010000188.1:0-1579 GCA_049673465.1 Litorimonas sp.
GCACTGAAGCAAAAACAGGCGTTCTCGATCCTTTGGGATCCGATCTGGAGCCCGGACCCGCGCTCTATCCTCAACTCCTGCGCAATCTGGCGACAGCGCTCACGGAATGCCTGTGAACGGAACGTCCGGTGCAGACTCATCGAGAATTACCGAGGGCGGGAAAAGGAGTGCGGTGGGGGGTAGGTCTAGGGAACGTCTGAACTACCGCTTCGGCTACGCCGATTTCGGGGCAGTCATACCGTAACCTCGCGGCCCACGCCCGATTTGGCGCTCGAAACGCCCGGCGCGGCCGCCGAGAGACGGCCATTCCCTGGTTCTGGGCAGACTCCGCCTCATGCCAGCAGTCTCCTGCGCACGAGAAACAGATTTCCGAGGGCGAACAGCGTGAAGAGTTGCGCGCGGTTCTTCGCGAGACCGCGATAGCGGGTCTTGAGATACCCGAATTGGCGCTTGATCACCCGGAACGGATGCTCGACCCGCGCCCGCACCATGGCGATGATCCGATTGATGTCGCCGTCGATGGGGTGGAGCGCGCCGCCCTTCGGCGCCTTGCGCATCACGCCCCAGAACTTGCCGCGGCCAGAAAACGCGGCTTCCCGGGCAGCGCTGACATAGCCCTTGTCCGCCCAGACCGATGCCTCCCGGCCATGCAGGAGTTCATCCCAGACCCGGCTGTCATGGACCTTTGCCGTCGTCGTCTCCAGGCTGTGCACGATGCCGCTGTCTGCATCCACGCCCACATGCGCCTTCATGCCGAAATATCAGTCGTTGCCCTTCTTCGTGGATGACATCTCGGGATCACGCGCCCCGGCTTCGTTCTTGGTCGAGGACGGCGCGTCGATGATCGTCGCGTCCACCAGCGTGCCCGAGCGCAGCGTGATCCCCTGGTCGGCGAGGTGGCGGTTCACTTCGGCGAACAGCTTCTCGGTCAGCTGGTGCTTCTCCAGCAAGTGGCGAAAGTTCAGGATGGTCGTCTCGTCCGGGATGCGGTCATCGCCAAGCTCGATCCCCGCAAACCGGCGCATGGCGTCGCTGTCATACAGCATCTCCTCGGCCATCGGGTCGCTGAGCGCATACCACTGCTGGAGGAAATACAGCCTCAGCATCGTCTCCAGCGGCATCGGGGGCCGTCCACCCCTCGGCCCCGCCTTCGGATACTGCGGCTCGATCAACGCCTGTAGCCGCGTCCAGGGCACAACCGCGTCCATCTCGGCCAAGAACTTCTCACGCCGCGTGCGCTTCTTCTTCATGTCGTGGCGGAGGCTGGGAAAGGCGGGCTGCTTGGGCATCGGCGGGCATCCTTCTTCGTCACCCAACTCTACCCCAAGCCGCTCAGAGCGCGAGGTTTTTCAGACGCTCCCTAGAATTACATGGAGATGGTAAGAAACGAACTATGAGATTTGATCTCGCGGATAAGGTATTGAAGGGCCTTAAGGAATCGGCAACGACAAAGCGCTCGATAGGGTCCTACGTCACATCTAGGATCGTACCGCAGACTGCTACCTATGCCGGTTCGGATATGGTCTAGGTCCGCGGCCGATATTTGATTGAATACTTTCGAGAAAGGCATGAGAAAGAC
>JBATXP010000189.1:0-1695 GCA_049673465.1 Litorimonas sp.
TACCGCGACCGACCTGTCGCTCGACACGGGCGCGCGCGAAACCCTCTCCGCGCGCAGCCTCGCCGGGCTGATCGCGCGCATGGAAGCGGACTGGAAGGCGACCTCCGCCGTGCCCAGCAGCGCCGCGCAGACGTCCACCGTGACCGTGCTCTACGGCTCCCTAGCCGAATGGCAGCGCCTGCAGCGCGCCATCAATACCAGCGCGCAGGTGCGCGACGCCCGCCTCGACGCCCTGTCCAAGGACGGCGCGCTGATGACCCTCTCCTATGGCAGCGTGGAGCGCCTGGCCGCCGAAATGGCGCAGAAGGGCGTGCGCGTGGTGCAGGACCCGGCCCTCGGCCTCGTCATCCGCCGCTAAGCGCACTCCGCTCGCCGTGAGACCGTCCGCGCAGATCCCCTTCGACCTCGCGCCCGCGCCCGACTATTCGTTCGATAGCTTCATCGAAGCGCCGAGCAATGCGGGCGCCTTGGCCGTGGTGCGCGCCTGGCCCGCCTGGCCCGCCCCGGCCGTCCTGCTGCTCGGACCGGAAGGCACGGGCAAGACCCATCTGGGCGAAGCGTGGCTCTCGCGAAGCCACGGCGTGTTTCTCGACGACGCCCATACACGCCCGGACGAGGCGCTGTTCGGCTTCATCAACCGGGCGCTGCGCGGCGAGATACCGGGCCTCCTCCTCGCCTCGCGCGTGCCGCCCGCCGACTGGGGCGCGAGCCTGCCCGACTTACGCTCCCGCCTCGGGGCCATGCCCGTGATCGAACTGCTGGAGCCGGACGATGACAGCCTCGTCCCCATCACGCGCGCCCTCTTCGCCCGCCGGGGTCGGGAGGTTGCGACCGACGTGATCGACTACCTGCTGAAACACTCCGACCGGGACGTGCCGTCCTTGCGCGAAACGATCCGGCGCATCGACGAAGCGGCGTCCAGCGCCAAGGCGGACGTGACCAAGCCCTTCGTCGGCAAGGTGTTGCGCGACACGCTCGACCTGTTCGAGTGAGAGGCTCAAATGCGCCGTTAACTCGACCTTAACTGCGCCGCGCGCACGCTAACCTCCGGTTAACCACGCTACACCTGGGGGCCGCCCATGCGCGCTCTGTCCATCTTTCCGCTGATGACCGTCCCGGTCGTCGTCTACAATCTGCTCGCCCTGTCGGGACAGGCCCTGACCTCGGTCGCGGAAATGCGCCTGCGGCTGGACACGGACTTCCTCGCCGTCCCCATGGCCAGCGGCGTCACCTGGACCATCACGCCGGGCCACGCCCTGATCGGGCTGGCGCTGGTCTGCCTGTTCTTCGAGCTCATCAAGTCGACGGGCACCGGCAGCGCGGCCGTGATGAACCACGCCTTTTCGCTGGTGCTGTTCATCATCAGCCTGGTGCAATTCCTGCTCATGCCCGCCTTCGCGACCTCCGTCTTCTTCCTCATCGGGGTAATGACGCTGCTGGATGTCCTGGCGGGTTTCATGGTGACCATCGCGTCCGCCCGCCGCGACTTCGGGGTGGACGCCGCCTATGCGGATTGATCGTCCGCCCCCGCCGTCGGGTGTGGTCCCGCTTCGGCCGGACCTTGCGCCCGCCGCCTTCAATCCCGTTCTGCTGTCCGCCGCGCTGGACCTCGCCGGCGCGCATGCCTTCGAGGCGGGCGAGGATGGACGCCTCGATTTCGCCGACCCAGCCGCCGTGGAGCGCTTTCTCGTGGAG
>JBATXP010000190.1:0-8119 GCA_049673465.1 Litorimonas sp.
GTACTGCTGCTCGGGGCGCTCGCGGCTGCGACGACGGCCGCGCTCGGCGCCTACCACACCGGGGTGGAGCGCGGCTGGTGGGAAGGCCCGTCGACCTGCTCGGGGAACGCGGGGGAGCTTTCGGGGATGTCGGGCGCTGACCTTTTGTCCTTCGACACGGCCAAGACGCTGGTGATGTGCGACGAGGTCGTCTGGCAGTTCCTCTCGCTCTCCATGGCGAGCTGGAACGCGATCCTGAGCGTGCTTCTCGCCGGGATCTGGGTCTCGGCCTTCCTTTTGTCGCGCCCCGCGGGCCGGACGTAGCCAGCCGTTCGTCCTCGCCTGATCATCGTCAGCGAAGCGTTCCCGGTCGACGGGTCAGGCCCGTCACCAGAGACTCCGCTCGACCTCCCGGCCGTGTTGCCCGTCCATCTCGCCGCCAGGAGAAGCGGCGTCCGGGAGTGATGTGGGTTCGCCCACGACCGGCAGGACCCCTGAATTCGTCGGGTCTCCCTTCTAGGCCGGACCACATGGTCAGTTCGAGGCGGTGCGTCACCTGCCATATCGCGCGGCGTTGATAAATCACGGGCGCGATCTTCGACGGCCTGACATCGGCTGGGAAGGGGTTCTTCTTCGATCGAGCGATCCCGATTGGCAGTGAAGAATGAGAGAAAGGAAACTCGTGTATCATGTCGCGAAAGCCAACTCACAACATGCCCCCGACACACGAGATGCGGGGAAACACTCGTTCCTCTAAGGACAAAAACCGTGTTGTATTACATAAGGCAGATTATCAGCCTCTCAGTTTTCTTTAGGTGCGCGCTACTTCCAACTGCAACTTTCTTTCTATAACAATGGTTTGTCGGATGGAGGGAGTTGGAGGACGGGCATGAGATACATGCGGTCGAGCGTCGAGGAACGGCGCGGGATCGAGCGTTTGCGGCATACGAAGGTCTCGCCCACCGAGATGGCGCGGGTCCTCGGGCGGCACCGCAGCACGATCTTCCGCGAGCTGCGGCGCAACCACTTCGTCGATCGGTGCCTGCCCAAGGTGGTCGGGTACTTCGCGATGGCGCCGCAACAGCAGACGGCGGACCGGCGCGCGCGGCAGCGCAAGCTCGTGCGGCATGAGGCACTGCGCTCAGTAGTCGAGGATCGCTTGAAGGCCGGTTGGACGCCCGAGCAGATCGCGGGCCGGATGCGGCGAGAGAATGCCATGCCCCGGGTCTACCAAGAGGCGATCTACCGGCACGTGTACTCGAAGGACGGGAAGCGCGCCGAGCGGTGTGGCAGTCGCCGAAACACTGGTACGTTTGCATCGCCATCAGCGTGATCTACTCGGAGAACGGCAAATCGGCTTATATACCACATTCTCCCGCCGGCCGTCCTTCCACATTACCATGCGTTCGCCGGTGTTCCACTCGTAGAGCCATCCGACGAGGCGCCCGTTCTCCCGATCCAAGATGCGCTTGATTGGACGTGCCTCCTCGCGGTCCGTACGGCCACGCACCGCAGTCTTCCGAAGATCGCTCGCTCGCTTCGCATTTCTCATGACCACACCTCCGTCGCCGCCGGCCCGCGGCGATGTGACAAGCATCGGCGCCACTTCGCCGCCCAGACGGTGTTGAGGAGTTCGTTAACCATTTGACCGGTCACGAAGTGCTACGAAGGCTCCTGAAGCCAAGCGAAATGAAGGTACGTTTCACGTTGATAAAAAACGGGAAATATTTAGTCACGCCGGATAGGGGCGATGAAGATTTCAAGGTGCTGTTCCGCCGCCTCGCCTATGCAGGCGCCGGACGCCCTGTCGACGTGAACGGTGTTCCTGCGGGTCCTTGGACACCGGAAGACCTTACCAATGCGATCGCCGAACTGGACGACACGGGCGCGAGCATCGAGATGAGGACCGTCCAGTTCTGGTTCCAGGACAACGACAAGGGGATTAGCTTCGACAACATCCGGCGCCTTGCACATATCTTCGGCTGCGGAGACCCGGTGGCGACGAGCGATTGGATGTCGAGACTCGCGACATCGCAGGAGAACCTTCGAGCCCGGCGACGGAGAGAAAGACGAGCTTCAGGCGATACGGCTGACCAAGCGGAGTTCGCACAATCCTCTGTGTCGGCTCCGAGAATGGAGGCAAGCCTAGCGAGGCGCTCGGAAGCTCTCTTCGGTCGCCGCGGCTCCGTCCTGAACCTACCCATGGGCATCTTCGCGGGAGCGGCCGCACTGCACTTCGCGGCGTACATCATAGCAATCGACAGGATAAGCTACGTACGGGGCGACGGCGTCACGAAGCAAGTTGGGTTTCTGTCCGCCCCGAACTGGACATTGCTTTTCCTAGTCTTCCTCCCACTCTTCTTTAGCTTTGCCGTGGAGCTCTTGAACTTCTGGAAGACCCGCGGCCGCTCGACCGTCCTCGCGAAGACGGACCGTCCCCCTGTCGGAAGGGCGTGGCGGTCGAAGGTCGAACGATCCTCGGCAACCTACTGGGCCGTCTTCCTCATCTGCTTCCTCTTCGCGGGGCTCCTGCAGTGGACAAGCCTTCGTCTGCTGCCCCTGCTGCACGGAGACATCGGCATCATTATCGATTGGGGCTTGGTCGCACTCGTCCGGCCCGACGTGATCGGCATAGGGGAGGCCATCGCGTTCACCGGCGTGGCCTACGCCTACATGAGTATCAGCTTCTACCTCATGGTCGGTGGGCTGATCCTGCTCTGGACGATCGTCCACGATTTTTGGGAGATAACCGACGGCCCTGGTATCGGCATGCGCTATGGTCGATCGGACGACGTCGATGCCATCGGAATGCGGATCATGCGGGGCATCTTCCGATGTTCCGCTGTCGGGCTTTTGGTCGCGATCTGCATGAAGACCCAGACCCGCTTCCTGCCTACGGACGCGGAGACCGTCTCGTCATGGCTGCTTTCGGACGCCGGTCTCTTCCTATCTCGGCCGGCGGGGAACGGCTATGGCTTCGCAGTGCATTGGACCAGCTTATTGGTCGTCCTGCCGATCTGCTTCGTCTTTCTCTACGCTTTCGTAAGGATCGGCTGCCGTCGGCCGTTGCTCGCGCCATCCGCGAGGATGATGGCCGCGTTCGTCCTGCTCGGCATCGCCTATCTCCTGATCGCAGCGTTCCCGGGCTTCACGGTCCTGCTTGGGATCGCCGTGATCGTCGCAACCTACGGCCTCTTTGATCCCTCTTTCACCGGCGGTCGCCGTTCAGCTCGGAAGGATGGGCTCGATGCTTCATAGCTGGCTTGACCGGTGGGATGAGAGCAAGGCGCGCCGTGGTGATGCGTCGAAGGCACCGGCGGACTTCGCACTCGATGCCGAACGCGCCTTCCCCGCCGCTCCGCAGGCACCGGACATTGCGGCGTTCAACAAGCTTTCCGACCGGGCCGCTAGGGATCCGGCCTTCTTTGATCCATCGCCTGGACCGACGGAGGGTGTCGAAAGCGAGGATGGCTGGATTGCCTTCAATTCCAGCCTCCCAAGTGGCGTCGAGCGGAACGACACCGTCCGAGCGAAGGTGACCGAGGCCCGCGGGTCTGACCATGCCCTGATCGTGTTCCATCACTGGAACGCGCGAGCCCGCAAACCTCGGCTGGCTCGCTACTTTGTCCGGCGCGGCATTACGGTGGTCGAGATCGCCTTGCCCTTCCATTTGGAGCGGAGCCGGCCGGGCGCCATCCATGCAAACGACATATTGAGCTCGAACCTTGGGCGCACTCTCGGGTCCATGCGTCAGGCGGTGCTGGACGGCCGGCAACTGGTCGCGATCTTGAGGGGGCAAGGGTACGGCAAAATATCCGTTCTTGGGATGAGCCTCGGCTCCTGGGTCGCCGGGCTCGTCGCGGCGCATGACGAGGCGGTCGAGCGAGCCGCGCTGTTCCTAGCGGCGGGGAGCCTAGCCGACATGGTCTGGACCGGGCGTGCGACGCGGCATATCCGAACGAGCCTCGAGGGAAGGATCGATCCGACCGCCCTCCGGCGAGCTTGGAGGCCGCTGGACCTCGGACACCACGTCGACAAATTGGCTAGGCCCGGTCTCAAGCTGCTCATCGTCCTTGCCGAGCGTGACACGGTCGTCCGACCGAGCCTGTCGGAAGAGCTAGTAACGAAGCTGGATGCGGCCGGCGGCCGACCTGAAGTGATGCGTTTGAACTGCGGTCACTACTCGTTGTCCCTGCCACCCTACGTCTTTCGCGCGGGGCGCGGTGCTTTGGGCTTACTGAAGGGACTGCCCTGATCCGATCAAACGCGCATGGGTCTGACGGATCAGCCGAACATGATCGGCGATTTGTCAACACTTTAGAGATGGAAGGAGCATCGGTCAGCGTATTCCAGCCGGTCGCGCTGCTTGGAGGGCGGTCTCGCGCCGGCTGCAGAAGTCGGGCGGGTTCACAATGCTCTGGTGGGTGGCATATCAAGCCTATTGAGGGTGGGTTTTGATTGCTCGGGGTCCGCTGCCCCGCCGACCAGTCAGTTGGACGTCAGATCCTGAAGCCGCCCATACTCCTGCGCTACCTCTTCCGCTTCGGCAAAGACACGGGCCCGCTCCGCGTCCAGGCATCGGAAGTACTCCTGAACCTCCGTGAGATAAGTTTCGAAGTCTTTCCGCAGCAGATCAGCATAGCGTCGGACGTCCTGGGCCTCGCTCGGCACGAACGGTCGGATCGGGGCGAGGCATCCCTGCCCGGCGGCCGGCAAACCCCAGAGCATCAACAATAATACGATCCCGTGACACCGCCGCGCGCGGCAGTCTGGTTGGCCGAACGCCATCAAGAGCCTTCTATTCATGGGCGAAGTCCTCTTAGGGTGCAGCAAGATATCACCGAGGCTACTGCAAGATAGCACCTTGCACTGCCAAAATACAATATTGTAGGACTGCGGGTGCTCTTGCGAGCGTCCGGGTCCTTCCATGAAGAGGGCGCACGGGCCGTGGGGATCGAGTTCGAAGAAGACACGCCCAATGTGGTTACCGAAGCGCGGCTCCGTCAGTTGCTGGCGAAGGGCTATCAGGCAGAAGTCGTGTGCCGCACCGATCCGGAGCGGAAGCACGGGACCTGGTACGGCGATTGGATCGTCCGCGCCGTCGACGAGGAGCGGACCGTCGAACGGGTGCTGGTCACCGTTCCGCGGCACGCCCGGAAGGCGGACGAGATCGAGCCGCGGGTCTTCAGGACCCTCAATGGGCTCTTCTCCTTCATGCTGCAGGTGGGCTTCACCCACGTCCACATCCCGTGCCACCGGGGTGGCCGCTCCGCGCAAGCGCTCCCGAGCGACGTGGTGGATACCGACAACAACTAGCACATTCGCGCTCCTGCTGACGGCGATCGCGCCGTCGGCCCAGGGGATGGTGTTGGTGATGCAGGGCGACGGGTCGCTCTCCGCTTCCACCTCCCAGACGACCTTCAGCCGCAGCTACGAGGACGGTGTCGGCCGATCGGTCGGTGAAGAACAGCTAGCGGTCCGCGAGCCCGGGTCCGATGGCGCCGACGGCCCCATCGAAGGCGATTTCCAGACCGTCGCCGTCGCCGCCCGGGCGCCTTCACCCCGACCGCTCATTCTCGACGCGATCGACGAGACCGCGCTTCGCTACGCATCGCATCCCGGCCTTCGCCGAGCGGGCCTTACCGTCACGGAATGGCGGCTCCTCTACCGGGCCAACATTGAGGTCGAGAGCGCCTACGATCCGGCAGCTCTCAGCGCGGTGGGAGCCGTCGGGCTCGGGCAGCTGATGCCCGCCACGGCCTCCGATCTGGGAGTCGATCCGCACGACTGGCGCGAGAACCTCGACGGATCGGCGCGATACCTCGCGATGATGCTCCGACAGTTCGGCGACGTCCGCCTTGCGCTTGCCGCCTACAACGCGGGCCCGGGTGCGGTCGTCCGGCATGACGGCATCCCACCCTTTCCCGAAACCCGGAACCATGTCCGCCGCGTCCTGGCGGTCCGCAACAGGCTCGAAGGAGAGCGGTCATGATCTCAAACCTCGTACGATTGATCCCATTCATGGAGGCGCTCCGGCCACGCCACCGTGCGTCGAACATCGGCCTCGTCTGCGTCCTTTTGCTTTCGATGGCCTTCACGATGGCCGCGTTCCCGGCGATGGCGCAGAGTATCGATCTCTCGCCGATCCAGAACCTCCTCCAAGGTATCGTCGACGCGATCACGGGGCCTCTCGGGATCGTCATCGGGACGCTCGCGCTGATCGGCATCTTCCTCAGCTGGCTCTTCGGCATCCTCGATTTCCGCCAAGCCATGTGGGTCCTCGTCGGCATCGCCGGCGTCGCCGCCGCGCCGACGATCGTCGCCGCGATCTGGACCGCTCCGGCCACTCCCTGAGGATCGAGCACATGGCAGAACGGTCCCGCCTCTTCATCGGCCTCGTGCAGCCGCCCAAGCTCCTGGGCCTGCCGATCATGTACGCCATGGTCTGGCTGTTCGGGTCCGTTCTGATCTTCCTCTGGGTCCAGCACTGGATCCTGATCCCGGTCGGCATCGCGGCCTACGGCGTGCTCTGGAAGCTCGCCGACTGGGATCCCCACTTCCTCGACGTCGTGGCCACGTCCCTTCAGGAGACGCCGCCCACGCGGAACCGCCGCATCCATAGAGGCGACAGCTATGCCCCGTGACGAGGCCTTCGATCCGCTGACCCTCCTCCCCGATTGGGCGACGAAGGAGAAGCCGCTCACGCAAATGCTCCCCTATGTCAGCCTCGTGGACGACACGACGGTCCGGACGCGGGGGAACGAACTCTTCCAGTGCATCCGGTTGGAGGGGATCAACAGCGCGACCACCGACGACGATCAACTGGATCGCACGAGGGCCCTCTTCGCCGCCATCGTCTCTCAGGTCGGAGCGGAGTTCGCATTCTACGTCCACAAGGTCTCGAAGGCGATCGAGCCGGATCTCGTCCCCTTGCCCGGCACCGGCTTCGCCGCTGCCGTGGATCGGCGATGGACGGATGGCCTGCATAGGGCCGCGCTGCGCGACAAGACGCTGACGCTCACCGTGATGCATCGCCCGCCGCTCGGCTCGAAGGTGCCCTTCTCCGCGCGCAAGTCCATCGACGTGCTGCGGGCGCAGACCGAGAAGCGCCTCCGCCGCCTCGCGGAGGTCGTCGATTTCCTCCGCGCGACCTTCTCGGCGGTGTCGCCGCGTCTGCTCTCCGCGGCGTCCGGCGAACTCCTCGGGTTCCTCGGCGGCCTGAACACCGGCCAGGAACTCCCGCTCTACCGGCGCTCGCCCTACGGCTACCTGGCGGACGACGTGTCGAACACGCGCGTGACGTTTCGCGGGCGGATCTTCGAGACCGCCGATGGCGCCACCGGGCACCGCTTTGGCACGACCTTCGCCATCAAGGGCTATCCGGCGAAGACGTCCTGCACGATGTTCGACGAGTTGAGCCTGCCCGTCGACATGGTCGTCACACACAGCTTCACGCCGATCAACTCGAACCTGATGGCCGGCCGCATCAAGCGAGAGCAGCGGCTGCGCCGAGCCTCCGATGATGGCGCCCGTTCGCTCGCCGCCGAGCTGGAGGACGCGCTCGACGATCTGGAATCGAAGCGGCTGTCCTTCGGCGAGCACCACATGACGGTCACCGTCTTCGCGGACAGCGAGAGCCAACTGGACGCCATAGCTGGCGAGGTCCGCAACACCGCCGCCTCGGAAGGCGTGAACCTCGTGAACGAGGCCTTCGCCGCCAAGACGCACTATTTCGCCCAGCACCCCGGGAACGGGGCCAAGCGGAGCCGCAAGGCGGCGATCACGAACCAGAACTTTGCCGACATGGCCGCCTTCCACCGAAGCCAGCTCGGCAAGCGCGGGCCGCAGGTCCCGTGGGGGTCCGAGATCACCATGTTCCCGACCCCGGAGATATCCGGCTACTGGTTCAACTACCACGAGCAGGGCGCTCCCGATAAGGAGCCGACGAGCGGCCACACCCTGATCCTCGGGCGTCCGGGCTCCGGCAAGTCGACCCTGTCGGCCTTTCTCATGACCCAAGCCCGCCGCGCGGGGGCGCGCGTCTTCGTCTTCGACTACCGCGCCGCCATGGAGATGGCCGTGCGCGCCAATGGCGGGCGATACGCCGCCATCGAGGCGGGCTCGACGACGGGGCTGAACC
>JBATXP010000191.1:0-21128 GCA_049673465.1 Litorimonas sp.
CCGGACCATGGACCCGTCCATGATCGGCAACCCGAACAGTCCCAACCTTCCGTTCTCGATCCGCTCGCCCTTCCTCGCCATGAACTATCAGATCGCGCTGCAGGGACTCTACCCATCGCGCAATTAGAGCCCGAGCGAAGAAGGTTCTGGCTTTGCCAAGCGCAAGCTTGATGGCGCTTTGACGGACACTAATGCCGAGCCGGCCAGGCTCGGTTTTTTTACGAATGCGTCGCGTCCGAGGAGGCCGTTCATGCGACATGATGCGAGTCAGCCACACTTGATCCAGCCAAAGGGGCGGGTGGAGTTCCGGATCGTGACGGATTCCGATCAGGGTTTCCTGTTCGATGTCTTCGCTGACACGCGTGAGTGGGAGTTCGAAAATCCGCTCTGGACCGAGATCGAGAAGCGCGACTTCCTGAAGATGCAGTTCGAGGTTCGGGAACGCTCCTATACGCTCAACAATCTTGGCGCGGTCCACCGTATCATTCAACTGGACGGCGAAGACATAGGGGTCATCCGCCTCAACCGACAGGACCATCAACTCTACATTATCGATTTCGCGTTATTGTCGGCCTATCGGGGCCAGGGCGTCGGCAGCGACATCCTCAAGACCCTTCTCAATGAAGCCTTCAATGGTCGCGTCCCCGCCAGATTGCAGGCCGAGAGGATGAGCCCAGCCGTCGCTTTCTACCAGCGACACGGCTTCCAGATCGTCGACATGGCCGGGCATCACGTGCTGATGGAATGGCAACCCGAAGACGCGTTCCGGGAGATTTGATCGGAAGATGCGGAGAACGGCCAGATCGTATATCCGGAAATGGAACGGGTTCTGACCGTGGTACCCGTATTATGAGGCTAGGGGCGTTGTCGCGGTCTTTCCGAAGGTCACGGTAGTGGCTCCGCCCACGCCTAGTGGCGAACCGACCCAAATTCGTCGAAACCGGCCCCATATTTGAGTCTAGAACCTAGTTCAGAATGCTCTCATATAGGGTCGCGTCTTGGTCCTGACGGAAAGCCGACAGGAAGAGGTCGATCCGGCCCGTCTCTGGATGGGTGACGGAATAGGTCAGGCTTTGCAGCATGGGGTCATGCGGTCCGACAAAGGTCAAGGCGAAACCGCGCCTCGGCGGAATGACGAAACCCTCGATCTCGACTGTACTGTCGCGCATGTAGAGTTCGGAATGCATGACGATGTTGTCGAGCATGAGGTCGACGGGACCAGAGCTGGTCTCGAACGCGAACGCGCTGCCAACGAGAGGCTCGAAATCCTCATGCGTCGCGAGTCTCATGTCGAGCGACATCGTTCCGCTCCCTTGGCGTGCAGCCCTCCAACGGGGCCGCAGGCAGACCTAGTTCAGAACGGTCTCGATCGTGAATCTGCCCTCGGAGTTGGGCACGGCGCCGATGAAGAGATTGGCTTCACCCAGGTCGGAATAGAATACCCAGGCCGATTGGTGCCCGCGTTCCGCCAACTCGTCCGCCATGTCGCTCTCGAACACGAGAGACACACTCTCGCTTCGCGCCAGGGTCTTGGGACGGTCCGGGCCGGAATCGCCGGCCTGGATATCGGCAAGCTTCATGTGGATCAGCGTGCCGTCTTCGAGCTGGGCTGTGAATGACTGACCCAGATACGGGGCGAAATCCTGTGCCACGCCGTTCTGCCAGATATCGCGGCTGCTCTTGGCTTGGAGGGACAGGCTCGGCTTGGCTTGGGCGACGCCGCCGAAGCTCACAAGGGTCGCGAGTGCGACCTGGCCACCGATGAATGAACGACGGTTTAGCTTGCTGGTAGTTTTCATGATGCTCCCCACAGATCGCGGCTGTCCTCCATTACAGGACATCGTAGCCGGATGAATGTCACCGTTACTAGGTCCAAGCCGCTTCCCTGTCCAGATAGGACGCCACCTAATCCCATATCGGGGTTCAAACCCGGTTCGCGCGGGCCTTCTGCCCTTCGGTTGATCGCCTCCTGGGCGCATGATAGCCGCTCATCTCCGGTTTGCGTCCCGGCGGGTCGGGTTTTACGAGGGGAGGCGGTCACGTCGGATTTGCTGACATTTCATTATCCTCGTTTGACCCGACTGGGCCGAGAGGGACGCGAGGCGTTCATGAATGCCCAACCCTGGCCCCATGCCGTGTTCGACGACTTCCTGCCAAAGCGTGTCGCCGAGCGCACGCTGGACGCCTTCCCAAATCCCGACCATTCCGTCTGGCGGGACTGGCGCAAGAAGGGTGCGACCCAATACAAGAAACAAGGCATCGGCAACGTGGCGCGGCCGCTACGCATCGATCCCTTCCTGGAACATGTCATGGGCGCGTTCCAGTCCTCGGCCTTTCTGAAATTCCTCGAAGCCCTAACGGGCATCGAAAAGCTGCTGCCCGATCCACACATGCATGGGGGTGGCCTGCACCAAATCCTGCCGGGTGGGCATTTGGACATGCACACGGACTTCAATCTGCTCAACCAACTCGATCTATACCGCCGCCTCAACGTGCTGCTCTACCTCAACAGGAATTGGAAGCCGGACTATGATGGCGCGCTGGAGATGTGGGACCCGGATGAGTTGCGGTGCGTGCGTACCGTCGAGCCGCTGTTCAATCGGCTGGTAGTGTTCATTACCGATAAGCGTTCGCTCCACGGCCACCCAAAGCCCTTGAAGACACCGGAGGGCATGACCCGCAAATCGCTGGCTTTCTACTATTACACGGCTCGGCCCGCGTCCGAGACGCTCTACGACACCCGAACGGACTGGCACATCACCGATCGCGAAGGCGGCTAGGGGCTTATGGGAGGTCCGGTTTTCATCGGCGGCAGTAACGGCTCCGGAACGCGGGTCTACGCTACCCTGATGGACGCGGCCGGGGTGTTCCAAGGGCGCGAACAGAACTACGCGTTCGAACCCGAAGCCATTCTGCGCTACACGCGCAGCCGCGTGCCGGAACTCATGGCGCAGACGCGGTCCCCGGTCTACGAGGTGGACGCGCTGCCGCCTCCGCTGCGGAACCGGACGGTCCGCTGGCTGGACACCTTTTCCCAGGCCCTGCGTGACGACAGACCCCCGCCCTATTCACGCTGGGGTTGGAAGCATCCGCGCAATCTCTACCTGCTCCCGTTTCTGCACCGACTCTTTCCCGATGCCCACTTCGTTCATGTCGTCCGGGACGGGCGCGACATGAGCCTGGCCGACAACAAGGGTGACTTCCGCACCATGAATGTGCGCTTTGGCAGCCCCTATCCCGACACGCCCGCTGGGGCTGCCGCCTTCTGGAGCGACGTCAACACCGAGGTCGCAAGGTGGGGCGACGCCCATCTCGGGCCGCGCTACGTTCGTAGCCGCTTCGAGGACCTGTGCGCCGATCCGGAGGAAGAGAGCAGCCGCATCCTCGGCGCGCTGGACCTAGCGGTCACGGATGGCGTGGAGCGCCTTTGCGCGGATTTCGTGAAGACCCCGGCCACGTCGGGCCGCTGGCGCTCGCTTGAGGAGCCGGACCGCTCCGAGGTGCTGGACGCGGCCTCGTCTGGTCTGCGCAACTTCGGCTACGCCGCCTGACATGTCCGGCGGGTCATCAGCGGAGAGCGATTTCGACGACTCGCCCATCGTGGTGGGCGGCTTGGGCGGTAGCGGAACGCGCGTGCTCGCGGAGGTCGTGTCCGGCTTGGGCGTGCATATTGGCGACTGCCTGAACCATGCCAACGACAATCGTTGGTTCGCGCTGCTGTTTCGCCGCGAGTCGTGGTCGGTGGCCGCACCGCACGGAGATGTGCGGACCTCTCTCGATCTCTTCGCCCGCGCCTCCCTCGATGGATTGCAGGGTCGCACGAATGCCGAAGAGCGGGCGCTGATCGGTGCGGCTTGGTCGGACTGGCTGCTTGCCCGGACGCAGCCCGCCGAGGCCCGACAGGTGCGCGATGCCTTGCTGGGCTCTGCCGGACTGGTCCGCGCGGATCATCTGGGTTGGGGGTGGAAGGAGCCCAACAGCCATGTCTTCATCCCCGAAATCGCACGACGCTTTCCCCGCGCGCGGTTCGTTCTCCTGGTGCGCAACGGACTCGACATGGCCTTTTCGCGCAACCAGCTGCAGCTCCGGCAGTGGGGGCCGCGCTTCGGACTGTCCGGAAAGCCCACACCGGAAACGGCTTTGGACTATTGGATCCGCGCCAACCAGCGCGCGCGCGACGGGCTGGATCGGCATCTACCGGGGCATTGGCTGGAACTGCGCTTCGAGGCTATGGTGCGTGACCCTCGCAAGGCGGTCGGGGACGTCGCCGACCTGATCGGAGCCGAGGCCAAATATTCCGAACTCGACAGACTCGCCGCATATGTGCAGAGCCCGACCACGGTCGGGCGGTTCCGAGACCGCGACCTGTCCGTGTTTCGGGACGACCAACTGGAAACGCTCCGGAAGCTCGGTTTTGAGACTGCTTGAGGATAGAAGAGATCACGATGACCCAGCCGGACGACTCCCCGCTCACCCTGATCTGCGTGCTGGGCATGCATCGTAGCGGAACGAGCTGCCTGAGTGGTTGCTTGGAAGAGCGCGGGCTGCAGCTGGGCGAGGTCGTCAACAAGGCCACCTACAATCGCAAGGGCAACAAGGAGAACCTGGAGTTTCGGGCCGTCAACGACGCGGTGCTGGCCGAAAGCGGCGGCGCATGGGACCGGCCGCCCGAACGCCTCGTCTGGAACGACGATCTGCGCGCCCGGCGGCAAGCCTATCTGGACGCGCACGCCACCTTCGGGACCTGGGGGGTAAAGGACCCGCGCACCCTACTCACGCTACCCTTCTGGCAAGAAGCCGCGCTCGATCTGCGGTCCGTCGGGACTTTCCGTCATCCGGTCGCCGTCGCACGGTCGCTCAATTCGCGACCCGGAATGGAACCGGCCACGCCTGCCTTGGAGCTGTGGAAGGCCTATAATACCGCGTTGTTGGAGGCGGCGCAGGTACAGAACATTCCACTGATCTGCTTCGACCAATCGGCCGATGCCTATCTTTCCAAGGTGAACGAACTGGCGCGGCGGATCGGGCTGGATTCGGACACGACGGGCGAGGCAGGCGACTTCTTCGAGGAAGATTTCCGCCACCATCCGGTTGAGGAGCTCCATGTGGACGCGGAGGCCGAACCCTATATGGACCTCTACGAGGCATTGCTCCGGCACGCGCTCTGAGGCTGCGATTGACAGGACCCACGACGTTTGCGAGGGCGGCTTGCGGTGAACAGGGCGGGCTCGAAGCGCGCCGAGAGGGCGAGCCATGACAGCGGAGATTTCGTCATCGCCCGCCCCAGACGTGGACGGCGCGCAAGGGGACGGGCCGCGGCCCAAGCTCTCCGTCATCCTGATCTCCTACAACATGGCTCGCGAAGTTCCGCGCACGCTGCAATCCCTTTCCCCGCCGATCCAAAAGGGCATCGCGGTCGAGGATTACGAGATCATTCTGGTCGACAACGGCTCCAGCCAAGTCTTCGCCGAAAGGGGATATCAGGCCATCTCGCCCAATATCCGGACGATCCGCAACGATCCGCAAGGGTCCGTCTCTCCGGTCGGGGCGATCGAGCGGGGCATGGCGGCGGCGCGCGGCGATCTGATCGGCGTCCTGATCGACGGCGCCCGCATGGCCTCGCCGGGCCTGCTGGCGACGGCGCTCAAGGCGGCGGAGCTCGCGGAGCAACCCGTCGTGGCGACGATCGCCTTCCATCTCGGCCCCGACGAGCAGATGAAATCCATCCACGAAGGCTACAATCAAGAGGTGGAAGACGCGCTGCTGCGTCAATCGGGTTGGCGACAGGACGCCTACCGTCTGTTCAATATCTCCACCTTGGCGGGATCGTCCCGGCTCGGCTGGTTCCACCTGCCGGCGGAAACCAACGCGCTCTTCATGAAGCGCGAGACGTGGGACGCGGTCGGTGGGTTTGATCCGGGGTTCCAGACACCGGGCGGCGGGCTTTGCAATCTGGACGTCTGGAAGCGTGCCTGCCTCCATCCGGGCAATGAGGTCATCCTGCTATTCGGGGAAGCGACCTTCCACCAGTTTCACGGCGGGGTCGCGACCAACGCCAAGGTCTCGCCCTACCAGACCTACCAGCAGGAATATACGCAACTGCGCGGCGAGCCCTATACACGGCCAGACGTGCCGTTCAGCATCTATGGATCCGTGCAGCGCCGGATCGCCCAGACCATCCGTTACGAAAAGCCGGAAGATACGGCCTAGGCGGCGCGTTCGGTCCCGGCTGGACGGTGCTCGACCAATGCGCCGATGAGCGTGTGGGCGACCGAACGCGGCGAGTGCGTCTGGATCACGTGGCCGGAGCGCTGTTCCCCGGCGGACAGGGCCAGCAGGGTCGAGACGGGATTGGGCAGGGGGCGCGGCACCCCGACCTCCTTGAGCCAGGGGCCGTCTCCCACGATCAGGATCGGTCGGCCGGAGGAGGCATATTCGAAGATCTTGCCCGGCACGGCCGTGCTGCCGGGACGCGCCACGGCGACGAGCCCGCTGGCATCGGCCATCCGGCGCAGGGTCTGGGCGCGCGGCAGCGATCCGCCATAGGTGATGTAGGGCCGCCCGCCCGCCAGCTCCGCCTCGCGCGCGCTTAGCCTGCCGAGCAGTTCCAGCGTCAGGGTAGGCCGGGTCTGGCGCGCCGCGTCGAAGATGCGGATCAGGTCTTCCAGATTGCGGCCATTGGGGTCGGACAGGGAAAACTGTCCCGCATGGAGCCAGTGATCTCTTTGCGGGCTGGCGAAGTCCGGGGCCGACCGCGACGCGATCTCCACGGGCTGCGGGAGGTGGATGACGCGCATTGCGGGGCGCAGGTCCGACAGTTCGTCGCAGATGAACCGTGTCGGGGCGAGCGCGACGTCGCACGCGGCGAGCCATCTCTTCGCGATCGCCATTTCGCGGCGACGACGCGACGTCCGCCGCCGGATCGGCATGATCGGGTCCCGCAGCCAGCTGTCCCGGAAGTCCGCCGCCCAGTTCAGGCCCGTCGCGCGCTTCACCTCATAGCCGATGTGGTGGATGGATTCCGGCGGGGAGGTGGTGACGATCCAGTCGAACGGTTGCGCCTTCCGCGCGGCCAGAACCGCGTCGCGAACGATGGCGGCCGATTCCCGAGCCCATTTGATCTCCCCGTCGGGCAGGCGGAGCCGTCCCATCACGCCCTTGGCCAAGGCGAAGGCCGGGCTCTCCGGGCTGGGCGGGGCGTCGTGCGCCTCCATCTCGCCCCCCGGCAGCGAAATCCAGTTCTGGTCGGTCTCTCCGTCTCCGAAGGGCGAGGCCACGACCACCCTGTGGCCGAGTTGGCGCAGACCCTTGGCGATCAGGGCGGGTCGGCGCGCGCCACCACTGACTTCGGGGGGAAAGTGGCGTGCGACCAGTAAAATGTTCAGGCGTTCGGGCAAGCGGGAGAACCTTGGGCGAAACACGGTTAACAATGTGTGTGGGTTTCGGGTTCCGGCGACCCTAGCCATGCTCGCTCGACCGGACTAGCGTTGAATGCACCTAGGGCCGGGACCTGCCCGCGCCGCACGGATTCGCGGAAGACGGCACCGAGGCAGCAGGATTTGGATATGACCCGTTCCGACTTTCGCGCCGAAGCCGGACTGCGCGCATTGGCCCGGTCGGCCGCCCGCGACCCGCTCAATGCCGTCCGGCACGCGCCCGCCCTGGCCAGAGCGCTGCGGGAGGCAGTGACGCGTCGTCGGCGCGGCCTGCTCTCGGGTTACCTCTCCATCGGGCTCCCGGACGAGGCCGCGCTGGTCGCGGAGGCGTCTTCGCAAGAGGTGCGACGCGCGCTCAAGACCCTGAAGTCCGGCCCCCGACATGCGCGCCTTCCGGGGTTGCCGATCTCGCGATTGGATCGCCGGGTCGCCGACATCGTCCAGCGCGCCAGCACTCCGGTGGATAGACCCAAGGAGTGTCGGAGACGGGCAGGGGGTGAGGCTCGAACCCGACAGAGAGCGCTTGTCTACGCCGTCCACGATTCGATACCGAACCGGCAGAACGGCTATGCCGTGCGTACCCACGCCTTGCTGGCGGCGATGGCGTCGCGAGGGTGGAGGGTGGTCGCGGTGGCCCGTCCCACGTCGGAGCCCGCCCAGGATGTGACGCTGAACGGGGTCCGCTATGTGAGATCACATCTGGATTCGGAGGATTGGCGCGATTGGGATGCCTATCTCGACCGGTTTTCCCAAGACCTTGTTTCGGTAGCGGAAGAGATCGGCGCTCTCGCGGTCCAGGCGGCATCCAACCACATTACCGGGGCCGCCGCCGCCCGCGCGGCCGCCGCCCTGTCCCGTCCCTTCGTCTACGAGGTCCGGGGCCTGTGGCACGTGACCCGCCAGTCCGGCCTGTCGGGCTATGAGCGCACGGTCGGCTGGGCCGCGCAGGAGCGCGCCGAAGCGGACGTCGCCCGCCGCGCAAACCGGGTCCTGACCCTCAACGGGGCCATGGCGGATCGGCTGGTGGAGATGGGGGTGGAACGCGAGCGAGTGGAGTTGCTGCCGAATGCGGGGGTGGAATGCGCGGAGGTGGCTGACAAGCGACCGGGCGCAGCACATCTTCGTCTTGGCTATATCGGCTCCCTCGTCCGGTATGAGGGACTCGACTCGTTGCTGGAGGCGATGTCGAGCCTGCCGAACGACAGCCGGTCGCGCCTGTCGCTTCACATATACGGGGATGGGGAAAGCCGCGCCGCGCTGGAGGCATTGACCGGACAGTCCGGATTGGGCCGACAGGTGACGTTTCACGGTCGGTTCGATCCCCTTACGACGAAGCCCGCGTCGCTCTATTCCGGCCTGGACCTGGTCGTGCTTCCCCGGAGGGAGACGGCGGTGACGCGACTGGTCAGCCCTCTCAAGCCCTATGAAGCCGCTGCGCACGGGTGCGCCTTGCTGGTGTCGAATGTCGCGCCCCTCGCGGAGTTCGCCGCCAATAGCGGGGCCGCGCTGACATTTGCCGCCGGCGACCGCGCGGCGCTCATGGCCAGTCTCCAACGCGTGCTGGGTTCACCGGAAATGCTGGATGGGCTTGGGCAGGCGGGCCGCGACTATGTTGCCAGCCAAGCGAACTGGGACCGCCGGGCCGGCGACTTGGAACGCATGCTGATCTCGTTGGCGCAAGCCCGCTAGTTGCGGGTTTCCGCGCGCCGCTCGGATTGCAGCGAGCGGAGGGAGGCGCGGAGCTCGCGGATGGTCGCTCTTTCGCGTTCGAGCTTTTCCTTGAGTTCGGCCTGCACGCTTTCTCGCTTGCTACGCTCCGCGGCGATCGCTTCCTGTCGCTTCAGGGCCATGGAGCGGTAGTAGTCGACCTTTTCGCGAAGAAGGCTTTCCTTGTCGATCGGTCTGTCGACCTTGGACGCGGCCGGATCCTCGAAAGAGAAGGGCGACAGGCGGCCCTTTTCCAGGATTACGAACCGGTTGCATACCTTGCGAACGAGCGATTCGCGGTGCGAGGCGAGAACGAGGATCCGGCTATTGCCCACGAGAGTGCGCAACCGCTCCTCGCATCGGTCGAGAAATCGGGCGTCTCCGGCTCCGATCCACTCGTCCATGACGAGGATGTCGGCGTCCACGGCGGTCGTGATGGCGAAACCCAGACGCGCCTTCATGCCGGAACTATAGGTGCCCATGGGCATGTCGATATAGTGGCCCAGCTCGGCGAAGGCGATCACGTCGCGCTCCAGATCGGGCAGGCTGGACCGCTCGACCCGCATCAGCAGAAAGCGGCGCACGATGTTTTCCCGTCCGGTGAGCGCCATGTCGAAGCCGAAGGTGGTGGAGGTCAGGGACGCGACTCGCCCCACGACCCGGACCGTTCCGCCCGTGGGCTCCAGCAATCCGGAGATCACCCGGATCAGGGTCGATTTCCCGGACCCGTTATGGCCGAGCAGGCCCAGCATGTCCCCGCTGCGCACGTCGAGATCGACGTCGCGCAGTGCCCGGGCGTAGACTTTGCGCCGGACCCGGGCAAAGCCCGCCCCGGCTTCGGATTCCAGGCCATCGTCGAGCGACGTGGGTCCGGCCTGGGACCTGAGACGACGCATGCCTCGCGCGGCATCGGTGTGGAACGGGAAATCGACCTGGACGCCGCGCAAGCGAATGCTGGGCGCGTTGGACGGCAATATAGGGACGGGCTGGGATGATGAGGACATGGCCGGAAGAGGACCCTTTAGACCCAGAAATGGATCCTGCGCTGGAACAACAGCATTGACGCCGTCGCCAAGAGCAGGAGAGCCGCCGTGCAGGAAAGCGCGACGATCCAGTTTTGCGGGTCCGCCCGATAGCCCAGCAGGGGGGCTCGGAAGATTTCCAGATAGTGGAAGAACGGATTGTAGGTGACGAACACGGCGCGCCGCGACCCCGTGGTGGATTCCAGCATCCAGATGACGGGCGTGATCAGGAACATCAGCCGCATGAAGTTCTGGATCGGGGCCTGGATATCCCTGAGCCTGAGGTTCAGCAGGCCGATGCAGACCACCATGCCGTAGGAGGAGAGCAGGAAGAGCAGGAGCGCCGGCGGCAGCCAGAGGAGCGCCGAGACGCTCACCTCTGACGGGAACAGCACCAGGCACAGCAGGTAGGTCGGAATGGTAAGCACAGCGATCAGGGCGATGTCGGACACCGTCTTGAAGACGTGGTAGTGCAGGGGAAGGCGGATGTTCTCGATATAGCGCCGGGCGGAGACGAAGACGCTCATCCCCTGCGTGACGCTGCTCGACATGAAGACCCATCCCACCATGGACGCGGCCAGATAGGTGGTGAACTGGGTGAACTCCGTGTTGCGGAGGTAGGAATAGACGTAGCCGAGCGCGAACACGAAGATGATCATACCCAAGGGCACCCAGAGCGTGCCGAGCAGAAACCGGCGGTGTTCGGACGACGTGTCCATGACCGATAGCTGGCCCCAGATCGGCGCCGTCCGCAGACCCTCCAGAAGGTCGTCCTTCCAGGCCGAAAAGCGGCTGCGGTCGGAATCGTAGACCGGAAGCGCGCCGCGTGGCGCGGGCCCGGCCCGTTGCGGTATCTGTGAATTGATCATGGCTATAGCGATCTTGCGCGCCGTCCGATGGCGGTGGGTGGCGGTTTGGGGCGTCCGTCCCGACCTGGAGCCTAACCGAAGCCGGGAGGCAAGGTCCAGAGGTCAAATCATAGCGCGCTTGTCCGCCAATCGCCAATGGTCTAACGCCCCGCAAACCCCATTGCGGGACGTCCGGGTCTAGGGTTCCCGACTGCGTTCACGCTCTGGCTTGCAAGACAAGACAAGAATAGGCTTGCTGCGCCCGGCGGGCCGCTTGAAAGATTCCATGCCCAAAACGGTGTTCGTAACCGTCGGAACGCGGCCGGAAGCCATCAAGATGGCTCCGCTCTATCTCCGGATGCAGCGCACCGACGGCCTTCGGCCCGTCCTGGTGTCGACCGGACAGCACCGGGAGATGCTCGACCAGGTGTTCGACTGGTTCGGCATCGCGCCCGACGAGGACCTGGCGGTGATGACCCCGAACCAGACGGTGTCACAGGTGATGGTCAAAAGCCTGTCGGGACTGGATGCCCTGATCGCGAAACATGAGCCGGATGCGGTCCTCGCCCAGGGCGACACGACCACCGTCCTCGCCGCCGCGCTGGCGGCCTTCAACACGCAGACCCCGTTCGGGCACGTGGAGGCGGGGCTGCGCACCTACGATCTGGAGCGACCCTTTCCCGAGGAAGGGTATCGCCAGATGGCCTCGCGCGTCGCGCGCTGGCATTTCGCGCCCACGCCTCGCGCGGCCGAGACGCTGGCGGGCGAAAAGCTGCAAGGCGACGTCCACATGGTCGGCAACACGGTCATCGACGCCCTGCTCGACACGGCGAAGCGGGCCGACGCCCTGCCCGTGGAGATCGCCGACGACAAGCGCATGGTGCTGATCACCGGTCACAGGCGGGAGAACCACGCCGCTTTCCGCAAGGTTTTCGCCGCGTTCCGGACGCTGGCCGACCGCTACGCGGACATCGTCTTCGTCTATCCGGTCCACCTCAACCCGAACGTCCAGACCGTCGCCCGCGACGTCCTGTCGGGCACGTCCAATTTCCACCTGATCGAACCGGTCGACTATCCGGGCATCGTGTCGCTGATGAAGCGCGCGACCCTGATCGTCACCGATAGTGGCGGTATCCAGGAGGAAGCCCCGTCGCTGAAGGTACCGCTATTGGTCATGCGCGAGACGACGGAACGTCAGGAGAGCGTCGAGGTTGGAGCCTCCAGGCTGATCGGCACGGACCCGGAGACACTGCTGAGGGAAGCGAGTCGGCTTCTTGACAGCGCGGAGGCGAGGCGGGAGATGGTCGTCGAAACGAATCCGTTCGGCGACGGCCTGTCTTCCCAGCGCATCTGCCGAATTCTCGCCGAAGACCTGAACGCATAGGCCGAAACTGCGGGGCGCCTGTCCGTAGGAGACAATACGACATGCAAACTGTTCTGGTGGCGGGTCTCGGCTATGTCGGACTCCCGACGGCAGCGCTTCTCGCCCGTGCCGGATATGCCGTGAAAGGCGTGGACGTCGACGAGGCTCTCGTGTCCGAGCTTCGATCCGGACAGTGTCGGCTCGAAGAGCCCGACGTCAACGCGCTCGTCGAGACGGTCCTGGCGAATGGCACTTTGAGCGCTTCCCTGGAGCCGTCCGAGGCGGATGTCTTCATCGTCTGCGTGCCGACCCCGGTTCGCCGCGACGGCACGGCCAATGTCGACATGGTGCGGGCGGCCGCCCGCGCGATCGCGCCGCACGTCAAGCGGGGCGACCTGTTGATCCTGGAATCGACCAGCCCGATCGGCACCACGGAGCGCGTCATCGGCGCGGCCCTGCGGGACGTCGGTCTCGACCCGCGCGCGGATGTGGATGTGTGCTACTGCCCGGAGCGCGTCTTTCCCGGAGACACGATCCGCGAAATCGTCGAAAACGACCGGATCATCGGCGGCCTGACGGACCGGGCAGCGGAACGCGCGCGCGACTTCTACGCCTCCTTCTGCCGAGGCGAGCCCGTGCTGACCACGGCGGAAACGGCCGAGTTCTCCAAGCTGATGGAGAACACCTATCGCGACGTGAACATCGCGCTCGCCAACGCCTTTGCCCGGATCGCGGAAGAGACCTCCGCGGACGTGCGCGAGGTGATCCGGTTGGCCAACATGCATCCGCGCGTCAACGTCCACATGCCCGGAGCGGGCGTGGGCGGGCACTGCATCCCGGTCGACCCGAAATTCCTGATCGAGGCCTTTCCGGAACATACGAAGCTGCTGGAGCAGGCGCGGGAGATCAACGACACGCAGGCCATCCGCATGATCGACCGCGCGGAAGCCGCTGGTCTGCAACGCGGCTCGCGCGTGGCGATCCTGGGCGCGGCCTACCGGGCGGACATTGACGATGCGCGCGACACGCCCACGGAAATCCTGATCCAGGACCTCTCGCGCCGTGGATATGAATGGCGCACGCACGACCCGCTCGTCGTGGATTTCCAGCCCCAAACGCCCGGCCTCGACCCGAATCTCTCCTCCGACCTGGACTTCGTCCTGGACGGGGCGTCCGCAGCCTTCGTGATGACGGGCCATTCCAGCTACCGGTCGCTCGGGCCGGGCCTTTTCAGCCGCGTGATGGACGGCGCCATGATCGTGGACGGCCCGGCGGTGCTCGAAGGCGAGCCGCTATCCGCGTCCAGGCTGCGCTACCTCCGCGTCGGGCGGGCGTCCTGAAGGCGGTCCGTCCACGCGGCCGAGACTGGACGCGGTTGTTGAAGTCCGGGGCGCGCTCGGTCTATCCGAGCGCGACGCCGCCATGCCGACCGGATGTCCCCATTATAGGGGGCTGTCCGGGCGCAGTTTCTGGGATGTTGCCTTGACCGACCATGCCGACCTGCTGAGCCTGAGCCTGGGCATTCTCGGGCGGCCCGTTCCGGCCGACCGACTGCGCAACATGAGCGACCGGGACCTGCAGGACCTGGAAACCTTCGTCCGTCACCAAGCCGAAGCGGCGGCCTCGCCGGAGGCGCTTTCACGAACGCGGCTGCAACTCGATGCGCGGCTGGGCCGGATCCTGGTGGACGCGGTGAACCGCGACATCTCCCTTCCGCATGCGGGCATGGCGCTGGCCCGCTTCGCCAAGCACGATTACCGCAAGACGCGCGCCCTGAGCCGTTTGCGGCGGATGGAAACGACGCTCGACACGGCGTCCCCGCCCGAACTCGCCGCGCTCTACCGCAAGCATGGCCTCGCGCCGCTGAACATCGTCGTGGACCGCATCAAGGACGTGCGAGGCGCGGATCCGATCGAAGCCGCCGCCTTCGCCCGAAGCGTCGCGCAGGAAAGCATGACGCCGCGCCAGACGATGTTTCTCGCCTTCACCCTCTATGAAGGCGGGGACGTCCGTCTTGCGGGGAAGCTCATCGAAACGGTCGAAGACGAACATCTGCGCAGCTCCGAAATCGTTCGCAAGAACCGTATCCTGTCGGAAAAGGACGTGCTGGAATATGGCGCTCAGCCCATCGCCGATGCCATCCTGGCGGAGCTTCGCGACGCGGATCGGCCCGCCGCTCCCGCTTCCGGGGCCGAGCCCGTCCTGGCCTATGTGGCGGCCAGTACGCTGCCCTTCAACAAGGTCGGGTATGCAACCCGCACCCATCATATGGTCCAGGCTCTCGGCGCGGCGGCACGGGCGAATGGGGGGCGCGTCGTCGCCGTGGCGCGACCGGGCTATCCCCACGACCGGTTCGACCTGAACAGCACCGCGCTGATGGGCGCGGCCTTCAGCGACGTGGACGAGGTGCGCTACCACTATCTCGAATCGTCCGTCGACATGCAGGACAGTCTGGTCGATTACGCGCTGGAAGCGGCCGGACGGCTTATCGGCTTCCTGTCGACCACCGGAGCGTCGGTCGTGATGGCGGCGTCCAACCACGTGAATGCCTTTCAGGCCTATCTGGCCGCCCGGACGATGGGCCTGCCCTTCGCCTATGAGGTGCGAGGACTGTGGGAGGAATCGCGGGCCTCCCGGATCGCGGGGTGGGAGCACACGGAGCGGTTCGAGGTCGACCGCACGATGGAGCGTTTCCTGATCGAGAATGCCGACAGGGCCTTTTTCATCACACGGCAGGTCCGCGCTCTGTTCGATGTTCCGGACGATCGCGCGGGACTCGCGCCCAATTGCGCCGTGATCGACTCCCATGCCCACGCCACGACCCCCTATTCCGGCCAAGGCCGGGACGTTCTCGACCTGCTCTATGTCGGAAGCCTCGTGGAGTATGAGGGCCTCGACCTGCTGTTCGACGCCTTGGCGTCCGTTTCCGATCCAACGCGGTTCGCTCTCAGGATCGTCGGTGGTGGACGTCAGGAAGCGGAGCTGAAGACCCGCGTTTCCGAGCTCGGCCTCGGGGAGGTCGTGAGCTTCGAGGGTCGGGTCGACCCGGCCGCCGTTTCGGCCTTTTATGACTCCGCCGATCTCGTCGTCATTCCGCGCCTGCCTCACCGGGTGAGCCAGCTGGTCAGTCCGATCAAGCCATTGGAGGCGATGTCCTACAAGCGGGTCTGCCTCGTGTCCGATGTCGCGCCCATGGCCGATCTGTTCGAAGCGGGAGAAACGGGGTATGTGTTCCGAGCCGGGGACGCGAACAGTCTCGCCGCAACGTTGGAGCGGGCCTATTCGGAACAGCCGCGCTTCCAGGAGATCGCCGATGCGGCCTACGGTTTCCTGGTCGAACACCGCGACTGGAGCGCGCTTGGGCGGGACGTGTTCGAGCAAGTGGTTTCGATGGTCGATGAGCGGGACGGCGTCGACGTGTCCTCCAGGCGATCCACTCGGGCGACTTAGGAGGTCGGGACGATGAAATACAAGATCAGGCGTTCGACGTCTCGGACCTCGGAGGAGCAGCAATTTCCGGACGTTGCCTTGGAAGAGGCGCGCCATGAGTTGACCGAAGAGGGCAAGACGATCCGGACCTACCTCCGCACGGCGGAAAAGGCCCGCCAGGCGGAGAATTATGCGCGCGAGGCCGAACTACTGGAAAATGCGATCCTGCTCGGGCGGGGCGGTACGCCCAACACGTTGCGGCGCTATGCGAACGCTCTCTACCGGTGCGGGGAGTACCGGGCGGCGGCCCTCGTCCTGCGCGACCCGAAGTGCCGCGAAGAGGGTGGTGACGGCTATGTCACCAAATTGCTGGAAACCATTGCAAGCCGCGGGGGAAACCGCTTTCCCGAAGTTGCGGCCTGTCTTTCGGTCGGGGCTTTCCTTTCGACGGATGTCGACGCAGAGGGGACTTGAAGGCGCGGTCATACACGGCAATCGGAAACGGTCGACCACCCACACGTTCGGTGGGCTGGCACGGCTTCCGCTTGGTTTCACACGCTGCAAGTGACGGGTTGGGGCAGGTAAATGCCGACGAATGATCAATCGCAGGGCTGGACCTTGCCATGCCACGTCGTGGCGGGCGCGGATGTCGTGGACCCCGACCGGCCGCCCTTCATCAATCTGGGCGTCAAGATCCACCGCAGCAACATGGTCGAACGCTTCGTCGTCGAGGAGGTGGACGACGTCCTGCTCTGCGACTGGGACGCGCAGTCCGAGCCGTCCCGATCGGTGCGCTACCGCCTGAATGCCTGGATGTATTTCGTGCCCATGCTGGCCCGGTCCTGGGAGGAGGAGCGCGATGGGGATCGCCCGCTACTCGAGCGGGTCCTACGCTTCATGGCCGACTGGGAGCGAAACTACAGCTTCGATCCCGACAATCCCGTCGGGGCCAACCTGGTCAACGACTTCGCTTGGTACGACATGGCGACGGGGCTGAGGGCGGCCCTGATCGGTCACGTCCTGCGCCGCGTGCGCCTGACTGGCGGCGACCTGACGTCCCGGCTGGAAATGCTGTTGCGTTTGGCGGAAGACCATGCGGCCTATCTCATTCGCCAGGACCTGTGGTCGTCCCACAGCAATCACGGCTACTACCAGTCCCTTGGCCTGTTCGCCCTCGTGGCGCAGGCCCCGTTCGCCTTCCGCGACCCGGACGCGTTGCGCACCGTCGCCGTGGAGCGGACCCGCGATTACCTGTCGCGCGCCATCAGCGACGACGGCATGCTGCTCGAACATTCCCCGCTCTATCACTGCTTCATCTTCCGGTCCTTCGTGAACATGGCGCCGTGGCTGGAGACGAGCGATCCCGGCGAGGCGGAGCTGTCGCGCGTGTTCGACCGGATGCAGAGCAGCATGTCGGCCTGCTTCCAGCCCAACGACCTGCTCGTGCCGTTCGGGGATTCCCGCCTCGCCAGCATTGAACACGATCTCGGTTTCCTGGAAGGTCGGCTGTCCCTGCTCAATGACGACATGCGCGCCCTGTTCGAGCGCGAATCGCGGCCCGCCTTCGAACAATGGTATCCGGGCCGCTCCACCGGCTTCGTCGCCTACAAATCCTGGGACGAGGACCGCAGCAGCTATTTCGCTCAAACCGCGCAGTTTCACAGCCTGGTCCACAAGCAATGCGACGACATGAGCGTTTACTGGGCCGAGAACGGAATGCCGATCCTGTCGGACGGCGGCCGCTACGGTTACGAAGGACAGACCAAATCCGGGTCGGAGCTCAACAAGGCGGGCTATCTCTATTCCGACCCGAAACGCGTCTTCGTCGAATCCGTCCACGCGCATAATGGCGTGGAAGTGGACGGAAGCAGCGACAATCGCCGCCGTACGCCGCAATACCACTCCGCCATGACGGCTCTGGCCCGATGGGACGACCTGATCGTCACCGAATGCAGGCAGCTGCGCGAACCGCTGGTGGACCACGGGCGGTTGACCCTGTTCCGGCCCGGCCGGTTCATGGTGATCATCGATAGGCTGGCCGATCTGCTGGAACGCCCTCGGGACTTCACGCAGTGGACGCAGCTCTTTCCCACCTGGCAAATGGAAGATGGAGAAGATGGCAGCTATCGCGGGCGGGCTCCGGTCAAGACTTTGAGCGACCTGCCCGACTTCCCGAGGGAGGCCAGCGCCTTCAATCGGCACACAGTGGGATGGATATCGGACTGCCTGTCCCGGCCCGACTACGAGATCGGCGTGCGGATCACGGGTTCGGTGCCGCTATCGGTGCAGCGTCGCCGGGGCGAAACCGAACCCCGGCTGGAAGGCTGGATGTCGCCGTCGCCCCTGTTGCTCCTGCCGTCCGACGCAATCTGCGCCCGACCGGAAACGGCGACGCCCCGCGTGGTGATCGCCACCGCCGTCGCGGTTCTGGGAGAAGACCAGGATATTCCCGAGTTGGAAATCCTGGAGGCCGAACCGGACCGCCTGGTCCTGCAGGCGACCCTGCACGGCGTTCAGAGCCGTTGGGTCGTGGAGGAAACGGAAGACGGATTTCGCCTTCTCGAAACGGTCGGCGGCGACACGCTGTTCGATCAGACCGTGCGCCGCGAGCCGGTCGAGCGTCTCGGCAAGGCCGATGCGGTCATCCGTGCCCGCGCCGCTCGCCGGTCTCCAGAGGCAGAGGTCAAACCGTTCGACTATTACGATGCGGCGCTCGACCCGGTCTGGCCCGACGCCGCCATCGAGGCGGCGCAATATGCGCGCAAACAGGGCGATGCGGACCGGGCGATGCGCTATCTGCGCCTCGCCGCCGAGGCCGGACATGGACAAGGGGCGCTGGAGCTTGGCATGGCGCTGGCGAAAGAGGCGATCAGCGAAGACGAGTTGCGAGACGCCGAACGGTGGCTCCTCGCCGCCTCCAAGGCCCGCATTCGGACGGCCTTCCGCCAGCTCGGCATCCTCTACATGGCGGATGGCCCCCTGCACGATCCCGGCAAGGCCGAGGCCGCCTATCGCCAAGCCGTATCGATGGGCCATGCAGGCAGCGAGGCTGCATTGGGGCAACTCCTGTTGCAACAGGGCCGCACGCGCGAAGCCATCGGCCATTTGAGCGCGGCGATGGACCATGGCAATGTTTCCGCCACGATGGCCCTCGCGGAGGTCTATCGTGAATCGGGGGATTCTTTGGATCTGGTGCGGGCGGAGGCCGCCTATCTCAAGGCGGTGGAGATGGGCCACGCACCGGCCCGTCCGCTCTTGGCGGAAATCCTGCTTGAGACCGGCCGGGCCAAGGACGCGCTGTCCCTACTGGAGCGCGCAGCGCGCGACGGCAACAAGATAGCCGCCTACAAGGCCGGCGATCTCCTGCGAAAGGGCGTGGGCGACATCGAGCGATCCGCCCTCCATGCGCTTCCCTGGTTCGAACAAGCCGCACGCAAGGACAGCCGCATCGCCGCCTACCATGCGGGCCTCATTCGTTTGGATCCGACCGCGGGCGCTCTGGACGAAGGTCGCGGAGTGGAGTGGCTGGAACGAGCCGCCGCACAGGGCTTCGCCCCGGCCCATTACGAGCTGGGCCTGCGCCTGCAAGAGACCGGCGAGACGGAGGCGGCCACGACCCACTTCGCCTCCGCCGCCGAGTCCGGACATGCGGGCGCCCGCGAGATCCTGGACGCCGCCCAATGCGAGCGCGAGCCGGAGCCCGAAGTGGAAGAGAGCGAGGATACAACTGGTGAAGCGGAAGAGGAAAGCTGACCCAAATCCGGTCCGCGCCGTTCGTTTGATAACGAGCTAGGATGAAGCGCGTGTCATTCCGGCGCCGCCCTCATCCCCCCATCGCCTCGATGCGGACGCGGGCGATGTAGCGGTCGATCTGGCGGTCTAGGATGGAGAGGGGGACGCTGCCTTTTTCCAGCACGGCATCGTGGAAGGCGCGGATGTCGAAATCGTCGCCCAGCGCGGCCTCCGCGCGCTCGCGCAGTTCCAGCAGCTTCATCTCACCCACCTTGTAGGCCAGCGCCTGGCCTGGCGTGCTGATATATCGGTCGACTTCCGTCCGGATGTTGGAGCGCGACAGGGCGGAGTTCTCCAGGAAGCAGCTTTCCGCCTGCTCGCGGCTCCAGCCGAGCCAGTGCATGCCCGTATCCACCACGAGGCGGCAGGCGCGCCACATCTCGTAGGTCAGCTGCCCGAAACGCTCATAGGGCGTGTCGTAGAGCCCCATCTCGGCGGCCAGCTTCTCGGCATAGAGGCCCCAGCCCTCCCCATAGGCGGTCACGTATAAGGAGCGCCGGAACTCCGGCAGGTCGTCCAGCTCCTGCGCCAACGCGATCTGGTGGTGGTGGCCCGGCACGCCTTCATGGGCCGTGAGAGCGGGCAGGTTGTAGAGCGGGCGCTGCGGCAGGTCGTAAGTGTTGACGACGTAATTGCCCGCCCGCCCCTGTTCGGGCGACCCGCCCCAATAGCGGCCCGTCGTGTAGTTGGGCGCGATCTCGTCCGGCACCTTGATGACGCCGTAGGGCAGGCGGGGCAGGCGACCGAAAAATTCCGGCATCTTGCCGTCCAGCCGCTTGGCCAGCCAGGCGGCGCGCTCCAGCAGCTGCTGCTCGGTCTGGGCGTAGAATTGCGGATCGGTGCGCAGAAACTCCAGAAAGGCCGCGAAGCCGCCCGTGAAGCCGGTCTCCGCGATCACCGCATCCATCTCGCCCCGAATGCGCGCCACCTCGCGCAGGCCCATGGCGTGGACCTCGTCGGGCGACAGGTCGAGCGTCGTGAAGTTGCGCGTCAGGGCGCGGTAATAGTCGCGGCCCTGCTCATTGGCGCCGATGCCGACCGTTTCGCGTGCGGCGGGCGCATACTCGGTCTCGAAGAACTCCAGCAACTCGGCATAGGCGGGCAGAACGGAGGTGCTCAGCGCGGCCCGGCCCAGCGCCTGAAGGCGGGCGCGCTCGGTGGCGCCGACTCGGGCCGGCATGTCGGCGAAGGGCGTGTAGAGAGGGTGGTCTTCGACCGGTCCCTGCGCCAGCGTGCGCACCGTGTCGATCACGCCCGGCAGGATGTCGGCGCTGGCCGTGTAGCCGTCGGCGATGCCTCGGCGCATGTTCTCGCGGTTCTGGGCGAAATAGCGCGGCAGCTGCGTCAGACGCGCGGCATAGGCTTCGTAGTCGTCCGCCCGGTCGAACCGGGTCTGGCGCGACACATAGCTCATTATGTTGAAGAATCCGCTATCGTTGACGAAGGGAAGGCGGGATGCGTCGAACGGCGCAAGGCGCTGTCGCTGGTCCAGGACGAAGCCGAGAATGTCGTAGTTCAAACGCTGCTCGGG